>JAFZHC010000060.1 GCA_017555025.1 Akkermansia sp.
GCAACAAGTGCGGGCTCGGATATTCTTTATCGACCGAACGAGGGGTTCACACCCCTCGCTACGATTATGTCGCCCCACGAGCTCAGCATATCAGGCGGGGATGCCCGCGGTACTGATAAACCCGCACATGTGCGGGTGATATAGGGTAGACCGGGGTGTAAACCCCGGGTGGGGAATAAAAAAGCATAGGAGCCCGCACATGTGCGGGCGGCATAATGCGGGGCTCCTCAGCTGAGCAAGCTTGCATGCCAACGTGACTAGACCGAGGCTTATACCACCCGCGTGGTTGGCGACAAGTGTCCACACCCGTCCTTGGGCATGCTGCATACGTAAAAAGCCGCCGTCTGTGCAAGACGGCGGCCTTATTTCTCGCGGGCTGTGGCCTGCCTTATTACTTACTTTCTAGATTTATTTACGGCGGCGGCGGGCTGCCAGCGCTGCGAGGGACAGCAGGCTCAGCGTAGCCGTGGTCGGCTCGGGTATTTTAGCCGCTTCAACGAACACAACCCCATTTTGAATCCCTACAGTATAAAGATTAGAGCTGAGCCCTGAGAAATAGTTGGCTGCATCTGAGAAAGATGTGTCGCTTAGCGCGGCAAGAGTAATAGACTCAGTAACTTCACTTTGAGATTTAAGATTTAGTTCAGCTACTCCTGTAAATAAATCAAGGCGTTCACCGGCATCCAAACCTTTGATGAGTGAAAGTGAGGTATCATCGAGTTTGATTTCGGTACCCAGAGTAAGTATACCGCTAAGAGTAAGAGCTCCCTTTGTCAGATCCAGAGTTAAGCTACCATTATCGCAAATCTCAAGATTACTATTTAAACTAGCTCCTGCTCTCATTGTTACATCTTTTACATTTAAGGTAGCACGGTCTGTTAAGCTTGTTAAATTTTTATGCATAGCAGAGGAAACGGCACGACCTTCGGAAATGCTCAGACTTTCAATTAATAATTGATGTTTCTGTTCATTGAACCACGTGAGGTTAATGTTTCCATTGATTGCATGAATACCACTAAAGTTGCTGTTACCATTAGTGGTCGTGACGGTGCCTGTACCCTTATTAGTCAACGAGCTGCCATCCAAAATATTGCTGTATGTAATGTTGTCAGAGGATGTGATGGTAACAGATGCATTGCTGATGGTATAATCTACAGAACCTGCGGAATACTGAGCATCTTTACCGGCTGAGATAGAGGCAGCTGTATCATTCGTTCCGGCAATGTTTATGACTCCGTTGGTGATAGAGGCTCCTTTTTCAATTTCAATACTTGAATTGTTGCAAGCCCACAGTTGACTGCTTACGTTTACTTGGGCACTATCTCCCAACTTGATGGCGGCTGCGGATTTACCGCTAATAGATGCATCGAGAATGCCTACATCGTGAGAACCTTTTCCGAAATAAACGCTACCGCTTTTAGCAGTCAGAGTGCCATCAACATCGGTAGAGCCTGTAATGGTTGTAGTGCCATCACCTGTCAGGGTTACGTTTTCGCTTTTGGCATCCGTAATGGTAAGTTTAGCGTTGTTGGTAACAGTTCCGTTAAATTTAGCACCGACAATCGAAATTTCCTCTGTATTAGCAGCATCTATTGTTACGTTGCCAATAGTCAGATTACCATCGTTCAATACCCCGCGATCAAGTTTCCAATTAGTTGTAGTTGCTTTAAGTATTACCGATTTGTCGCCGGAAGCTCCAATGTGGATGGTGCTAGTTTTATTAGTGTTATTAGTGTTAACGAGAGCATCGGCTGTGGTGAATTCCAATGTTCCGCCTGAAATGTTAACTGTGTTAACTCTTTCATTTTGAACTATTTTAATAGCTTCGGCAGTCAAGGAGCCGTCGGTCATCTGCAAGTGTCCGGGATAATCACCCTTACTAGTATGACCAAGAGATACAGCTTTGGTGATGACATCACCTCCTTCGATGATTAGCTTTCCTCCGGCAATCAGATTGATTTGAGAATTAGCCTTAATTGTGCCGTCTTTCACTCTAACAGCAGCAGATTGACCACCTGCATGAACACTAAAATTTCCGATAAACTCGTAATTTTTAGTTAAGGCTATATCCTTATTTTCTGTACCGTTAAATTTAACTTCTTGACTGCTACTATGGTTTGTCGTGATTTTTATATAACCATCATTATTTGATGCAGTGACATTAGCCTCAATTTTGCGCAATTCAGCGGCGCCGAGAGCGACATCCAACATCGTGCTGGCTCCCATGGTTATACTGTTGTTTAAAAGAGAAGTACCTTTACCGGTTAATTTTAAGGTCAGTCCATTGCCACCGTCAGATTGCAGACTTACTGAACCGCTATATCCCGCTGTATCACCCGAGATATGTACTATGGAAGCAGAATCATCACCATGAAAGTGACCAAAAAAGAGATTAGCACTACCACTAAGTGAGCCTGTAAGATTCAAATCGCACCCTTCTTGCAGAGCTATTCGAGCGTTTTCCTGAACCGTTACAGTACCATTAATAGTTGAAGCTTTGTTGACAGAAGTTTGCCAGTGCCCCAGAAGTATAGCAGCATTTTTGATGTTGTTATAATTATCTTTCCAGTTGCCATCAAAGCTGGATGCTCCTAGTACAAAGTTGTTGTCGTACGTTAATTCACCCAGTAATTGCAGTGTGCCACCCCCGAGGTAAATGTCACCGGCATTGGTTAAATCGCTATTTTCGTTGACGGAGAATTTGCCTTGAGTAATCCAAATCGATTCTGCGTTCACACCACTTAATGTTACCTCGTTTTGAGCACCCGATGTTGAAAGTATTACATGGCAGTTTGCTGCATTCAGCGAATCTATGTTGCCATTGATGGAGGTATACTTCGTATTTGATGTTGCACTTATGTTCCCGCTTGTGTTTTGGGAAATTTCGTTGTACTGAACATTATTTGGTCCATCAAAAGCGATAGCCATGCCAGTTGACATGACGAGGGTGGCCATCACGGCGCAGAGGAGAGATTTCGGTAAATGTAATTTCATGTTGATGTGTGGTTTTGAGAGATTGAGGCACCGGTGATGGACTTTTCGAGCAAAGCATCAACACACAGTACGGTCTTTTCTATAGTATATCTCTTTCCCAATGAGATAGACTGAAGGGTTTTGTTAGGGATGATGCCTCCCCCCCCCCCCGAGGAATGTGCATGCGGTGAGTACGCCAACCGGTCAGATAAAGGAGTAGGCATGAGTAAAAATACTCTTACGAAATGTTGAAAAATCAGTATTATTTCCTGCTTTCTAAACAATAAATTTCTTCTAAACTTGCTGAAAATCAGTAAAAAACTCACTTTTCTGCTTTACATCTCATTGGGAAAGAGATATACTGCAAGAAATAGGCTTACTGTGCCTGTCGCTTTTGTATGGGGCGATTAGTACAGTACCGGCTGAACATCTTCTAACCACACATCAACATGAAATTACACCTTCCGAAATCTCTCCTCTGCGCCGTGATGGCGGTATATACCGTAACTTCAGCCTTTGCTGGATGGGATAGCACTTATAGTGACACGTTCTATTATACAGGTAGTGAAACGTCCCTCAATACAGCTGACTCGACGTCTGATAATACGACTTTATTCTTGAAGCCGCAAGGTGCTACGACAGGTACTATCGGTACTGTTAATATTGCGAATGGTGATAAGTTAGTTGTAACTGGTATATGGAATAAGACTGCTGCAGATCAAAATTTTAGCAGCTTGACATTGACAACCGTTAAAGCGAATGGAGCAACGGATAAGGATAATAATTGCACTCTTGAAATAGCGGGTAATCAGGGTGCTGCAAATGGTACATCTCAGACTGTTTTGTTGGGTAATACGCAATATAGTGTCAAAAATACTATTATTAATAAAGGAGGTACACTTGTTTTTGGAAATGCCAATGATATCATTCACTATGGACTTCCCGACATGAAGTTTGTTATTGCCGGTACTTTGGATTTGCAGGGTGGTCGACAAACATTAGGGGATAGATTTTGCATTGAGCTGGATGGTGGTAAGATAGTTGGCACGAATACCAAGAATACAGGTTCTACTGGTGGTGATAAATTAGGTGCATTGGATTTTTATGGTAGCGGGAGTACCATTAAATCCAAAGGAGAATCCAGTATTGTAGGCGGTATACGACTCAGAAAAAATATTGGTATTGAGGTTGCTACAGAGGGGGTATTGACTGTCGATTCTATAGTTCAAAATGGAGGCAATAGAAATATTAATCTGAGTGGTGGTGGTAAACTAGTATTAACCCTGGCTAATATTTACGAGGATTCTTTATATGCAGGATTTACCGTGTTATCGAATGGTAGTACTATTAGCTATGCTAATACAAATACCGCTACTTACAACGGTACTATTTCGGGTACAGGTAATGTGGAGATGACCGGGAGCGGATCAATGACAGTTGCTAAAGTTGAATCTCTCGCAGGTGATATTATGGTAAGCAATGGTACTCTGAGTATCTCATCCATGAATGTTAAAGATACTGTTGGAGTAAATGTCAAGAACGGTACTCTTGAAATAAGTTCGGTTGTTGTTGATTGGAACAACCATAATCTGGAACGTGTATCAGAAAATTTGCATTACTCAAATGATGGTACTTCGTTTACTACTAACGGTTTTCGATTAGACCGCTCAACGTATCGTCTGTTTGATGGATATGTATGGAATGGTAGCGTGGCTGGTTTTCAGGTAGATAGTTTGGAAGGTGATACTGTCGTAACTTGTATTGAGGAAATGGGTACCATATATGTAGTGAATGAAGGTACCCATACTATAAGCACAGCAGGTGATTATATTAATAGCACGGCCACACAATACCATGTTAATAGTGGTGCTACTTTAGTAATCGATGGGAATCAATCAACCGAAATGACAGCGGCTTCTATTCTCCTTAGTACAACGGGTGATGGAACGAAAAAGCTTACCACCAGTACCGAAATAACAGATAGTAAGGGAGTTAATCTTGGTAAGTTGGAACTGTCTACTCCTACGACTGCTGCACAGAATACTGCGCTAACAATCTTCTATGATTCGGGTGCAAAAACGACGACTATTGAATCTCTTAAAGTGGATGGTAGTGTAGAGATAGGCACTAAGCGCTCATCTTCATGTCATAATGGTACTATTGAAATTAATAACTTGTCTAGCACCGGTAGTTCTGCCAGCCTTACTCTTGTAAATGGGTCTCAAACGAGCGCTGTAACAACATATAATCTTAACAGCGGTTCTTTTGATGGAACGATTAATATTAAAGGAAATTCTGCCGCTAGCGGTACTGCAACTCGTCCCGTCCACCTTAATCTGATGTCAGAGTCTGTTGCAAAGAACGCAGTCATTAATTTTTTGGATGCAGATTATGGCACAGGAACTGAGTTAACGAACAATAAAAAGGCCAACTATATTACGCTGGGTGTAGGCTCTTCAACTGTCAAGGTAGCAGGGTTGAGTGGCATTACTACTAATGAGGTTGTTGTAACCGGCGTAGGAGAAGGTGCTCGCACATTAGAAATTAATGTTGCTGAGAATGAAAGCTTTACTACAAATGCCAAATTCTCTGTAAGCAATAATACAGGCGTAACTCTCAAGAAGACAGGTAAGGGTACTCAAGAATTTACTGGTAGCGAATACGGTGCTGTGATTCTTAGTGGTGGTGAGTTACGTTTTAACCGTGCGGGTGGTAGTTCTATGTCCATTGGAAATATTACCATGAATGCAGACAATACTAAGCTGACTTTTGCTGCATCCGGAGATGGTTTGGCAACTTTTGATGTCGGCTCGATTTCTGCGACAACTGCGACAAACACAAATCACTTCAACCGTGAGATTTTTGTAGGAGCTAATACAAAAGTTACAGTTGATAGTATTTCTAATAACTGGGGACTTGGGGCGATAGAGGTGGATGGTTTACTCAATGTAGAAGGAAACTTCGAATATACCTCCGGTACTCGTGGTAATATAAAAAATGCTAATGTCATCAACGGTAGTGGTAGCGTTACTACGGGCAGCTTTGAGGTAAAAAATGAGGGTGATGTAACATTGGATGTGGCTAACTTCACTTCCGGCTCCACAACTATTCAGAACGGAAGAACTCTTACAGTCGGCAGTAATAATACAGATTTGGGTGTGTTGTCGATTGAAGGCGGCTCCAAACTTAACGGTACAGGAATTGTAACGGCTGATTCTTTGTCTGTAGAAAATGGCACGGTAAGTGTAGCTAATTTCAGCACGGGCACTACTACTATTACCGGTAATCTTATTGTTAACGGTGGAAATGCACAGTTGGGTGTTCTTAGTGCCGCTGGTAAGAGTCTTACTGCCAATGCCGGTAACATTGAACTGCTTGCAAATGCCACTCATACTCTCGGCACTCTTGATGCCTCCAATAATGGCGGCGCAATGGGGCAGGTAACTCTGAAACAGGGAGCTCAGTTAACGGTTAATACTATCTGGGGGGCCAACGGTTCTTCCATTAATTTGGAAAGTGGTGCAACGTTGAATAGTGGCGTTGTTTCTATCACTACAAATGTTGAGGGGAAAAATGCAGTTATCAAGGCATCGGAAAATGCTCAATATAGTTTGAGTAACGGGGATAATGGTAGAAAGGGTGATAAATACACTATCAGCAATGCAGCTGTTACGGTAACTTCCGCTAGTAATGTTGATATTAATAACACCCTCAGCAATTCGTCCCTCAAGAATGCCGGCACGGGTAAGCTGAACATCATCAATAGCAGCGATACCCTTACGGAGCTCTCTGCTACAGGTGGTGATATTACGGTTGCGGGTAAGGTAACCATGATTGATGGCACGCAGAGCCTTGCTACCATTGCAGGAGCTACCATCAGCAAGTCCGAAATCAGCAGTGGTGTTGCGGGTACTCTCAATATTAAAGGTGGCGTGGTTGACAACGCCCTCATCTCCCTCATGGAAGGTGCCAGCCTGAAGCTGGAGAATGTGACGCTGGGTGCCGGTACTCAGATTAGCGGTGCAGCAGCTATTGCCACGGTGGATGCCGATGGCAGCGTGAGCAGCACGGGCAATGCCCTTACGCTGGCAGATACCACGGTACAGATTGCCAATTCGTCTACTGAGGTACTGAGCAATCCGTTGAGCAGCGAAATGGCTCTGGCCCTTGATTTGTCGACCGATGTGAAGGGTATTGCCGTTACGGCATCGACCTTTGCCAACGTATCTCTGACGGGTGAGATGGAGCTTAACATTACCGGTGATTTAATCAGCGAGCTGATTCAGGGTGACTACAAGTATGTGGCTATCACCTTTGAGCCGAGCGTTGCCTGGAGCACAGACACCGTGACGATTACAGGTGCCAGCTTTGGTAACGGACAGCCTGCCGGTGGTGTGGTAATCGACAACGGTACGATTTATGTATCTGTACCCGAGCCGACCACGGCTACGCTGAGCCTGCTGGCCCTCGCAGCGCTGGCAGCACGCCGCCGCCGTAAATAAATCTGGAAAGTAAGTAATTAGGCGGGCCACAGCCCGCGAGAAATAAGGCCGCCGTCTTGCACAGACGGCGGCTTTTTGCGTATGCAGCATGCCCAAGGACGGGTGTGGACACTTGTCGCCAACCACGCGGGTGGTATAAGCCTCGGCATAGTCATGTTGGCATGCAAGCTTGCTCAGTTGAAGAGCCTCGGCTTATACCGCCCGCACACATGCGGGCTCCTATGCTTTTTTTATTCCCCACCCGGGGTTTACACCCCGCTCTACCCTATATCACCCGCACACGTGCGGGTTCATCAGTACCGCGGTCATGCCCGCCTGATATACTGAGCCCACAGGGCGACATAATCGTAGCGAGGGGTGTGAACCCCTCGTTCGGTCGATAAAAAATATCCGAGCCCGCACTTGTTGCGGGCGGCATAAAGCGCAGCCTCAAAATCCGCATAGCATCTCAAACAAGCAATTTCATCAAAATCATTATGGGGCTATACCATTTTCAACCATGGTGAGCACCTAATCTTCTCATTATGCCGCCTGCACGCGTGCGGGCTCCTATTGGTTTCTCTTCCTACGAGGGGCTATCGTCTTCGCCGCTGCGCGTCTACGCCGAAAGTCGCCCCTCGCTATGAATATGCCGCCTGCTAACCGCAGGCTCAAAGTACCGCGGGCGCATGCCGCGGACATGGGGGGGAGCTGACCGGTTCGCGATACGCTGTTTGGGGGGGGCTGTGCGAAAGGCTCTTGACAGCGTGGTGGCAGCGTGTTAGCATGTGGGCATGCGTGGTAAGCACCGTAGACGTCGCCAACGTAAGCAGCAGGAGCAGCAGTTCCGGCAGGAGTTGCTTGCGGCGGAGGAGGCGCGACTTGCCCAAACGAACGAAGATATTGAAATACCCCGTCTGCCGTTTTACCTACGTTATTCCACGGAGGTTCTGTGTGTGTTGGTGCTTCTTTCGTTCATCAGCTGTATATTCAGCATGTGGTTTGCGGTGGCGGGTATCTTTTTTAGTGTGCTGATGTGGTGGAACCGGAACCACAACCCGGCGGTGCGGCAGTATATCGATGCGATTGACTCGCGCGAGCCTTTACCGGGTCCGGAGGAACCGGGTATAACAGCATACAAGATTGCCTATGGCTTAACGGTACGCGATCATTACCGCAACGTGCCGGCGCATCTGCGCCGTAAGAGCCTTTTTGGTAAATATGATTAAGTGAATGCGCCCGGCGTTGCTTCCTTGCGGGCAGCGGCATTTTTGCGTAAAGATGGTAAATCGAATGTGATTTTTTGATAGGACTTAGAAAATGCTTGATATGATAATTAACTGTGATAGTCTTGTTTAGGTATTATTTCTGATAACAAAAATCGCCTTGTTTCTATAGGCGTTAGTTTAATTTTTAAAGATATATGATGGATAGAGTGGTATTATTGTTTTCGTTTGGAATACTCACCTTTTTGAGTCGAGCTCATTCAGTTGTATTCCAATATGAATCAGGATGGGCTTTTTTTGATGTTGTGTTTTTGTTGGTTATCGGTTTTTTGTTGTTATTGTCATACTTGTATGGTGATGTCAAAAAACTAAAAGAGCTTCCATGGAAATCATGGAAAACGGTATGGTGTGTTTTCTTTTCTTTTTCCTGGTATATCAGAGATAATTGGTATTGGGCTAAAAAACTGGTTAGTACCTCTTCTATAAGTCCAGAGTTTCATCCTTTATTTTCAAAAATAATGTTTCCTGTATGGATTGTGTTATTAGTAATATCGGCAATTCCATTGATATACATTACAGCTAATCTTCCGGCTCTTTCTGTTGAATATGGGAAAATAAAACATTTTTTAGTATCGAAGTTTAAACAATTATCTTTAAAGAAGTTCAGTATAAATGTTAAGATTATTCTCATACTGTCAGTAGTATATGTTGCGCTGCCTAGTTTATGCTTTTTATTGGGCTGGGTGCAATGGTATATTGCCCTTCCGGTGGCAATTATGTTGCTAGTAGGTTCATATATTGTATGTTCCCGTTATGCGTCTGAAAGGATTGTTCGTATCAATGGATGGGAAGCGTTAGCTCTGCTTGGAGGAACTTTAATATGCATTTTTGTTGCTGATTCTATAGGATTTATGGGGCAGGTGGTACAGAGTTTTGATGCTCCCTATCGAAACGCAATGTATAACACATTGGTGCAACAGCCTTGGCCCGTATTTAGTAGTTATAATGACTACATGGTATACTATCATGCATTTTGGTTACCACCGGCATTATTGAGTAAATGCCTAGGTTGTGGGCAGTGGGTTATATTGTCTGTTTGGTCCTTTGTAGGAATCTTTTTGGTATTTTTAGTGTTATTTACCAGATTCAGGGCTCGTACACTTTTTATATTTATATTGCTTCTCTTTATCGGTTCTGTATATGACCATGTTCGTAGGCCATTTTTTGATGCCTATGTTCTCGGTTCTCATTCTAGAAATGAATGGCATAATATTGTTTATACGTCTGTGTGGGTTTCTATCAGAGATATTTATCATGCGACAATCGTTCCTTTATTGATATTATCGCTGATGTATACTCGACTGGTGAAATATGAAGCCTACATATTTGTTGCTGCTTTCATGGTAGCTTGCGGACCTATGCAAGCCTTGACTTCTTTACCCCTAATTTTGATTTGGTTACTGCCTTCGCTTAAGAAGAGCGGTTATCTTTGCAAGTTTGTGACAGGGATAACGTGGTTAGCTGTACCGGCTGTGTTCCTCTCTGCTTACTACATTTTGCATGGCAATGAGTCTATTGGATACTCTACAATATTTCACGAATTGCCACATTTTAAAATTCAGCCATATACTCGATTGCTAATATATGCAAGTATGGTGTTTTTTATGTTGTGCCCACTTATCGTTATTTTTAAGCGCAATGTAATTAAAGATACTTATAAGATTCTACTGGTTATATTATCTGTGCTTTTGCCTCTTATTTGGGTGGGAAAATGGCATAATGAGTTGTTATTCAAAGGTAGCTTAGTTATTTCTTTCTTATTGGCTGTGGTGTATTCTCGCAAGTTTTTCCGTAGCAGGTGGGATGTTAAATTTTTGCTGTGTTTGTTGTTTGTTCTTTCCGCAAGTCGCTCGTTGTATGACGTATCGGACAGAGTAATTAAAAATCATACCTATGCGCCTGAAATGATGAAAACTAACTTTAGAGATAATTGGAATGGTCATATGAATCATAAAGAAGATTCTGTGTATTGTAATTTTTTTGGACGTACACCATCTATGAATGTATTGTATGATAAAGCAGGGGAGTCGCCTATCAAATAAATGAAAGTAAAAGGGCTCTCGTTTGTGTAGAGAGGTTGACGCCGTTGCTTCCTTGCGGGCAGCGGCGTTTTTGCGTAAAGATGGTAAGTGGGTCGAGGATTTAGCGGTTGACAAGTATTAGCGGATGATGTATGGTGCCAACAGACCGCAATATGAAGTATTTTGTTGTTAGTGTAGTTGTAGCAGTTTTGCTTGTTTGCTTTTCGCTAGGCAGGTATGTGTGGGGCTGTAATCATGAATCGATACAACTATATAATTGGTTGCCTGTAGAAGAAGCGGTTTCATTTGGGGTTGAAGATATGAAAAAATACATATCGGAGTGCAGTATTGTTGTCGAAATTGACAAGGTTGATATGACCTATGATCGCTCGCTGAATACGGAAACGAAACTCACGCGTGTGTTTCATGTGAGGAAGGTTATCAAAGGTAAAATCTCTCCGGGGACGTGTTTTTATGATGAACTATATCCGGAGGAAAATATGTCGCAAGCCGGTATCACAACGACTCGCTACGAGGGGAGGTATTGGCTCCTGTTG
The DNA here is from genome assembly GCA_017555025.1 of Akkermansia sp. Classification (GTDB taxonomy): domain Bacteria; phylum Verrucomicrobiota; class Verrucomicrobiia; order Verrucomicrobiales; family Akkermansiaceae; genus Akkermansia. The sequence goes on from JAFZHC010000060.1 coordinate 11,319, forward strand.
AAAGCGGATTGTGTAGCTCCGTGTGAGGAGGGAAGGTGCTATATCGATAGGTCTGAGGCGTACGTATACTCTTACTTTGTTTTCGGTGATGATGTGCTGAGATTGATAGAGCCAACTTCCTAAAAATTATATATGAATACGCGTCGGAACAATTAGAAATCCGAAAGAAGGAGTTTTTTGAGTTTTCACATAGTATACAACAGTTTCATTGCAAAGAAAAGAGGCAAGCGCGGGTTCATAAGTTAGGTGTGCTTCTGGCTCGTGCTTCTTACAACGAGTCTCTTCGCTCCGGTTGTCTAATTGTTCCAACGCGTTATAAAATGTTATTTATAGTAATGCTCGGTAAAATCCACCTTGCCACCTGAGGGGAGATGTGCTATACTTCAGCTTGATGACAGGGGTGAAAACTCCGGTCATAGATGACCATTCATCACTTTTGCAGGTATATGGCGAAAGACGAAAAACTTCTGGAGCTGGAGCAACGGTCCATCTGGCCGCTGCTGGTGAGTTATTCGCTGCCGGCTATCACGGGCATGGCGGCTATGTCGATTTACAACATTGTGGGTGCCATTTATGTGGGTGAGTGGTGCGGTGCGTATGCGGTGACGGCCATGGCTTTGATTTTCCCCGTTATCAACCTGATGGTGGCTGTGGGTACGCTTGTGGGGCTGGGTAGTGCGGCGTGTGCCAGTATAGCGCTGGGGCAGGGCAAGTACCGCCGGGCAGAGCGTATATTGGGGCATTGTCTGGTGTTGAGTTTCCTGACGAGTGTGGTGGTGGGGTGGCTGCCGCTGCCGTGGATTGATGACATCATGCTGATGTTCGGGGCCGATGAAAACACGTTGAAACCGTCTGTGGACTACATGCTGGTGCTGATGCTGTGGTTCCCCTTCAACTCGGTTTTCCTGGGGTTGAACCATCTGATGCGCGCGAGCGGTTATCCCAAGAAGGCGATGGTGAGCCTTCTGATTTCGATGGTGGTGAATGTGTTGGTGGCACCGCTTTTCATCTACACCTTTGATTGGGGGATTGCCGGTGCCGGTATTGCTACTGCGGTGGCTCAGACGGTGGGGCTTGCATGGGTACTGGCTCACTTTTGCCGCAAGACCAGCGTGTTGCGTTTCTGCCGCGGTATCTATGCCCTCAACTGGCCGCTGACGCGCCGTATTTGCACCATCGGCATGCCGCCCTGCCTGCTCAACATTGTGGGCTGTGTGGTGGTGCTGGTGTTCAACAAGCTCTTCCTGCATTACGATGGGCAGATGGGCGTGGGTGCCTATGGTGTGGTGAACCGCGTGATTTTCTTCTTTGTGATGATAGTGGCCGGCATTACGCAGGGCATGCAGCCGATTGCCGGGTATAACCTGGGGCTGGGCAAGTTCTGCCGTGTGCGCAAGGTGCTCATCTGCGCCATGATTTTTGCAACGGCGGTGACGACTTTGGGCACGCTGTTTGTGCAAATATTCCCGCGTGAGATTGTGAGCCTCTTTGTGAAGGAGACGGATGCCAATGCGACGCAGCTTATTACCATCGCCACCTATGGTATTACCGTTATCAGCCTGATGTTCCCCTTTGTGGGCTCTCAGATGGTTATTAGTAACTTCTTCCAATCCATCGGTCGACCGGTCATGAGTATCTTCCTTACGCTGACTCGCCAGCTCATTTTTCTGCTCCCCTGCCTAGCCGTGCTGCCGATGCGGATGGGGGAACCGGGTATTTGGTACTCGCAGGTGGTGTCGGATGCGCTGGCCGTTATACTTGGATTTACCGTGATAACCCTCTTCATGAAGCGCTACTTCAAGAAGGATGTCTGCCTGCCGGGATTGTAAGCAATAAGCTGCTTTTCCGGCGTGGTGTATCAATTTTCAATTGCAGATTTTATGAAAAAAACGTTGATTGTTGCTACGCGCAATGCGCACAAAGCTCAGGAGATTGCGGCCATTCTACCGCCGCATTTTGAGGTACGCACTCTGGCAGATTACCCGGATGCGCCCGAGATTGAGGAAACCGGAACGACCTTTGCGGCGAACGCCGCGCTGAAGGCCTGCGGTATATCCGCTCTGCTGCCGGGGCTGGTGCTGGCAGACGATTCGGGTCTGTGTGTGGACGCTCTGGATGGTGCTCCCGGGGTGATGTCTGCCCGCTATGCCGGTGAGCATGGTAATGATGCCGCTAACAATGCCCGCCTACTGCAAGAGCTTGCCGGATTGCCGGCTCCGCACAGCGCACGCTTTATGTGCGCTATGTGTGTGGCTGAGGGCGGGCAGGTGCTGGCCGAGTTTGAAGGTAAGGTTGAGGGGTGCATTACCCTGAGCCCTGCCGGTGAGCATGGTTTTGGTTATGACCCCCTCTTTGTGCCTGCCGGGTATGATTGCACGATGGCACAATTGTCGGCTGAGCAGAAAAACAGCATTTCGCACCGCGCCAATGCCCTGCAGCAGTTGATGGATTGGTTCCGTACCCCGGCGAGCGGCACATCGGCCTGAGAGCGGGTGGCGGAATATTGCGATTTTTTTCGCGTTTGCGAGGGTGAGACGTATTAGTACTATTAAAGAGCAGAGTTATGAAAAGTTACATAGGTTTCATGATGGCGCTGTCGGGGGTGGTTGCGGCAGATTCCGTGAATGTGTCGCACAACAGCCGAAGTGTGGTAATTAAGTTTGATGAGCCCGTGGTGCCGCTCAGCGTGGTGGAAAACAGCTACAATGATAAAGCCACACCGCAGGAGCGAGGTTTGGAGCTTTTCGACCTTACCGGTTGTGAGTCTCAGTATCTCCCGGAGGCTCGTTGGCTGGATCAGGACCGCTTGCAGTTGACCTACCGCAAGGGATTTGAAGGCAATACCGTCTTTCGTGTAGCGTTCAAACCGGGGGCGGCACAGTACTTGAGCGGCAACAAGATGCCGCAGCCTGTATTTGAGTTCAGCTATCAAGCCCGGCCCCTGAGCAGTACCCATGTGAATGAGGGCTTGCCCCGTGAGGGTGTGTGCCTGTATGTGCAGGAGCCGCTTACGAAGGCACAGCTCGCATTTTCTCATGCCGATGCGGTGACTTATGAATTCCGCGAGGTGGTGAATGAGAGGCAGCTGAGGGGAACCGGCAAGCGCTATGGGCGTACCGTTGCCGGCGATGCACGACCGGCGCAGGTAAAACATCTGCCGGCGCAGCGGGCATTCAGTATTCTCTGGGCCGGCCGTAAGGTAGAAGATATTAAGAAAGAAGAGATGGCTGCGATGACTCCCGATACCGTTCTGCCCGGTTATGTATTGGTAGAGCCGGTAGCAGAGCTGCCAGCCGGTCATGATTGGGAGCTGGTGGTTGCTCCGGCTGAGGGTACCGATTTGTGCGACAATGTCTATAGCGTGAATGCTGCGGAGCCCTTACGCATGGCTGTATCGGATGTAGTGACGAGTAAGGGTGAGAAGGCGGCGCATGAGTTACAGCTCAGCTTCAATGCCCCCGTGCTGAAGAGTGAAGCGGTGGATATCTTCCGTCGCATTGAGTTGAATGTCGGCGAGGCGAAGGCCGTTAACAGCGAAGATGGACGTAGCAAAACCATTACCCTGCCGGATGGCCGCACGCTGGAGTTCAGCCTGAAAGAATTTGAGCGTGAGTACCAATCGCGTATGGCCTACATGAAGCACAATAGCGAGGCTCGCAAATCGTACAGCTACAACCCACCCTACACGCAGCAGTTATTGCTGTCGGTAAAGGGAACGGCCGCTCTGCCGCAGGTGCTTGATGTGACGATGCCTGCCGGGCTGCGGGCTATGCTGGGTGCAGAGAGTAAGGAGGCTCAGCGTATGCGCATATCGCTTACTCCCGGCGTGCCTCGGCTGGACGCGCAACGCGGCATCACACAGCCGGCCTTGCTGCCGGATAGCGGTGAGCACAAGCTGCACGTGGGAGCCTACAACCTCAGCAAGTTGCAGGTAAGTGCCGCTCGGTTGACGCCGGAGCAATTTCTGGAATATGTCGATATGTTACAGCAGGTATCGTTCGGGCAAGTGCCAGAGCTGGCTGCTGCTCAGTATAATCTTGCACGTCTGAAGACCTGCCGTGGGATTGCCGGCATGGAGGTGAGCAGCAATGAAATACGCATCGCAGAGCGACGCGTGAAGAACCTGCTGAAGAATGTACCCGATACCGCAGCTCTGCGCTCTCGCCTGAAGGGGGTAGAATTCTCCCCAGCGTTGGAATTGCCGGTTGAGGCTTCGGGGGCAGCTGGGTTACTGTCGACCGACGTTGCTATTAATCTGGACACCGTGACGGGAGGCCGGGCTCTGCCGGGGTTCTACCTGCTCTCGGTACGTCGTGAGCCTGTAGCTGAGGTGCAGGAACAACTGCGGCGTGTGGGTGTCGACCCTGCTTGCTACACCAGCGAAGAGTGGTACTCGGTACTGTTGACCAACCTGAATGTTATCTGCGGAGCTGATGCCGTGGTGGCCACGCGCCTGAGCGATGGTGCCCCTGTGCAGCAGGCTCGGTTGTTGCAGAAGAATAAAGAGCCGATTGCCATGCAATACGGCGTGGGGGTGGTACCGAGCGAGAGGAATACCCGCAATCGCAACCGCTGGCTGGTAATGCAGAGCGGTGAGGATTATTTCCCTGTGAATTGGATTGACCGTGGTGTGCGACTGGATGATGACTGCCGCATGGAACTGGTTCGCGACCGTGGCACCTATCGCCCGGGTGAGCAGGTACATTTGCGTGGTGTGTTGCGCCATGTGAGCCCGGCGGGTAAGGCCTCCATCCCCGCGGTTCGTTCTGTTGAGCTGAGTGTCAACCGGCCGAATGGTACCCGCTTGCTGGAGAAGAAGCTGCCCGTGAATGAATACGGTGCGTTTGAATATGAGTTTACGCTGCCGGAGGGTGATGAGGATGTAACGGGCGACTACCGCGTGTTGGCTTTTTGCGATGATTTCCGTGCCTATGACTATGTGCCTTGTCAGGTCTTCCGGCGCGATGCCTTTGAGGTGAAGAGCGAGCTGACGTTACAACCGGTGCGCCCCTCTGAGTATAAGGTGAAGGTGAGCGCCACCGACCTCAATGGCAGCCCCTTGAGCGGTGCACGCGTGAAGTTGTATACCCATGTCAACCAGTCCGCGACCGTTCCTCGCAATGCCGCTCCTCAGCAGCCGCAGCAACTTACCCTAGGGGCTGACGGCACGGCGGAGTACAGCGCTTCATTGCCGGACCTGCAACCTGATCAAGTATACAATTCCGTGAGCATCAGCGGCGTGGTCAGCAATGACCGCGAGGAAGTGCTCCGCCTGCCGGGGCAGAGCTGCAGTTTCTACCCGGCTGATTTTACCGCCGAGCTGCGCGATAGCCATGTGATTGTGCTCCATCAGGTGGTGGGGCAGGGCGAGCAGAGCCGCGTGCTGAATCGTGCTCAGACGGTGCACCTGCGCCTGTTGTCCTATCTGCCGCATGAGGAGGAACTGCCCAATGGTGTGGTGATTGAGGATTCGCGCCGTCTGCCCTTGTGGGAGGGTGATGTTACCGTGCCGGCCGATGCGGTGAAGGGTGTGCCTACCGATTTACTGGAGCGCTGGAAAAAATTTGCCGACAGTCTGAACAAGTCTGAGCGCCATGCTAACCCGCCCATGGTGGTGGAGATGACGGCTACTGATCATGCCGGTCGCAAGATAGCCCAGACCCTTCAAAACTATACTCCGTCCATTCATGAAAATCGAATGTTCGGTTATCGCCGCATGGGCGAAAGAACTTCTGCTGAGTTGGAGGGTGATACCTTGCGGGTGAAAGCTCCGCTCAGCCGCGCGGGTGAAGCCGTGGTTGTGGTGCGCAGCGTGCTGGGTACGCGTGCGCTGCCGTGTGTGGCTGTGCAGGAAGGCATGAATGAGTTTACGCTGCCGCTGGCTGCCGGCGAAGTAGGTAACGTACAGGTATGCCTGTTGTTACCTGTGCAGAAAGATGGCTTGTTCTATAAGCTGGAGTCGTCTGCCGCTTATGTGAAGGTACCGGATAAAGCTGCGGCGCTGAAGACTGAATTGCAACTGCCGCAGCAAGCTGTGCGCCCCGGTGAACGAATAACGCTGGGGGGTAAAGTGCTCGGGCCCGATGGCAAGCCGGCCATGGCTCAGGTTACTCTCTTCGCGGTGGATGCCGGCATGCTCTCTGTGGATCGCTACAATCCTCCCAATATTCTGAGTCGTTTCACTACTGTGTGGGTGGATGATTTTAACCCCCGCATGGCTTCTCTTGACCTCGGTACCGTTTATCCCGGTCCGCGGGGCTGGAGCCTGCTGCCCGGTATCTGGAATGGTGATTGGCTTGATAAGGACGGGCGCGTAGTAAAACGTCTTTTCAACGCCCATTATCACGATGACGGTATGGTAACCTATGCCGCCAAAGGGGTAATGCGTATGAACAAGCGTGCCGCTGCTCCTGTAGCCGCCATGGGCGGCGATGAAATCGCTATTGCTGAGGAGGGCGCCGTCGAAAGGGATATGGCTATCGAGCAGGCCGAGCACATGAGCATGGATATGGCACCGCCGGTAAGTAATAAGATGGTGGCAACTATGGGCGCTGCTGAGTCGCAAGTCGCGGCCCCCGCTGCTCCTATGCCGATGGCTGCACCTCGTCTGCGCACCCATTTCGTACCTGTGGCAGTATGGTGTGCGGCATTGAATACAGATGATAATGGCTGCTTTACTACAGAAGCCGTCATGCCGGATACGTTGACCACCTACAAGGTGTTTGCTCTCGTACTCGGGAAGGATGGTAAGAGCTTTGGCAATGCCGAGGGAGAGTTTAAAGTGAATCAGCCGGTGATGCTTACCCCCGGAACCCCGCTCTTTATGAGCATGGGCGACACCCTGCGCCTGCCCCTCACCATTACCAACAATACCGATGCTGAGGGGAGCTGGACGGTGACGCTCGAAGGTGCCGCAGCTCCTCAGCAGGTCACGCTGCATGCCGGTGCCACTACCACGCTTTATTTCGATTATACTGCTGCTGAGGAAGGCGAGCGCCGTCTGCATTGGCAGGCTGTTGCTGCTGTTGGTAGCGATGCTGTGGAGGGGGGCTTCGATGTACGATTCCCCGCTCCGGTGCTGAAAGAAGCCCATCACCTGGTGATGAATGAGGGTCAGGAGGCGTTAAAGGTCGCCACTCTGCTGGCACCTGAGCTGGCCGGCTCCGCCCGTGGTGAGCTGCAGGTGCTCATGTCGGCCAATCCGCTGTTGCACCTCTATGGTTGCATGGAGTTGGTACAGAATAACGCTTACCCCTGCACGCAGTATGGCGCCACTTCCATGATGGTATGGATGCTCTATGACCGACTGGCTCCCTTCAGTCCCATCATGGCGCAGACTCCCGCTGCCGAGGCTCGCAAGATGGTAACTAACGGTATTAGCGAGTTGCTGAAGTGCCAGCAGGAGGACGGCGGTATTTCCTTCTGGTGCGGAGCCCGCAAGAGCAGCCCTTGGACCTCCGCCTATGTGGGGTTGGTGCTCACGCTGGCTCAGGAGCAGGGCTTTGAGGTGAATGCCGCTGCCATGAAGAAGTTGCAGAGCTACCTGCGCCAACAGCTTAAGCTCTCTCGCCAACCGAAGCCCGAGGTGACTTTCTCGCCTTTCGACCTGTATGCGATTGGTCGTACCATTGCTGATCGCAAGACTGCCGATGAGGCACTTGCTCTCGCTCTTAAGAGTGCTGAGAAGAACAGCGCCGAGGCCGCCATCTTTGCTCCGGTACTGCAAGGGGGGTGCTGGTGGCGCACCGGCCATGCCGTGGCCAGTCTGCGTTTCCTCGCTGAGATGAGCCGCGATAAGATGGATATACACGCCGATTTCCTGAAGTGGATGCGTGCTGTCGGTCATGATTACCGCCACGCTACCCAATGGGATGGCGGCTGGATGCTTATTGCTCTGCATGAGTACCTGCGCCGCACCCCCGGCAGCAATGCCGAGGCTACGGTAGCACTGCAGGATGGCCAGCAGCTCACCCTGGGGCAGGGTATGACCACCATCACACCTGCGGTTACTCCGATTTTGGCAGATTCTCCCGCGACGCTCGCCCCCGTTACCGGTACCACTTACGTGACGGTAAAAGCCAAGGCATTGCCCGAGCAGACGGAGTACCCCGGTGTGACCGAGAAGGGCTTGCAGGTGACCCGTATTTACGAGAAGCGGGGTGATGATGGTGTGTGGCGCGAGGCTCGCGAGTTCAACGTGGGTGATGTGGTGCGTGTGACGCTCACTTGCGCTAAGGGCGACCGCGAGCTGGAGTACTTCGTGCTCGAGGATTATCTGCCTTCGTGCATGGAGGCCATCAACCCGGAGGTTCCTTCTCAGGCCGCCGGGCTGGAGTGGCGCCCCTGGAGCCATTGGTTTGACCGGAAGGAATACCTCTCCTACCGCGTGCGCGGTTTCTGCACCCGCTGGGGTGGGCGCGACCTGCTGAACATGAGCTACTACGCCCGTGTAAAGCGAGCCGGTGTAACCACCGCTCCGCCCGCTCAGGCCCAGCTTATGTACGAGCCGCAGACTTACGGCCTCTCGTCCAATGCGGTGATTACTTCCAAATAAAAGCTCAGCCCTCGCTCTTAGGAGCGGGGGCTTTTTAAGCTCTGTCTCATCAGCTAAAATGTGCATTTATCGGCTAATGACGGCTAATTATCGGCTAAATTAGCCGATAATGGATTGACATAACCCATAAGAGTGGTAGAATGAGTGGTATGAAACGGCGCAGCAGAGTTCCGGATGTGAGAGAATTGATGGAACGAGAAAAGGGGAGCCTGATGGATATTATGCACGGGGCTCTTCCTGAAGCGTTGCGGCTGGATCGTTACTTAAGCTGGCAGGAGTTGAAGTATCGGCCGACTCCGGAAGGTATGAGTGCTGAGCAATGGTGGCTGGGTATAAAGTTGCACCGTACGCAGGCACGCCAATCTGTTCCCCTTCGTAATAGCAAGGGCTCTGTATTTAATTTTGCGGCTACCCAATTGATTCAGCAGTATTTGCACAAAATTGACCGAGCCGCCGGCACTATGCTGATGACGGATGCCGATACCGTATTTTCCGTATCGGAGCGTGACAGGTATTTGCTGACCTCTCTGGCAGAGGAGGCCATCATGTCCAGCATGCTGGAGGGGGCGGTTGTGACTCGCTCTGAAGCGCGGGAGCTGATACGCAGTAATCGTTTGCCGAAGGATGAGCATGAGCAGATGGTGATGAATAATTATCGTACCATGCGCATGATTTTGCAACATAAGGATGAACCGCTTACGCCGGATTTCATTCTGTCCCTGCATCGCAGTATGGTGGAGGGTACACTACAAAATCCCGCTAAGGCCGGCATGCTTCGCGGGGCTGAAGATAAGGTGTATATAGAAGATACGCGTACCGGAGACATTATTCACATGCCCCCTTCTGCAGAAGGGTTGTATGAGCGATTGGAGCAGATATGCCGATTTGCTAATGGAGAAGATGGGAGTGAGTATTATATTCACCCCATTGTACGGGCTATCATTCTTCATTTCCAGCTGGCGTACGATCATCCTTTTGTGGATGGCAACGGAAGAACTGCGCGTTCTCTGTTCTACTGGGGTATGCTGCATAGTGGTTATTGGTTATTCGAATACATTTCAATTTCACGAGAGATATACCGCCATTCTCGCAGTTATTATGAGTCTTTCCTGAACACGGAAGAGGATGAAAACGATCTGAACTATTTTATCGTAGACCAGTTAAAGACCATATTGATTTCCATTGAGAGCCTGGCGGAACATCTGCGCTCTAAGCAGAAAATACAGGAGCAACTTCGCACCGCTCTGGCGGGTGTGGCGGATATGAATCATAGGCAAAGGAATGTATTGCTGCATTTTTTGCAGCACCCGAATTCCTATACCTCTGTCACCCTGCATTGCCGGGAATATAAGGTTGTGCGTCAGACTGCTCGTACAGATTTGGTCGGGTTGGAGAAACTGGGTTTCCTGCGTTCTGAACCGGTTTCCCGTGAATTTATTTTCAGACCTGCGCCTGATTTGGAACAACGTCTCAATCAATTGATCAGCTAAAATGTGCCTTTATCGGCTAATGACGGCTAATTATCGGCTAAATTAGCCGATAAAGCTGCTAGGCAAGTGGTGCTCGGACGGAAATAATGTATTTTTTGAGAATAAAAGTTACAGGCAGAAACGCCTTATAAAGTAGAAGGATGAAACAATTTTTTCACACGGTGATGATGTGGGTTGCTGCGCTGGGGACTGCGTATGCTGCCGGGGAGCTTTGTTACACGCTGGATGATGCTGAGCAGGTCGGTGCAGGGGTGCGTATTCGCTTTGCTGAACCTCTGGTAGCAGCATCTGAGGTGAGGCAGTATGGTAAACCGTCGATGGATATACAGGCTTCTGTCGGCCCGAAGCCCAGCATTTATTGGACAGACCAGAATGAGTTTTTGGTGCATTTTGCAGATGGGACAGAGCCCGGAACTTCCTATCGCCTGGAATTGTGTGAGCGCTTGCATACATACCTGAGCGGCAAGCCCGTGCCGCAAACTGTTATTGAGTTTAAGGCGCCGCCCTGCCGGGTGGAGAAAGTCGATGAGCCCGGCCATTCCTGGGGAATTCCCGGTGGTGCTGTGTTGTTGAAGGCGCAGCAGAGTTATTACTGCGGTAGTGATTATCCGGCTTTGCCCGGGGTGAAGTATTCTTTTGTGCTGACGGATGAGCAGGGGGAGCCGGTGCGTGAGGTGCCGGGCAAGGCACGGGTTGCAAAGGTAAGAGAATTGCCGGAGATGTTGGTGGCCATATCTCTGCGAAAGGCTTCGCGAGAGGAGTGTGCGGCGTTGTCGCCTGATAGCTCTGTGCCGGGTATGGTGATGGTGGAACCGGTGGAAAATTTGAGCGGCTGCAGGTGGCGCCTTAAAGTGGAGCATCCTCACGTGGCGGTGTGTTCATCCGGTATCTCGGGGAAATTCCCGCAGGAGCTCATTTGTGTGCCTGAGCTTAAAATGAGGAAACAGGATGGGCGCGGGCGCTTGTATATGGAGCTGTGTTTCAGTGCTCCTGTTGCGGTGGCCGAGCTTGAGAAGATTTTTCATAGTTTGACGATAGCAAGCGGAGAGCATGTGGCTGAATCCGTACCCGGTACGTGCAGTAAATTGCTGCAACTGGAAGGGCAGGAGATTCGATTTACCTATGAGCCTTTGCCGGAGTATTTCAGTTATGAGCGCCGGGGGGAATTTTTTTTGAAGCAGCCGCGGCGCCTGACAAGTCGCGTGGGTATGTGGGTAGATGGGGCGCAGCATTTACCGGTACCTTTGCAGCTCACTTTGCCGGAGGGGACGCAGGCAGCCGGCGGGTTGAGTATGAAGAAGGCGCAAGTTATCCCCTTTGCTCTTAATCCTTCGCTCCCGACGTTGTCGGAGGATGTCGCCACAGCGGGTGGGATGATGTTGATGCCTCTTCACGGGGAGCACCGTTTGAAGCTGCATTGTTACGCTGCCGGTTCTTTGATGGTGCGTGTGGCTCGGTTGGATGCCGGGCAGTACTTAAATCTGTATCGTTATCTGGATCGCTTGCAATTTGTCAAACATTATTCGGATAATGAGATAAGAGAAAAGCTGGAGCCTTTATTCGGGGCGGAAAAGGAGTTCCTTGTACCGGAGTCTGCGGATGGGATGCAGGAAGTAGAGCTGCCGTTGAATGAGGTAGAGGGTTTTGGCAAGAAGCCCGGTGTTTATGTGATTGCGGTGAAAGCCTGTCCGGTTGCCGGGCCGCCCCCTCTGCGCGAAAACGAGGAGGAGCCATTCTGCCCGGAGATTGAGCGGTTTTATGTGTTGCAACTGACGGATTTGATGGCTTACACCCTGGGCGACAAAGTACTGGCGCTGCGCCGGAGTGATGGATTACCGGTGCATGAAGGTGAGGTGTCAATCTATGGATACATACAGGAAGACAACGCAAATCGATTGATGACTTTTCCCCTGCGTGATGGACTGGCTGAACTGAGTGCTGCCGATGATTTCTATATCGAGGTGGCGTTGTTGCAGAGTGGTGAGGATTTTGTGCATGCAAATATATCATCGCTCAGCATGACTTCCGGCGAGGAAAACAGGACGGGCTGCGTGAGCTTGTTTACCGACCGTTCGTTATACCGCCCCGGTGAGCTTCTGCACCTGTGTGCCGTGGTGCGGCAGATGGGAGCTGAGGGAAATTGCATGTTGCCGCCCGCCGGGCAGGAGGTTGAGGTAGCCATCCGTCAGGGAGATAAGCTTTGCCATGAGCAAAAGCTGAAGCTCGATGACTATGGCTCGGCTTATCTGGACTGGTGCCTGCCGAAGGAGCCCGAAGAGGCTGTGGGTGAGTACATTCTCTCGGTGAATGCGGAGGGTTGCACCCCGCGGCATCTTGACGTGCAGTGTGAGGAGTTTCGGCGCGACAGTTTTGAGGTGCAGAGCGAGCTGGTGGTGGAGCCTGTGCGGCCATCGCGAGCGGTACTGAGGGTACGGGCAACGGGGTATGATGGTTTGCCGGTGACCGATGCGCTGTTGAAGGCAGAGGTGAGTATTGGGAACGATGACTACACCGTGGAGCTTCCTTTGGATGAAAGCGGTTGTGCCTTGCATGAGGTGGAGCTGAAGCGCCGCAATGAATGGTTAGAAGGTAAGAGTGTTCTGTTAAGGGTAGAGGGTAGCGTGTGTAACAGTCGGCAGGAATATGTGGAGCTGCCGGTGATTGTGCGCGAGCTGTACCCTGCGGATTTTTCCATCAATTTTGCCATCCATCAAAATCAGTTACCGATGATTTTTCTTCGTAGTGCGGCGGATGAGGAGCTCCCTCCGGAACGAGCCCAGGAGCTGAAGCTGAGCTTGTTTGTACCGGTGTATGTGGATGAGCCCCAAGCCAATGGAATGGTGATAGCAACCCTGCAGGAGAATTGTGTGTGGCAGCAAAAACTCACGGTGCCGGCTCATTGTCGCGAGGGGGTGCAGCCGGATTTAGCGCCGGTTCTGCATCAGTTGATGTTAGAGGCCGAAAAGAAAAAAACGAATCACCGCTTTTCGAGGTGTCGCTTAAAGGTGGCGGGAACAGATAGTGCCGGCAACTGTATAGAGGAGGAGATTTTTTTACCTTTACACCGGGATGAGTTCAATCTGCCGGGCGCTGGAGAAGAGCTCAAATATAATGCCTTTTCTACCGGCGGCGTGGTTCGTGCTCAGTTGCAGGGGCGGGAATTGGTCGTGCCTACAGACTTCCGCCGTAGTGGTAAGGCGGCGGTGGTGTTCAGCTCTCAGCAGGGGTGCTGCGTCGATACCGTTCAGGTACAGGCCGGGGTGCAGCAATTGAGGCTATCTTTGCCGGAGAATATGCACGGCAATGTCGTCGGGCAGTTGTTGTTGCCGGGGAGCCTTAGCGGCTCTTACAAGAGAGCTGAGTCGTTGCGCTTCGATGCTCGAGTTCCCCGTACCGAGAAGCTCTTGTCGGTGGACTGGCAGTTGCCGCCGGGTGTACAGTCGCCCGGTAGCCGGGTGAAGGTAGGTGGGCGTGTGCTTGCGCCGGATGGTTCTCCGGTTGCCCGTGCCGCGGTGTGCCTGTGGGCGGTGGATGCCGGCATGCTCTCGGTGAGTAGGTATACCCTGCCGCAGCCCTGGGCAGTATTTGAAGGCTTTCACGATAGAGCTTTCTCTGTTTTTTACAGGCTGGCTGAGTATCCCTACACACTGCCTAACCTGAGCAAGGTGGGGGAGCTGGAGGTGGCCCCTTACTATAGATATATGCCGCTGCCACTCTGCTGGGAGGAGAATGATGAATTCTTCTCGCTCATTCACAAGCGTGCCGGTTATTACTCAATATCCCGCAATGCGTTTCGGGCTCGAGCTCTGGCAGAGGTGGATTCCTTGTGGGGGGAAGGCGGCGGCCTGGGCTCCGGCCTGGGTGGCTCAGATACGCCGCCCCCATTGCGCCTGCGTACGGATTTTACTCCCACGCCGCTGTGGCTGCCGGCCTTGCGCACAGATGAAGAGGGGCATTTCTCGGCAGAGCTGACCCTGCCGGATACCTTTACCACTTATCGCGTGATGGCTGTGGTGCAGGGGGCGGATGGTTGCTCCTTCGGCAATAGCGAAGCAGAGCTGGTGGTGAATCAACCCGTCATGCTGGAGCCCGGTACCCCGCTTTTCATGAGCGTGGGTGATACCCTGCGCCTGCCTGTGACGGTAACAAACAACACCGGGGCGGAGGGCACTTGGGTTGTCTCGATGCAGGGGGCAGATGCCACGCAGCAGGTGACTTTGGCCGCTGGGCAGTCGGCAACTCTGTATTTTGGTTTTACTGCCGCGAGTGAGGGTGAGTGCCTGCTGCAATGGCAGGCTGTGGGCGCAAATGGTAGTGATGCGGTGCAGGGCTGCTTCCCGGTGCGATTCCCCGCACCTGTCCTGCAGGAGGCGCACCATGTGGCTTTGCGAGCGGGGGATTCTGCTCTGGTTCCGGCGGAGTTATTGGCACCGGAGCTGCGCAACGGGCGTAATCTGAGTATGGAGGTGGAGCTGTGCGCTGACCCTCTCGCGCAGCTGCGCGGATGTCTGGAGTTCTCGCTGGAGTACCCCTATGGTTGCACGGAGCAGCGTTCCTCCACCTTGCTGCCTTGGTTGCTCCATAAGCGCTTGGCCCCCTACTGTCCGGCCATGAAAAATAAGAGCGCTGAGGATGTAAAGGCTGTTGTGAGCTCAACGGTGAGGGGGCTGCTCATGCGGCAGCAGAAGGACGGCGGTCTGAGTTATTGGGATAGCGGTGAGAGCTGCTATTGGGCATCTGCTCAGGCAGCTTTGGTGCTGACGCTGGCTCAGGAGCAGGGGTACGATGTCCCGGCGCAGGAGCTACAGCAGCTGCGCGACTACCTCATGCGGGAACTTGCCAAGCAGAAAGAACCGGGCGCATTCACCCGCTATGCCGTGGGGCGTGCCTGCGATGATGTGGTGATAATGGATGCCGCTCTGGCCGATGAAGATGCTCTGCAGGCACCTGCTTCATATTTCCACAGCCGCCCGGCTATGGCAAGCCTGCGCTTGTTGGCCGACCTGCGTTGCGGAAAGGCGAATTACTACTCCGCCTACAACCGCTGGCTGCGAACGGTGTGCGGTGGGAGCTTGCGGTGGGATACTTGGAATAGCGGTTGGGTATTCCTGGCTTTGTATGAGTTCCTGCGCACAACCCCGCATGCCGCAGCTACTCAGGCTACTCTTTGCACAGCCTGCGGGCGGGAGATTTCCATCGGCCACGAGCCCGTAACCCTGACTGCTGCGGAGGCCGCGACGCTTACCCCCATCGCCGGTACGGCTTATGTGACGGTAAAGGCTAAGGCATTGCCCGAGCAGACGGAGTACCTCGGTGTGACCGAGAAGGGCTTGCAGGTGACCCGTATTTACGAGAAGCGGGGTGATGATGGCGTGTGGCGCGAGGCTCGCGAGTTCAACGTGGGTGATGTGGTGCGTGTGACGCTCACCTGCGCTAAGGGCGACCGCGAGTTGGAGTACTTCGTGCTCGAGGACTACCTGCCTTCGTGCATGGAGGCCATCAACCCGAATGTGCCCTCGCAGGCCGCCGGGCTGGAGTGGCGCCCCTGGAGCTATTGTTTTGACCATAAGGAATACCTTTCGCACCGTGTGCGCGGTTTCTGCACCCGCTGGGGTGGGCGCGAACTGCTGAACATGAGCTACTACGCCCGCGTAAAGCGAGCCGGTGTAACTACCGCTCCGCCCGCTCAGGCCCAGCTTATGTACGAGCCGCAGACTTACGGCCTCTCGCCCAATGCGGTGATTACTACGCGATAATCGACCCCGTATTCAGCCTTTTCCGCCTCCCGCGCCGCAAGCTACCGGCATGTTTGCGGCGCTTTTTGGCGTTCAATCCGGAGTCAAATTCCCGAAATTCGGGAATCGCACTCCCGAATTTCGGGAATTTGACTTGACTTATGGAGAGGAATGGAGGATGATGAGGGTGCCATGAAAGCAAAAGACAACCGGGAATATGTACCGCGCAGCATGGGCAGAAAGGTAGAGGAGCTGAGTCGCTTTTACCCCTGTGTGTTGTTAACGGGAGCCAGGCAGGTGGGTAAATCCACTCTGCTGCGGCACATGCTGCCGGAGGGCATGACTTATCTGACGCTGGATGATTACCAGCTTGCTGAATATGCCCAAAGCGACCCTATGGGCTTTCTGGATGCGTACCCTGCGCCGCTGTGTATTGATGAGATTCAATACGCTCCCCAGTTGTTTCGAGCCATCAAAATGAAGGTGGATGCCGACCGCCGTCCCGGTATGTATTGGATGACCGGCTCGCAGCGCTTCCACATGATGAAGGGGGTGAGTGACAGTCTGGCCGGGCGTATCGGGATAGTGGATTTGTACAGCCTGGCGCAGCGTGAGTTGTATGGAGATGCCGATGGTGGGGTGTACACCCCGGAGCAGCCGGATGAGGCTGTATGTGAGAAGTCTCTCTGTGGCTTGCGTGAACTTTACGAGCGTATATGGCGCGGCGGGTATCCGGCACTGCACCGTGACCCTGATTTGCCTGCCTACGATTTCTTCCGCGATTATGTGCAGACCTATGCCGAGCGTGATGTGCGGAGCTTAACGCAAGTGGGCGATTTGGAGGCTTTTGTTAAGTTGATGCGCTCCGCTGCTATGCGCTCGGGGCAGCAGCTGGTATACAGCGACCTGGCAAGGGATGCCGGCGTGAGTCCTAAAACAGCAGCTGCGTGGATTTCTATTTTGCAGGCATCGGGCATAGTGGAGCTGCTGGAGCCCTACCATGTGAATACCACCAAACGACTGGCCAAGACCCCCAAGCTTTATTTTTGTGATACCGGCTTGTGCTGTTGGCTGGCCGGTTGGCGTAGTGCCGAGCAGTTGATGGAAGGTCCATTTTCAGGAGCTATTCTCGAGACATGGGTGTATGGGCAATTGATGCGCCGTTATGCAAACGCCGGTATCAAACCCGCTATGACTTATTATCGCGACCTCGATGGCGCAGAGGTCGATTTTGTGCTCGAGCTTAATGGTGGCGTGTATCCTCTGGAAGTCAAGCGCAGTTCGGCCCCTATGGAGAGCGATCTGCGCTGGTGCCGAAAGATTCCTGTACCTTCCTGGGCCGAGCTGAAAGCCCCCGTCGTTTTCTGCACCTCCGAAAAAGCCCGCCCCATGCCCCACGGCGCTTGGGCTTTCCCTATTTCCGGTCTCTAAAGTGGAATGGTCAAATTCCCGAAAATCGGGAGTGCTATTCCCGAATTTCGGGAATTAAGGGGGCTGAGATACAAGAAAGCCGCAGTCTGTAAAGGCTGCGGCTTTGTTTCTGCGGGGGAACCCCGCCTTGCTTTCTACATTGTCAGTAGTAATTTGCAGATGGTAAATCTCTTTACTCCCACTCGATGGATGCCGGGGGCTTGGTGCTGATGTCGAAGAGCACGCGGTTGATGCCCTTGACTTCGTTGAGGATGCGGTTGGAAGCCTCGCGCAGCAGGTCGTAGGGCAGCTGTACCCAGTCGGCCGTCATGGCGTCCTCAGACACGATGGCGCGCAGGTTGGTGGCGAACTCGTAGGAACGCTCGTCGCCCTTCACACCCACGGTCTTCACGGGGATGAGGCCGGCGTAGGCCTGCCAGCACTTGTCGTACCAGTCCCACTTGCGGAGGGTGCCGATGAAGATGGCATCGCACTCGCGGATGATGTCGAGGCGCTCCTTGGTCACCTCACCCGGGCAGCGCACGGCCAGACCGGGGCCGGGGAAGGGATGGCGCCACAGGATGTCGTGGGAAATGCCCATGGAGGCACCCAGCTCGCGCACCTCGTCCTTGAAGAGGAAGGCGAGCGGCTCAATAACCTTACCCTCCTCCTGCATCTTGAGCACGCGCTCCACACGGTTATGGTGGGTCTTAATGACGGAGGCCTTGCTCTTGGCGTTGGATGCACTCTCAATCACGTCCGGGTACAGGGTACCCTGAGCCAGCATTTCGGCGTCGCCCACGGCGTCCCAGAACACGTCGATGAAGAGGTTACCGATGATGCGGCGCTTCTTCTCGGGAGCGGTCTCGCCGGCGAGGGCTGCCAGGAAACGCTCGGAGGCGTCCACCGTCTCAATCTTCACGCCCATGCGCTCAAAGTTGGCCTGTACTTCCTTGGCCTCATCCTTGCGCAGCAGACCGTTGTCCACAAAGATGCAGCGTACATTCACGCCGGCCTCGTGCAGCAGAACAGCCAGCACGGTGCTGTCCACACCGCCGGACACGCCGCAAACCACCTGCTTGTCACCCACCTTGGCGCGGATGTCTTCGATGAGTTCACGCTTGAAGTCGCCGATGTCGAAGGGAGCGAGCTCCTTGGCGTAGGAAAGGAAATTCTTGAGGATGGTGCGGCCCTCGTGGGAGTGCGTCACCTCGGGGTGGAACTGAATGCCGAACATCTGCTCGCCCCATTGCAGGGATACAGGCACACCATCGCTGTTGCGGGCAATCACCTTGCAGTTGTCGGCCAAGTGATCCACGGTGTCGGAGTGGCTCATCCACACCTGAGAGGAGGGGGACATGTCAGCGTAAAGTCCCTCGAGCTTCTCGGGGATGAGGGCGGCGGGGCCGTACTCGCGCTTGTTGCTGCTGCGCACGGTGCCACCGGTCTTGATGTTGAGCAGCTGCATGCCGTAGCATACACCCAGAATAGGTACGTTGAAGGAGGTGAGCCATTCAAAGTCAATATCCGGGGCATCAGGCTCGGAAGTGCTGCGCGGACCACCGGAGAGGATGATGGCTCCGGGCTCGCTGATTTCGTGCAAATCCTCCAGCGCATAGAGCTTGGCAAGGAAGCCCAGCTCGCGCACGCGGCGCACGATGAGCTGCGTGTACTGTGAGCCGTAGTCGATAACGGCAACAATGTGTTTCGGCGTCATAAAACTGTTTGAGTTAACGTGTGGAACACTAAGTGTTTAGCAGATTATATCAGATGAACAAGGCAAAGTGAAGCCCAAATTTTATTCCGGTCAGCTCTAAAACTTCAAACTCATCAATAAATGAGATTTTTCGGGTCGAATGCGGGTATATACGCGGAACTTCAGAGCCTGCGGCAGCATAAACCGATGCTACCGAATGGAGCGTGCTTGTGCGGTCTTATGATGAATTCAGAGATGGTCGATTGAAGTAGCAAACTTTTAACAAATTACCCGCGCCGTTGGTGGCGCGGGTAAAGGATGAGAAAGCGGCTTGCTACTTCTGCGAAAGCGTAGTAGCCGTACGGAAACGGATTACTTGTTTTCGTTCTCCTCTTCCTCCTCGTCGTCATCATCATACACTTCGATGGCGCGGCGCATGCGGCGGGTGAGGAAGGGGCGGATGATGAGGCCGTAGAGCAGGTAGCACAGGAAAATGAGAGCCGGTGCAATCCACGGGAAGGCGATGAGGGCGCAGACGGCGGCAACGGCCATCAGCATGGCAATGAGGGTGCCGCGCTTTTCAAAGTTCACGTGCTTGAAGCTCGGGTAAATTACGCGGCTCATCATGAGCAGCGAGACCACCGTCATCACAACAGCCATGAGAATCTGCCAGAAAGGCTCAATAATAAGGTTGCGGTTGGTGGTGAGGTCGATGACGAGGTACATCGTGCTCACGACCGCACCGGCAGCCATGGGCACCGGCAGACCGACGAAGTCCATACTCTGGTTGGGCTTCTTGGGAGCTGCTGCCATGCAGTTGAAACGAGCCAGACGCAGGGCGGCGCAGAGCAGGTAAAGCACGGCAATGCCGAAACCGATATAAGGTACCGGCAGGTTGAAGAGCACGGCACGAGCCAACAGCATGGCCGGGGCAATGCCGAAGGATACTACGTCGGCAATGGAGTCAAACTCACGGCCGAAGGGACCATCGCTCTTGCACATGCGAGCCACGCGGCCATCGAGCAGGTCGAAGACACAGGCGGCAAAGATGAGGTAGGTAGCTTTCTGGTAGCATTCAAATGCCTCCGGAGAGCCGTCGGGCAATTGCATCCCCTTGAAGATGGTGAGGATGGAGAAGAAACCGCACAGCAGGTTGCCCGCTGTCAGCAGGTTGGGCAGAATGGGTATCTGCGGTTCATCCGGGTAAACCGGGGGTTGATTCTGTGACATGGTCGTGAGTGTAGTGTTGTTTGGTTAAGAGAGTGCTTCTGTTGCTTTGCTGAGCAGTTCAGCCTTGGCGGCGAGGTCCTTGCCCGAGCCGCGAGCCATATCTGCCTTACCGCCGCCCTTGCCGCCGACAATCGGGGCGAGTGTGCGGATGAGGTCACCGGCCTTCAGACCGGCAGCCTGAGCGGCCTCACCACAGTAGGCGCCGAGCGACAGGTTGCTGCCGTCATCGGCCACCAGGAAGGCGGCTGCCTCGTAATGGCGCTTGCGCAGGCCGTTGAAGAGCTCGGTGAGCAAGTCATTGCCACCCTCAGCGCTGATGACTACGTTGCCGCCGGTGAGCTGCTCTGCCAGCAGGGCATCAGCCATACCGGCTGCAGCGGCGGAGATGGCCTTCTTCACGCTCTTGTCAGCCTCGAGGGCGGCCTCCTTGAGCTTGTCGCAGTAGGCGTGGAACTCATCGAGCAGGGCGTTGACCACGCGGATGTCGTGGGACTGCACAGCCTTCTCGGCGGGGTGGCCGTCGTTGGTGGGTACGGGGATGGTGGGGCGCCCCAGCTCTGCAAGTTTGCTGTTGGCGGCGCTGAGCTTGTCGAGGCTTTCCTTGCACTCAGGCAGGCGGGCGGCAATGATGTCCTTCACAATGGCCAGACCGGCCTCGCCGGCAGCCGCCTCGATGCGGCGCACACCGCTGGCAATGGCGCCTTCGCTCTTAATCTTGAAGAAGCCCACCTTGCCGGTGGCGGGGGCGTGGGTACCACCGCAGAGCTCCATCGAAACACCGTTGAAGTTACCGGCCTCACCGCCTACCTGCACCAGGCGCACAACGTCGCCGTACTTGTCGCCGAAGAACTGGCAGACCTCGGGGTGCTTGCGGATTTCGGTCATCGGGTACTCGCGGCAGAAGATGGGCAGGTCTTCCTGCACCCACTGGTTCACGAGTTCCTCCACGCGGCGCAGGTCTTCCTTGGAGATGGCAGCGCTGTTCACGTCAAAGCGCAGGCGGTCTACATCCACCAATGAACCTTGCTGGGCAATGTCATCGCTCACGAGGGCTCGCAGAGCCTTGTGCAGCAGGTGGGTGGCGCTGTGGTGGCCTTCGATGGCACGGCGGCGGGCATTGTCGATTGTCAGCACCACGCTGTCGCCGGCGGCGGGGCGCACACCGTCACCCACGGCAATCAGGTGGGCGCGGGCTTGCCCAATCTGCTGCACGCCGAGCACCGGGGCGCTGTCGCCGCCGGCCTGCAGGGTGCCGCCATCGCTCACCTGACCACCCATTTCTGCGTAGAAGGGGGTCTTGTCGGTAATGACGAAGAGCATACCGTCAGCCTCGTGCACTTCTGTTACGGTGGCGGTGGTGCTGTCTTCTGCGTAACCGGTGAATTCGGTGACAGCCTCGGTCTTCAAATCCAGAGCGCGTACAACCTGCTTCTTCTGAGCGGCCTTGGCACGCTGGCGCTGCTCCTCCATGAGAGCCTCAAAGCGCTCGGTGTCAACCGTCAGCCCGCGCTCACGGGCCATGAGAGCCGTCAGGTCAATGGGGAAGCCGTAGGTATCGTACAGCTTGAAGGCGAAGTCGCCGCTCACGGTACCGGTGGCAGCCACCTCCTTGTCGAAGAGGTCGAGGCCGCGGTCGAGCGTCTCATTAAAGCTGGTTTCCTCACGCAGCAGCACCTCCTTAATGGTGGCAGCGCGGCCAATCAGCTCGGGGAATACGCTGCCCATTTCGGCGGCCAGCGTATCTACCAGCTCGCTCAGGAAAGGCTTCTCCAGCCCCAGCGTGCGGCCATAGCGCACGGCGCGGCGCAGAATGCGGCGCAGCACATAGTTGCGGCCGTTGTTGCCGGGCAGAATGCCGTCGGCAATCGAGAAGCTCAGCGTGCGGATGTGGTCGGCAATTACGCGGAAGGCTACACTCTCTTTCAGCGTGGCGGTGTTGTCGGCCGTGGCATCCTGCGGGTAAATGTCTACATATGTGCGCCCGGAGATTTCCTCGATGCGGTTGAAGATGGGGCGGAACACGTCGGTGCTGTAGTTGGACACGCGGCGGGAGAAATCCGTGAAGCCGTTGGTGCATTGAATCATCGCGCAGGCGCGCTCAAAGCCCATGCCGGTATCTACATGGCAGGCGGGCAGGTTGCGGAAGCTGCCATCGCTCTCGGCATTGTACTGAATGAACACGAGGTTCCAGATTTCGATGCACAGGGGGCTGTCCTGATTGACCAGGCTGCCCTGCGTGTTGCCCTCGGGGGTAAGGTCCACATGCAGCTCAGAGCAGGGGCCGCAGGGGCCGGTCTCGCCCATCATCCAGAAGTTGTCCTTCACACCGCCGTTGACGATGTGTACTTTGGGGTCGAGCCCCTTGCTCTCGAACAGCGGTGCCCAGGTCTCCCAGGCCTCTTGGTCAAACTCACCGGGGTCGCCTTTGCTCTTGTCGGGGCTGTACACGGTGGCGTACAGACGCTCAGCGGGGAACCCCCAGCGCTCCACCACCAGCTCCCAAGCCCAGGCAATGGCCTCTTTCTTGAAGTAATCACCGAAGGACCAGTTACCCAACATCTCGAACATGGTGTGGTGGTAGCTGTCCTGCCCCACATCCTCCAAGTCATTGTGCTTCCCGCCGGCGCGTATGCACTTCTGCGTGTCGGTAGCACGGGCGGGTTTCCACGGCGGGGTCCACACACCGAGGAAGTACGGTACAAACTGGTTCATGCCGGCGTTGGTGAAGAGCAGGCCGGGGCTCTGGGGCATTAAGGAGGCGGAGGGCACAACGGCGTGCTGCTTCTCACGGAAGAAGTCGAGGAAGCTCCGGCGAATCTGGGCTGCGGTCATCATATCGCTTTGTCAGATGGTGTTATATAGATATCTCGTCTGCCGTCAGTATACACTTATTCCCCTCAGGTGTAAAGCCCGTTTTTTCAAGTTTCCTGTTGTCGGGCAGTTGTTTGAGGTATGGGGGGTGACGGGGTATTTCCGTACCCTTGGAGCCGGACAATTAACACAGGCGTTACAAATACCCGATTTTACGCGAGAGGCTAAGCATTGGCTTCATCAGTCGGCATAAACGCTGATTGCGAATGCTCCTTTGTGAAAAACACCTCGCGCAGGCTAGGAGCTCCGCGTGCGCGAATGTTACGCCTCGCCGCGTCGATAGCAAAGCCGCCGTCTGCGAAAGACGGCGGCCTTTTTCTCGCGGGCGTCAACCCGCCAACTTACCTACTTTGCAGAAGGTAAATTGTCGTTTAATTTACTTGCGGCGGCGACGAGCAGCCAAACCGGCCAGAGCCAGCAGGCTCAGCGTAGCCGTGGTCGGCTCAGGAATCGTCACGCTTACCTGATAGCTGGTCGTGTTGCCGTTAGTGGTTACAGTCATGTTGTAATCGCTATCCTTCAGACCCAGCTCTCTGCCGTTTTCGTCCACGAAGGTGAGGGTGTAATCAAGGCCGCTCTCATCGGCTGTTGCTACACCAAGGTCCAGAATGGACATAGACTCTGTGGGGTTAGTGCCGTCGATGAGCTCAAGCAGATTCAGCGTGAAGGTGTTGCCGTATACTAAGTCTTCATTGGTAATAACAACAACAAACTCCAGACTGTCAATGGTGATACCGTTACCCAGCGTCATGATGGCACCCTCAGTACCCTGGTTGGAGTATGCTGTAAAGGCAACATCATTCAGAGCGAGCTGACTACCTACGGACTCAAGCTCAATCTTGGTGCCGTTCTCGATGGTTACTGCATCGAAATCTGCAATGGAAAGTGCGCCTGTATAACCGGTAGTGACAGTCAGAGACTTGGTGCCCTCAACAACGGAGCCATCTGTACCACCGCCGTATACTGTGCCGGTAATTGTGCCACCGGATACAGTAACATTGGTGTTGCCCTTCACTACGTCACTCATACCGGCGCCGTATACGTTACCGGTAATGGTGCCGCCGGAGATGGAAACGTTGGTGTCACCCTTAACGGTGGCTGCAAGGCCGCCGGTAATCTTGGGGGCAGAGTTGTCGCCACCACCGTAAATGTTACCGGTGATTTCGCCGCCCTGAATATCGATCTTGGTGCCGCCTACGAAGGTGTAGCTGTTGGAGGAACCGGCAATAATATTACCTGTAATTTTGGCATCGCCACCTACGGTAATGCCAACAGTACCGTCTACGGAGTAGCCGGAACCACCGCCGCCTTGAATGGCTGCAGTCTCATCTTTGTCGGCATAGGTGGAGGTAATTTCACCACCTGTTACAGAAATGTTTACGTTGCCGCTGACTGCAACGGGGTTGCTTTCCATGAACTTAGCGATAGCTTCCTCGCCGCCTGCGTGCACTTTCTTGATGTAGCCATCAGCTGTGTAAAGATGAACCTGAGAGTGACCGCTATGCGTGCCACGAATCTGGCCTACCGTACCGCCGGTCACATTAATGTTAATGTTTTGTTTCGGGGCGTTAGGATCGCTCTCGTTGCCGTAGTTGCTCTTGTATGTGAAGTTGGTAACGTGGCCGCCTTCCGGGGTGGTGCCGTACTGTGTGCTCGGGCGGTTAGCGCTACTAGAGTAGGCTGTGCCACCTACGATGAGTTTGGTGGAACCACCGTTCATGTTGATGGTAGTGTCACCCGCTACAGCGTTGCCTTGTACACCGTAACCGGAGAGTGTACCCAAATTGGTGCCGCCATTCATGGTAATGGTTGCACTCTGGAATTTTTCGATAGGTGCATTACCATCTTGATCACAGACGCTAGCCGCACCGATGATGCCGGGAGCGCAGGGGTTGCCATATAAGGTTCCGTACATGTAGTAGTCGGACAAATCGCCGGCATCCGCGCTAATAGTTACATTAGCGTTTCCTCCTTCAGTTGTATTGAAACTTACGCCGCTATTATCAGCATAAGCCACAGCGCTCACCATGGTGGCAAGCAGTGCGAACGGTAAGTGTAATTTCATGATTGAGAGATTGTTAATATTTAAGCAAGCTATCTGATAGAATGCAGGGCAGAGTATATCTCTTTTGGAA
>JAFZHC010000010.1 GCA_017555025.1 Akkermansia sp.
CCGGTCTCGGGGAAGTGGCAGATGTACTTCTCCTCGTTGTTGCAGGGCCAAGTTACGTCCTCCTGACCGGGCTCGAGGGGAGCACCAACAGTGTGCAGGCAGGGAACGAAGTCACCATAACCGTCACGCTTGGGGTTGCCACCACCGTTCACCTCGTCCTCCAGACGCTTGAGAACCTTCTCGCCCATGATGGTCATGATGCGCATGTTGGTTACAACGTAAGCGGAGTCGGTAATTTCGATACCAATCTTGGCAAGGGGAGAATCAAGCGGACCCATGCAGAAAGGAATCACGTACATGGTACGGCCCTTCATGGAACCATCGAGATAGGGGTTGAGAATAGCGCGCATCTCAGCCGGGGACTTCCAGTTGTTGGTAGGACCGGCATCCTCTTCCTTCTCGGAGCAGATAAATGTGCGTTCCTCTACGCGGGCCACGTCAGAAGGAGTAGAACGAGCCAGGAAGCAGCCGGGGCGCTTCTCAGGATTCAGGCGAATGTACGTGCCCTTCTCTACGAGCATGTCGCACAGCTTGGTGTTCTCTTCCTCGGAACCGTCGCACCAGTAGACGGAATCGGGTTTGCAGAGCTGGCGGATCTGCTCCACCCACTCGGCAGCCTTCTTGTGTGTAGTACCTGTAATCATGGTGCCAGTAAAATAGCACAATTCGGGCTGACTTGCAACACGAAAATCATGCTTTTTTCGCCATCACCCTCAATTTTCCGTAATTCTTCCCTCATTTTGCATCGTTGACGAATAACCGAAAGGCGGAGCAAGGTAAAAATAATCACCGGATT
Organism: Akkermansia sp.; assembly: GCA_017555025.1. Lineage (GTDB taxonomy): Bacteria > Verrucomicrobiota > Verrucomicrobiia > Verrucomicrobiales > Akkermansiaceae > Akkermansia. The sequence goes on from JAFZHC010000010.1 coordinate 797, forward strand.
AGCATTTGAGTGCCTTTTAATGCTTAAAGTTGCTTGACAAATCGTGCTGTTTCATGCAGAATAATACCCGTAATGGGCAGCAAATTTTCTAAGGCAGGACGAAAACGAGCCACACAATTGGCCACCACTCTCATGGCAGCAGGCACCGTATGCGCGACAGGGGCGCAGGATGTAGTCCCCCTGCCCTCTGAGGTTTTCGGGCAAGGAGCACCTACAGCCAATCCTGTCATAGACCTGACAGATCGCATGATTGCCGCAGCCGGCAATTCCCTGCAACCGCAGATTCCGGAGACTCTCACGATTAACAATCAGGGCGGTGAGATTTTATACGACAACGAGAAACAAAAACTCACTTACAAAGGAAGCGGATCCCCCGTCGAACTGATAACAGATGCGGGACTGGATGTTGATGCTGCTGAACTAACGGCTGACATGTCTGCCAGTCAGGCAATACTGACAGGCCCCCTTACGGTCTATCAGGGGGAAAGCCTCACGCTGGCAGAACGCGGCGTGTATGACTGGAAAAAAGAGCGTCTCGATGTTTACGGAGTAAAAGCTAAAGTGAGTGGTCTGCTCGTCAGAGGCTCTCATATTGAATACGCCAAAGATGATGAGGGTAAGAATTTCATGCGCATTCACGATGCTTATGTGTCTGCTGATGATGCGCAGGTACCGGACACTTGGGTAGGAGCCGGCGAGTTGACGGTGTACCCCGGGGATTACGGTCGCGTTACCCGCCTCAGCATTGCCAGCGGAGAATACGACATCCCCATTCCCATTGTTGGTTGGATATCATTCTCTCACTCGCTCAATCCGCAGGAGGGCTACCTGCCGAATTTAGGCTCCAAATCCGTATGGGGTACTTACCTGCTCAACAGTTATGGCTTTCTGCTGGGCAACAGACGAGTTGAAGGCGCAATGCCTGTTGCCGACTATGTATTGACGGCGCATGCAGACTACCGCACACGCCGTGGTTTTGCTACCGGTCTCGACTTAGAAGATGTCGAAATGGCAGAAAAATACTCCATGATGACCGGCATTGCCACCTATTTTGCCTATGACGAGGCACCAATGATTAACCCCACGACAGAAGATAGGGAACATACCGATCATCAGCGATATCGCATCGCCATGAGCACCCTGTGGGATTTACCATCGCCCTCTATTGATACTGCGGCAAAATGGACTCTCGGAACTAACGTTGACGTATTGAGCGACCGTTACATGCTCCGCGACTTCTTTGAAGATATCAGCAGGGAGAACGACAAGCCGGACAATACAATACGCCTTGTCAGAAAAGATACGAAGAGCCAGACCATGGTCTTAACCCGTTTTGCTCCTAACGATTATTACTCAACTGATGAACGGGCAGAGCTCTCCTACTACCGAGTTCGCTCTTCTATAGGGCGTACCGGCATCAGCTACGAGACGCGCAATAGTTTCGGCATTATGCGGCAATATGTTCCCTTCCATGAGCGCCAGTCATACAAACAAGCTCTGGAAAACATCGAAGACCAAGAGCGCCGCGACTACTACAAACGCTTACTCAATACTAATGCTTACGCTCGTGCTAACAGCACACACGAGTTTACCACTCAGCTGAATATACTTAAATTCCTGAACATCACCCCCAAGGCAGGTGTTGGTTATTCCGGTTACTACGGAGTGGATGAAGTCGGCGCCGACAACCGATTCCTCGGGTTCGTGGGCGTGGATGCTAACATCAAATTCCACAAACGCTACGACTCATTCAACATTCCCTCTCTCGGATTCAAGGGACTGACTCATGTCATCAAGCCCTATACTACCTTATCCCATTGCAACATATCATCCTCTAATCCCGGAGTTCCGCAGATTGATATGTGGTCAAATGAATTCGGTACAGCCACCAGTAATCCGATGGAGTTGGATTTGATGGGCTTTACCGGCATTGACAGCTGGGGAACATGGAGCGTGTGGCGTATCGGCATGCAGAACACCTTAACCACAACCATTGACGGAGAGCGTCATTCCCTGTTCAATTGGAACGTCTTCATCGACTACAACGAAGAGAACCCCACCTCCACTAATCAGTTCTCCAATCTGTACTCACTCGTTACGTTCCGCCCCGCGGAACGATTCTACCTGCGCTTAGAAACGCAGACACCGACTATTAAAAACGGAGATGAGTTCAAACAGGTTAATGCAAGTGTCACCTTCCAACCCTTTGCAGCATTTGAGGCAAGAGTAGGATATCGCAGCATCTTGGATCACCCCATTCAATACGATGCCGAACAGGTGTATATCAAGACAAACCTGCGCATTAACGAGAAATATACGTTCGCTTGCCAATGGAACTGGGATATCGAGAACAAGCGTCTCCCCATCCAGCAGTATTCCCTCTTCCGCAAGTCCGGCACATGGTATGTGGGTGGCACCTTGTTCATGCGCAACAACGGCGGTAAAAAGGAAACAGGCTTCGGCATATCCTTCACGGTTGGGGAAACAGGCACCAGCCTCCCCATCAGCTTCTTCTGATGCACAATGCAACAATTTACACAGAGCCGGCAGATGCCGGCTCTTTTTTTTGCGCTCGCATACTGCCCTGTAGCACATACTTTAGACTTGCTATTTAGAACGAAATAAGGCAGCATAGCTCGACTCACTTCCTCAATTATGCTTTCTTTACACAAAATAGGCATCATTCAGAATACGCCCCTTGCCGGTGACTTTTCCAACAACCTTCGTCAGATTGTACAAGGATATCGCGAATGCATCGACCACGGAGCTGAGCTGGTCGTAGCACCCGCATGTGCCCTTTGCGGAGCCGACCTCAAAGATTTAGCAGAAAGAAAATCCTTTACCATCCAAACGCAAGCTGCTCTCGACAGCCTTTCTCAGGAGTTGGGCACCGTTCCATTAATTCTGGGTGCCGTCACCGCAGCATGCGCTGAAGATGAGTTTGCTGATTTCGAAGAGGAAGAAATGCCCATATCCTCCGCAAATACGAGCCGCAGCTACCTTGCCCCCTACCTACTCGAAAGCCAAACCGTTACAGAGCTCAACAACGGTGAAATCATCGACCTGAACGGCACTCTCGTCTACATCGACGTACAAGGAGAACCGGCGCAGCCCGAAAAAGAAAATCCCGACCTTATCATACACCTCTGCACCACCCCTTGGTTTGCAGGTGCAGCCCGCGAGACGGAAGAAAACCACCTATGGGAAGCAACAAGCAGCGGCGTACCTATCGTATGCGTACAGCACGTCGGAACTTCCGGTGAAAACACCTACGCAGGCGGCTCAGCCGTCTACAGCGCACAGGGGTATACTATCAACCGATTACCTTTCTTGCAACGCAATAACAAAGTTGTTAATCTGACAGGAAAAAGCCGAGCCCGTGCTCTCCCCGAAGAAACGGAACTGCTGAGCAATGCTCTGGAATTCAGCATTACCAACACCGTCAAAAATTGCGGCTACAGCGGCGTCTGCCTTAGCATGGATACCCCAAACGCCGCTCTGCTGGCCGCACTTTGCTCAGAAGCTCTGGGAGCCTCTAATGTTGTAGCCGTAACAACAGCCGGCAATACCGAAACAGCAAAAGCGCTTGGTATCAGCTGCCATGAAATCCGGTTAGACAACATCCTTGAACAGATATCGGATAATCAATCCGAGGCACTCAAAGAACGCATAGCCGCGGCACTACAGTTTACCTATGCAGAAGAGCGAGGCTTGTTATACCTCAGTTCCCTCTCTCGGCGTGAAATCATGACCGGTAATTTCACCCTCTACGGAGAGAGTTGCGGCCATCTGGCTCCGTTCGGCAATTTGTACGAAATGGATTTACATATGCTGCGTACAGCTCTCAGCGAAAAATACGCCAACCTTTTTGGCGTGCTGCGTACACCCGATCATCCGGAGACAGATCGCATCATTCACGAACTAGCCGACCGTAACATCAGCGCAACAGCTCTACTCAACGAATGCGTCTGTCCGTTTGAAGAAAACGACGTACGCCTGATGCAGCGAAAACTCATAGCCTCAGCCCTCAAGCGCACACAAATGCCGATTATTCTGCGCGTTGACCGACCTGAAGAACGCATTGAACTTCCTGTTGCTCATCGACTTAACGATTAAACTTCAGCCCCTTTAATATCAGATTCGCCCACCGGCCTATGCCGGAGGGCGAATCTTTTTTTTTCGGGCGTCCCACAGGGCGTAGTAGTCACACCGACTCCGACCTCGGAGATAGCACCAGAAAAAGCAACGCCCAACCGGAAAATATCATTTCTACCGCAATAATACTTCCAATTAACCACAGCGATGATTCCGGCCAGGTACATACAACCATGATGCCCAGCAACAAAGAGATAGCTGCATTAAAAAAACGCCACACACTACCCTCGTTGCGCCTCAAGTTAAAAGCAACCATGAAACGCAAAACACCGCCGACCATGAGTGATACACCAATGAACAAGGTGATGACTTCCATGGAGATGACAATTTGAAGCAGCAATATAATGCCTATAATAATAAACAACACAGCTGACAACAAACTCCACCAACGATGACCAGGCCGTGTAAATACATGAACAAAATGCAACAGCCCCATCATGACAAACACAAATCCGGCAACCCACACAGCCGACATGCCCAATAAATAGGGAAAGCTGAGCATCACAAATCCCAGCACAAGCTCCAATACTGCGATAATTCCCGCAAGCCATGGGCTGCCAATAAGACAACGAGGTTGATTATCAGTATTCATTTCGATAAATGCAATTAAGTCTGTTTTCCACAACGCCCCAATTGATATGCTGCATAAATGCATTCACATAACCCTTGCGATCATTACTCCACGTCAGATAATAGGCATGCTCCCACACATCACAAACCAGTATGGGACAAAATCCCGGCACAAGAACATCCTGATGGCGACAAATCCCCGTCACCATTAAGCGACGGCTAACCGGCTCCACCCCCAATACTGCCCAACCGCTCCCTTGTACCCCCAGAGCAACAGATGCAAAAATCTTCATAAAAGCGTGGTAGCTACCAAAAGATTCTGCAAGAGCAGCAGCAGTTGCCGGCAATGGTTCCCCTGCTCCGGACATCAAATTCTCCCAGTAAAGCATATGCAGAATATGCCCGCCCAAGTTAAAGGCCAAACTCTGCGTTAAAGCCGGCGCTTGGGATGGACTGAGAGCCCCATCACTAATAAGTTGCAAAGAATCAAGCGCGGCATTAGCACCGGCAACATAAGCAGCATGGTGCTTATCGTGATGAAGGTAAAGCGTTTCAGCACAAATAAGTGGCTCGAGAGCCCCTTCTCCATAGGGTAACGGCGGTAAAATATACCGACCCTCGGCATAGCCGGATTTCAGACAAGATAAGTTCATGTGGGGTGTGATTATATCACCCCGTCTTTTCTTCAATATATGCTGGATAATCTCTGCCTCAACACCAATCCACACTCACAATGGTGAGATTATCTTGCTGGGCATCCTCTCGCTTCATACAAGCTTCCACCACAAGCGCCGGTAACGGGCGTTCACGGCAATCAAGCAAATCTTTCACACTATCCGGCATAATGGCCGGTAACAGTAAGTCATCAGCACCATCACTGGCTAGAATGATGCGATCCCCCGGCAAAAGCGGGTACGGTGTGGCCGGAGCATCTACCAGAGAAGGTTGTTCCCCGGTCAGAGCAGAGCGCAGACGATGCCCCTGCTGCATGGCTTCATCGTAACTCAACGAACCGGCTTGTACATACTGCAAAAAAATGGCACGCAAAGAATGGTCTTCATTCAGACGGGCAAGTCTTCTTCTGCGCCACAAAAACAAAGGCGAATCACCCACACTTACCCACCAAAGCAAACCACCTGAAATGTAAGCTGCCACCAATGTGGTGCCGCCATATGATTCACACTTGCAAAACTGCCTTCCAACCGCAGCATTGGCCACATCAAGCGCCTGACGCAAACGCTCCACAACCGGCATTCCCTCTGCAGCACTTTCATCAAAATCTGCAACAAAGGCATCTGCAGCCGTACGCGAGGCCATAGCACCATGATGGTGCCCTCCCATACCATCACACACCACCAGTAGCACACCATCAGGGTAATATTTCACGGCGTAAGAGTCTTCCTGCTTCTCACGCTTACCAATCCACTGTGCAACGTATGCCTTCACGCAATATTCTACCTACCACATCTGACTCTGCGGAGCAAGCAAAAAGGGTATTATGCCCGCTTTATGACATAAATGAAAATACGTTGCCCGGCAGCGCATTAAATTTCCCCTTCAGCTGATAGCAAAGAGTACACACTTTTTTACCTCGCGAACTCTCTTACAACTTGCCAAGTGTAGAAAAATATGCTATATTGCGGTCAACAGTTAACGTTCAGACGATTTCTCCCCATGGCACACGAAACCGCTTTCCTTGGAGCAAGTACCGTTCTCGGTCAGTATTGGACCAAACGCCGCTACTTTGATTACCTCATCAACAAGGACAATTTTCAGCTTACGTTCGGACGCACCTTCCGTATGATGGTATATCTGGACAATGCGGTAGCTAACGGTACAGAGAACGTCAAGAAGGATGTAGAGGCTGACACCCGCGCCACCAATTATCTGCTCAGTCACCTTGCCGATATCAAGCCGGAGTTTACGGTTTTTGTCACAACCTGCGACATGCTTGAGGATGATGCGAATGAAAACACGCCCACCATCGAGCACAGCGATGACCCCTATGTTCAGAACCGTATCAATCTGTACCGCGAGTTGAACCGCCAGTACGGCCGCGTGCTCAACGTGCACCTGCCGGAAATAGCATCGCTCACCAACCGAGGCTTCAGCAAGGTTATAGACTCTCTGCTAAATCCTCCGGCGGAGGGTAAACTGGCACTCGCACCCCTCGAGCAGCACCAGCTTTACTTCTCTCAGCGTATCCTTGGAGATGTCGAGAAATGCATTCCCTTGGGCATTCCGGCCATCATCCCCGCCATGCCCCCGCTCACCACTACGGAGATTACCGAGGCCATCGCCCCTGAGTTGCTGGATCGTCTGCCGTCCTTCAGCCCGGAGCAACCCATGGGCTCCCGCCGCACGTCCATTCATTCTTTCCAATGGCTCGACCCCAAGGATGGTTATCTGGTAACACGAGAAGATCAGCTCGAACTGCTTAAGTTCTATTTTGCTCCCCATCTGGCATGAATGTTCAACAAATCCGGCAGAAATACGGATCTCAGTTTGTACGCTTCTTCGTTGTTGGCGTAGGAGCTACGTTAGTACATTGGGGGTGCTATGTGGGCGTAAATCGACTCTTCCATCTCACCGAAGCAAACCAACTGGCGCTCAATGCGTCTTATGCCTTTGGTTATCTGGTCAGCTTTGTCGGCAATTATATCGTATCACTTAAGTGGACGTTCAAGACGAGTGGCAGCGTCAAGAAAAGCCTTGGTTTTGCATTCAGCCATGCTATCAATGCCGGCATGCATTTTCTCCTCCTCAACCTTTTCATTGCCATTGGTCTTGGCACAGCCATTGTCCACCTGCTGACCGCTTGTACACCTCAACTGGTTAAGTTATTGCCGATTCTCGCAGAGCCTGACACCCTGCTTCCGTTGCCTGTTTTTGCCATTGTGGTACCGGTTAACTTCATACTGGTGCGTTTCTTTTTAACACAAGGCGATGAGAAAAAGCTTGACTGATAGGCTATAGTCTGCTACTCTAACGCGCGTTATGGCAAAAGTTCCCGTTATTCAGCTCCGCAAAGGCCACGCCGTGAATTACAACGGCGACATCTGTGTTGTGCGTGAAAGCCAGCTCAAGACCCCGCCCCGCATGGCCTCCTATGTGCAGATGACCATCCGCAGCATCGCCACCAAGAAGGACTACAACCTGCGTCTTACCTCCAACGACTTCCTTGAGGGCGTAATGCTCAGCCGCGAAGAGATGGAGTTCTCCTATGTGGACGGTATGGGCTACCACTTCCTCAACAATGAGACCTTCGAGGACGTATGTGTTTCTGAAGATATCGTTGAGCCCGTTAAGGATTACCTCATCGAGGGTGAGAACTATGTGCTCCTCTTCACCGATGAAATCGTATGCTCCATCGAGCTGCCCGCCGCCATCACCATGGAGGTTGCTGAGGCTCCCGAGGGCGTTAAGGGCAACTCCGCCAACAACGTTTACAAGAGCGCTACCATGACCACCGGTCTTGTTGTTCAGGTTCCCCTGTTCATCTCCGCCGGCCAGCGTATCTCCGTTAAGACGGAAGACGGCTCTTACCTCGGTCGCGTTAATAACTGATAGTTTCTACACATCAGCGATTATTTTCACATCGGCTCTGCCTTGCGTAGAGTCGGTGTTCTTTATACAGAAAAACCACCGATTTTTACATCGGTGGTTTTTCTGTATAAATGAGCTATGTAATATATACCATCAAGACTTGGTGGGTCGCAAGGTACGACGACCAACCGAATGATATTCAAAACCGGCATGCAATGCATTCTCGCCATGAATGATATTGCGGCCATCAAAAAGGATAGGCAGGCGCATCAATTCGCGCACTTTCACCAAGTTAGCCATAGCAAATTGCTTCCATTCTGTAGCAACCACCAGCACCTCAGCATCGCGCACACACTCGTACATGTCATCACAAATGGTAACATCATACCCGCTGAGTGCAGCAGCACCGGTCTCCGCAGCCTTGGGGTCATAGGCAGTCACGTGTGCGCCCTCCTCACAAAGTCGCTTAATAAGCTTCACGGCAACGGACTCTCGCACATCATCTGTGTTTTGCTTGAACGCAATACCCCACACAGCTATGCGCTTCTTGCGAAGTACCCACATCTTCTTGCGAATGCGCCCCAGGAAGCGCTCAATCTGCGCCTCATTCACACGCTCCACTTCTTTAAGAATTTCCATCGGGGCCCCCAGCTGCTCAGCCACATTAATGAAGCCCTTTACATCCTTGGGGAAACAGGAGCCGCCATAGCCAAGGCCGGCATTGAGGAAGTGGCGGGAAATACGCTTATCCATACCAATACCCATGGCCACCAGCTCAACATCAGCACCGGCCTTTTCGCATACGGCAGATACAGCATTGATGTACGAAATTTTCAACGCAAGGAATGAATTGGCAGCGTGCTTAATCAACTCGGCGGAAGCCAAATCAACCTCCACAATCGGCGCATTGAAAGGCTGATAAACACGCTTCATCATATCCATGGCCCGCTGAGAATCTGCACCGATGACAATACGATCGGGATTGAGCAAATCATACACGGCGCTACCCTCACGCAGGAACTCAGGGTTGCTTACCACATCAATATCTACCCCCGCAGGAGCGTAGCGATCAATTACCTGGTGCACTTTGCTACCTGTGCTTACCGGCACGGTTGACTTATCCACCAGAATACGGTAGCCCATATCAGGTGTAAGAGATTCAGCAATCTCACGAGATACACCTTCGATATAAGAAAGGTCAACAGAGCCATCTTCATGAGGAGGCGTGGGTACAGCGATGAACACAATCTCACACTCACGCACCGCCGCAGCCAAGTCAGTCGTAAACTCCAAGCGACCGGCAGAGACATTCGACACTATCATCTCCTCCAAATCGGGCTCGTAGATGGGCATTTTACCTTCGCGCAAAGACTGAACCTTAGCTTCATTATTATCCACACATATCACCTTATGTCCCACTTCGGCAAAGCAGGTGCCAGTGGTCAGGCCAACATAACCGGTTCCTATAATTGCGAGATTCATATCTAATGGCAAATGTTGCTAGGCATACTATACGATATTTCATGGGATTGCAAGCCAGAATTAATACATGCAGATTTTATTCTCAGCAAAATTGATAAATAAGCAAGCTCTTGTCAAAAAATGTGAATTGCAAGGATAAATGCGACAGAGGTGAAAAAAATGGGACTTAGGCTAGGATTCTGTTAAAATGGAAAGAATAGACTTTGGCTAGTTGCCATGCTGAGCGCCCATTAAGTAGCTTTCGTGGATATTTATTCATCC
>JAFZHC010000061.1 GCA_017555025.1 Akkermansia sp.
CTTTGCATTTGAATATTTTATTTAGCATTAACATCTTGTAACGTGTGTTGCAAGCAAATGCAAGGCTGAACTACTGTTTTTTGTTTAAATTTGCTTTGTTACTGAAGCCTCCATTCATCAGCAAATCTGAAAAAGAGCCGGTATTTCTGTTACTGAGGGCGCAATTGAGCGATTTTCATGACTGCAAAAGGGGTTGCCAAATCCTGTTTACGCGGGTACAATAGGCGCGGAGTGAGTTTAATCGGTATGAACGTGAGAAAGTTTATCCTGGCCTTGAGTGTACTGGTAGTGGCTGCTTGTAGTCAGTCTCAGGAAGGGGCAACGGTAGTGCGTACTTCCGGTGACATGGTGCCGTCTGAGAAGGTGAGTGGCAAGAGTGGTAAAAAGGCGACGAAGCGTACGAAAGTTCGTCGCAGTTCCCGTGTGCAGAAATCGCAGGTGACCGATATGTCTGCCGGTGCAGCTACGCCGGTTGAAATGCAAGAACCGGCCGATACCAAACCTTTTGTGGCTAAAAAGCCCGGACATCGTGTGTCGCAGGTGAATGTGCCCGGTAAATATGTGGCGATTACCTTTGATGATGGCCCCAGCTCGGCATATACACCGCAGGTGCTTGATATCCTGAAGCGTCACGGCGCCCGTGCTACATTCTTTGTGCTCGGAGAAAATGCAGCCCGCCATAAAGGTCTGTTGGCTCGCGCTGTGGCTGAGGGGCACGAAATCGCCAACCACACGTACAGCCACATCAAGATGACCTCCGCCGGCTCTCAGAAAGTGGCGCGTGAAATTGAGCGCACCGGTGCCATTATCAAAGATGCTACGGGATTTTTCCCCACCACTATGCGACCGCCTTATGGGGCTACTAACGCCAAATTGGTGGATATGATGTACAACGATTACGGAATGTACTCCGTACTTTGGGATGTTGACACAAAGGATTGGCAGCACCCGGGTATCAATACCGTTGTTAACCGTGCCGTCAATAAGGCTAAGCCCGGTTCCATCATTCTGTTGCACGATATTCACGCCTCCACTTTGGCTGCTGTGGAGGGTGTCGTGACGGGATTGCAGGCCAGAGGGTTTAAATTAGTTACGGTATCGCAGTTGATTGAGATGGGGCGGCGTGCTGCCGGTGGGACGATGGATTCACCGACCCCTCAACCTGCAGAAGAGCCTGCCACCGGTAGTACATTGCCTGTTGCTGAGCCTCTTCAGCCTGCTTCTGAAAATCCGACCGGGGCTGCTGAAATCAGCGGTGGTTCAACCGGTGCCATGAATGATTTGAATCTCCTTCAACTTTAACATAACCATGAATAAACAGAAAAACGGAACCGTTTATCTTGTGGGAGCCGGTCCCGGCGACCCCGGTTTGATGACTCTCCGTGGCAAAAGTCTTATTGAGCAGGCTGATTGCCTGGTGTATGATGCATTGGCTGCTCCTTCCATGTTAGCTTGGTGTAAGGCCGATTGTGAAAAAATCTATGTGGGTAAGCGTGCCGGCAATCATGCTATGCCGCAGGATGATATCAATCGTTTGCTTGTGGAGTGTGGTAAACGCCATGCCTGTACCGTGCGTCTGAAGGGGGGCGACCCCTATGTATTCGGCCGAGGCGGCGAAGAAGCTTTGGCTCTGAAGAAGGCCGGGCTGAACTTTCAGGTTGTTCCCGGCATCAGCTCTTCCGTGGCCGGTCCTGCCTATGCCGGCATACCTGTGACCCATCGTGGTATCTGCACGCAATTTACGGTGTTTACCGGTCATGAAATGCCCGGCAAAACTGAAGCCGGACTGGATATAGCCGGCATAGCTGCTGCTCAGGGTACCAAGATTATGCTGATGGGGATGAGCCGTCTGCGTGAAGTGATGGAGGCCTTGATGGCTGCCGGGCAGGCGGGGGATGTGCCGGCTGCGGTGATTCAATGGGCTGCTACGGCTCGCCAGAAGAGTGTGAGCGCGACTGTTGCTACGCTGGCCGATGCTGTTGATGCCGCCGGGCTGGGGGCTCCTGCTGTGGTGGTTATTGGTGAGGTTGTATCCCTTGCTCCTGAGCTGAATTGGTTTGAGCACATGCCGCTTGCCGGTAAACGCATAGTGGTAACGCGCACGCGCGAGCAGGCCGGTGAGTTGGCAGCCGGGTTGTCTGCTGCCGGTGCAGATGTGATGGAATTGCCGACCATTCGCATAGCTCCGCCTTCTGACCGCAATGATTTTGCCGCTGCTGTAGTGGATAGCCGTCATTATGACTGGCTTATTTTCTCCAGCCCTAATGGTGTGCGCAAGTTCTTCGAAGCATTTTTTGCTGTGTACGATGACATTCGCGAGCTGGGTGGCGCCCGCATTGCTGCCGTAGGGCCGGGAACTGCTGCCGAGCTGAAGAAGTATGGTTTGATGGTGGATGTTATGCCGCGCAAGGCCGTTGCTGAGGAGCTTATAGCAGAGTTTGACCGCAAGGGCGATGAGTTTGGCGGTGTGGCTAATGTGACCATGCTCTGGGTGCATGGAGAGCAGGCTCGCGACGTGATTTACAAAGAGCTGATGAAGCGCCAGGCTATCGTTGATGAATGTGTTGCCTACAGTACCGTACCGGAAACGGAAGACCCCACAGGCGCTCGTACTCGCTTGCTGGAGGAAGGGGCTGATGTGATTACCTTCACCAGCTCCAGTACAGTTAAGCATTTCATGGCCTTGAATATCCCCCTGCCGGAAGGGTGTCGTATTGCCAGCATCGGTCCGGTGACTACCCGCACGCTGCGTGAGTTTGGTCTGGAGCCGGATATTGAGAGCCCGGAACATAATATTCCCAGTCTTATCAGTTCTGTTATCGATTCTTTTGCCGGCTGAAGTCTATGTCTGAACGTCTGCCGCAGATGTGCTGCCTGGGGCTCAATTACCGCACTTCACCGGTTGCGGTACGTGAGCGCTTTTCTGTACCTCGTACTCGTTTGACGCAGAGTAATACGATTATCAGAGCCCTGCCCGGTGTGGAGGAATGTGTGCTGCTCTCGACTTGTAACAGAACGGAGTTGTACTATTGGACTCAGGCTCCCGAACTCGCTCACCGGAGCATTATGTCCCATTTCCTCGGTGAAGTCCCTCCCTCAGCTGATTGTTCGGCTTGTTTCTATAACTATGAGGATGAGGCTGCTCTGCAGCACTTGGCTTGTGTGGCGGCCGGACTTGATTCCATGGTCATTGGTGAGACCGAAATTTTCGGGCAGCTCAAAGATGCTTACCGGGCTGCGGTAGAGGCTCAGTCCACAGCCAGTTGCGCCAATAGAACGTTTCAGCGTATTTTTTCCATTGGTAAAAAAGTGCGTAGCGAGACCCGCATTACGTCAGGCCCGACTTCGCTGGGTGCCGTGGCCGTGCAGCTGGCGCACCAGGCGTTGGGAAATCTCGGCGGGGCTAATGTACTGGTGGTCGGTGCCGGTGAGATTGCCCGCAGTACTGCCCAGAGTCTGCGCTCTCGCGGTGCTGAAAGTATTTTCGTGGCTAACCGTTCGTACGACAGGGCAGTTGCTCTGGCTGAGCAGGTGGGGGGGCGTGTAATTCGTTTTGCCGAGTGGATTCCCTACCTCGAACAGATAGACATTGTCATTGTTTCCACGGCTTCTCCTGTGTATGTGGTATCGCGTTCGGTGCTGACGGAGCCGATGCGAGTGCGCGGGGGGCGGCCTCTTTTCCTTATCGATTTGTCAGTACCCCGAAATGTTGACCCGGCCTGTGCTGAGTTGGATGGGGTGCAGGTGTACGATATCGATGATATGCAGATGATGGTAGCCGATACGCACCGCCGCCGTGCAGCAGAAATTAACTGCGGTGTGCAACTCGTGCGTGATTGGGTGGCCGAAAATGCAGAAGATTTGTTGCGACGTGCACCATTTATGGCTGTTTGATGCCTGTTTTTTACAAAAAAAGTCGTTTTTTTGTAATTTTTTTGAACAGAAATTATGGTGGCGTAGTCACTAACATTGGTCGTAGTTGCGCTCATATTATGGAAAACAAGGAAACACAGGTTAGCCGTACCACTGAAGAGGAACTTACACAGCTGTTGGCTCTATTGAGAGTGGAGCCCGTGGCTGAGGCTGACTATGAGGAGCGTTTCCTTGCTAATTTCCACGAGCGCATTGCACGTGAGGCTGTATGCCGACCCGCCCGTACCCTGTTGTGGGAGCATCTCAAACAGGTGTTGGCCAATGTAGGTATGCGTAAGTGGGCTTATGCCGCTTCTACCTGTGCGCTGACGGCTCTGGTGGCTGTGGGTATTTATGCCCATCAACCGGAAGGCGCTCCTCTGGCTGTTGCATCCGTCAAGGTGCCGACGGCTAAAGCAGCCAAGGCTGCTTCTTCTGCGGAGCACTCCGGCTTCCGTTTGACTCCTCCTTCCTCGCGCGAAAACTTTACCTGCATTACCGTTATTCGTGAGCAGCGTGCTCCCCTTACGCAGAACCATCGTGCCATGAATGGAGCCGCTCGCTTCTTTGAAACGAATGTGGAGGTTGCAGCCGAAACTCCGCAGGATGTTTTTTCGGCAAACATGGGGCTTATGTCAGAGGCCGAGAACAGCGTATTTTCTGTTTCGGCTCCGCCTGTTTTTGAGTAAGCCGGAAGACTCGGGCTGTAGTGTGACTGCCGCCCGATATTTATTTGGCGCGTTGGCGCATTACAGGCTTGCAATCAGCGCCTGACTCTGCTATACATGAGCACGTGGAAAAAGAGTGTACCAGGTGTCATAAGAGCTTTATAGCATCGGCAGAAGAGCAGGATGTCTGCCCTAATTGTTTGAAAAATGAATTCGGCACGGCCAGCTCGGCTTCTCCTCAGGAGATGCGCGAGGTGGTTGAGATGAACAGGCTGGTGCAGCGGCGGCAGTCTGCGCGTGCTGCTCGTATGGGGCGAGTGCTTGGCGGAGATACTCCCTACGGCTTTCAGGGGAAGGTGAGATGTGGCTTGGCTTTGTCGCTGTTTTTGGGGTGTTGCTTTGTTTTCATGCTGGGAGATAGCGAGACTTATCGTACACCCATTAATCAGTTGGAATCAGAGTATCAATTGGCCGTCTCTCTGGGCGTCAGTCTCGTGTCGATTGCGCTTTTATTACCTTCATTCCGCTACCACAAATTTATCATTGGTCTGACTATTGTGGCAATGCTTGCTATGGGTGTGGTTATGCCCCGCATCTGGCATGCTCGAGTACCGGGGGAGAATGCTTTGCCCGACGAGCCGGCCAAGGTTCAGCAAGAGAAGCCAACACAGGCGGAGGAACCGGTTAAAAAGGCTGTTGCTCTTACAGAAAGTGACTTGGATGTTTATCGTGAGACCTGTAAGGAATTTCCCCAGAACACGCACTATGCTATTTATATAGACAACCAGACTTCTGCTACACGTTCTCTGGTGCGCGATGCTCTTTCCCGCTTGTTGCAGGCTGAGTATACCCGAGCCTATACCCGAGCGGACGGCGCACTTTACGTTGTTACCAACGTGCGCGGTAAGCGCACCAATGTGGCTCGTATAGCAGCTCGTTTCGGTAAGGTGCTTCGAGCTAATCCCGATGCCGGTGTATACGAAGTTAGTTTCAGCGCAGATAAGGCCAATCTTGTCAGCCGTTATTCATCTGAGGTGCTCACCTCGCCGCAGAATCCCAACTTTGTGGCGGCTAATGTTGCTGAGTTGATGTGTCTGGATCCGATGCGCGTGATGGCGGCTGCTAATATGCTGACCAGCTCCAATGTGAGAGTGCTTCGCGGTGATATTCGCGATGCTATTCTTCAGGTGTTGCGTGACCCTTGGACATCTGAGCCGGATACGCACCGAGCCCTGTTAGAGGCTCTGGTGACTTATGCTCCGCGCGGTGACGAGCAGACGCTGCCTATCTGCCGCAAATACTTTGATAATTGCCGTATGATGCAGCAGGAGATGTCTCCTGTAGTGCTGCGCCGCCTCATTTCTGAAGACCCTGATGGCATGGTCGAGCCCATTGTTCAGCTGTGGTCGGCAAGCCCTGTTCTCTGGAATGACATGATTGCAGCTCTCGGCTCTCGTGCAGAAGAGCAACTCGTGGCAAAGATGAATGTTGATTCGGACTTGCAGACTCTTGACTCTGTGCTTAAATATTTGTCAGGCTATGGTACTGCCAAGTCCGTTCCTGCGGTGCAATCTTTGCTTGAACATCCCGATTCTCTGATTCGCCATAAGGCCGGAGAAACGCTCAGAGATATTGAAAAACGTATTAAATAATTTTCTAACACCCTTTTTGTTATGTCTCAGAATTTAGTAAAACTTCTTGCAGGAGTGGTAGCCTCCATGGTCGGTGGCTACCTTGTGGCATTCCTTCTGCAGATGGCAGAGTCTCCCAGCGCTCCGTCCCAACCGGTTAAGCCTGTTGTGGTGCAGCCTCAACAGACTGAGCCTGACGTACCCGAAGAAGATGAACCTTATCAGGGGGTGGTGATTGATGAAGGCGGTACGGTAAGTACCAATGACTCTGATATGTCATCCATGGATGCGGGGGATGAGGATTCAGATGCCTGGGGCCCCTCGGATGATGATGGCCCGGCTCTTGTGGAGCGCGACCCTGACTCCTACATGCCTAAAGAGCAGAAGCCTGCCGACTTGAAAGATATTAAGGAGGCTGATGTTCCTGTAGATCCCTCTCAGAATGTCGTACCCGGTGTATGTACGGCTGCCCGCAACAATTCCATTGAGCGTAACGCCAAGAAACTGGCAGATGCCTATGAGAAAGAAGAGAAAAAAGGGAAAGGACGTACGAATTTCCGTCAGGAGGATTATACCCCTGACAGCTGGCGCAAGCCCGACCTCATTTACAAAGAACTGCTTGATCGTATCCTCAGCAAAATAGGGGATGGAAGCGATGAAGCTATCTGGGCTTTCCTCAAAGAACCCTCCAACCGTCTTGACCTCGCTCGCATCAGCCTCATCCGCAAAGTGGGGTACGAAGGTATCAACAAGGTAACGGAGCAGAAGATGGGCTCTGCGTTGCTCTTTGAGTTGACGAGTGATTTAGATTGGATTAACGGTGTTATGTTCTCCGGTCCGACAGATCGACTGGGGCAGGGGTTAGTTTACATGGCTACCATTTATTCCCGCTACTCGGAAGATATGCAGGACCCCGTGGCTCGCCGTATCGCCGCAACCACCGCCTGTGAATTTGCTCGCGAGCGCTATTCCGAGAAGGACATGCTGGCTCGTTTTGCCTATTACTTCAGCAGCTATCAGGATGGCAAACTGAACGTCATTTTTGATGACCTGCAATATTGGGAAACCCGTATCGTGACCGGTTGCAAGGAGCCCGGCGGTTGGGGCAGCCCTCAATCGCTCGCTTGGCAGCGTGATAATGTGCGCCTGCCCGCCGAGGGGTATCTGGGTGCCAGCGGCCAGTTGGTGTACCGTCTGCGTAACGTAGCCGGCGACTCCGTGTTCTCCGATGATTATCTGGGGCCGATTATGGAGTATACCAAAAATACCACGGCCTGGGCTCACCGCGAGATTGGTGGTGTGTGTGGTGCATGTTCTCATTACGGTGCTTATGGTGCTCTGGCTGCCGGTATTCCGGCTATGACCATGGGCGAGCCCGGTCACTGCGCTTATACGGTGCGTGTGGGTAATGACTGGCAGAAGGGATACTCTATTTACTGGCAGCATGGCATGCACAAGGTATTCTGGGGGCTACATGACTGGGATTTCCTCATTCTGATGCAGGACCTTTATACTGACCGCCATAAGACCATGGTGTCTGACCAGTTGGTGGCTCTGGGCGAGTTGTTGGCCTCCCGTCGTATGATGAAGAGTGCCATTGATTGCTTCGATGCCGCTGTGGTGGCTCAGCCTCTCAACTGGCCTGCATGGGTGGCTCAAGCCTCGTATCTTAAGCAAAAGGCGCCCGAGAACAAAGAGAAGTGGTTGGAGATGCACGACCGAGTGGTGGATACGATGGCTGTTAAATTCCACAACTGCGCGGCTACGCTGCTGAGCACTTATGTATACCCGCATCTGTTGCCGCTTGAGCCGAATCGTCGTGCCCGCAACAAGATGTTTGATGCCTTCTTCAAGAAGTGCAAGACTTTCGGTACAAACCGTTGGGATGTAGCACCCCTGCTGACGGCGCACATGGCCGGCTGTCCCAATACCAAGGAGCAGATTGCTTACATGAAAGAAGCTCTCAACTCCCTGATGGATAAGCCTGATTACTCCGGTGCTGTTCTTGCATGGGGGCTTGAGTATATTGCCTCGCTGCCCGGTAGTGATGCCGAAAATGCTGAATTGCAGGAGGAATTCAGCGAGCTTATTGTGAAGACAATGAGCCGTGCCCGCGCGACCAAGAAAACGATTGATGCTACTTGGGGGGCTCTGGGGGAGGCTATTTATACAGCTGCTTCCAATGGCGATAAGCGCACCTTCCAGGCTATTGGTAAGCTGGCCTCTCGTAAGTGCAAGAAGATGTTCCCCAAGAACAAGTTTAAATTCCGCGGCTTCCCCGGTAAGGTGGTGTCGGCAAAGGGGGTTATTCGTACAGCTACCACAATTTCTCCCGGGCAGATGCCCCATTGCTGCTTGCACTGGGCTGTACTTCAGAAGACCGGCGGCAACATTCCGGCTAAGTTTGAAGGCACCTCCGGTATGACCTTGGAGCTTGAGGATAACTCTCAGCTGAGCGGCTTGGTCTGCCTCTTCGGTGAGGCTGCCCGTCGCGATCGTGATTTTATTGTTGAGGTTTCCGATGATGGCCAGAACTGGCAGAAAGTCAATGTTCGTCCCGAGGTTTCGGGTGCTGTGCTGCGTGCAGACCTTCGCAACTCTGCCCCCTGCGCTCGTTTTGTACGTTTGCTGCGTGGCGGCGATAAGTGGGAGTCGAGCGTCGTCGGTTTCTATGTATACGGCAAACTCCTTAAGGAGAAGAAATCGGATAGTAAGAAAGCCTGAACCATTTTAAAAACATGAAGAATTATTTGATTCATCTGTCTGCTCTTTTGGGGGTGATGGCTGCTCCCATGGCATCCTCCGCAGATTATCAGGATGCTCTGGCGAAGGCCTCGGAGCGTAAACCCGTCGTGCTTTTCTGCTATGGCGCTAATTACGATAAAGTCAGCGAGGAGTTGCGCGAGGTCTTCGTAAAGAAGCGTAAAATCATGAAGTATGTACGCGGAGCGGTGTTCCTTGAGGTGCCCGTGTACCAGCTTCCTAACGAGAAGGAACAGCGCGAGTACAAGAAGGTTATGGGCGATGCTTCGCTGCCCGGTGGCATTTGGAGCTATCCCTGCTTGGCTGTTGTTGATGGTAAAGGCACGCTGCGCGGTGTAGTGCAGGGGGCTGACCAGATGAAAGACCCGGAAACTGCCGGACCGGCCCTGCAGAAAATTATTGATGCCTATACCGACCAGGAGAAATTGCTGAAGAAGGCACAGGGGGCCAGCGGTAAGCGCCAGATTGGTTTCCTTGCCGAAGCCGCAGACATGCCGGATATTCGCATGCCCGCCAACCCGCTGGGCGAGGGGGTGAACACAGGTTTGGGTAGCTTGGCTACCAATGCTACCGGCATGCTGGAAGTCGGCCAGAAGATGCAGGAGATGAGTCTGGAAGCCGCTCACAAGTATGTGCGCTCTCTGATTTCGGATGGGTATTATTCCCGCCGTCAGCGTCAGGAGATTATGGCAGCCTATGCCGGGCATGTTCGTCGCAGTGGTGGTTCCGCAGCCCGTATGCGAGCCATTTACAATGAAATGCGCAACATCGACCCCACTTCCATTTATGGGGCATACGCAGAGGGGGCTATTAAGCGTTGGGTTGTTCCGAAAGAGAAAGCCGCGACCAACTCCGGCTCCGGTTCCTCCGCCGGTAAGACGGGCGAAACTGCTATGGGCAGCACGCAGCAGACCAAATAAGGCAGCTCATGAGCGGGTTATTTGTTTTTGCCGGCTGCGTTCTTTTGCTGGTGTTGGGCTACCTCGTGTACGGACGCTTGGCTGAACGTCTGTATGGCGTTGATTTTAAAATGCTCATGCCCTGCGTGAGCCGTGCTGACGGTGTGGACTATGTTGCCATGCCGACATGGCGCATATTCATGATTCAGCTGCTCAACATTGCCGGATTGGGGCCGGTATTCGGCGCATTTGCCGGATGTCTGTTTGGACCTGTTGCGTTGTTATGGATTGTCTTTGGGTGCATTCTTGCCGGTGCGGTGCACGACTTCCTTGCAGCTGTGGCTTCGGCTGAGCATGGCGGCGAGAATCTCCCTGAGATGGTGGGGCGCTATCTGGGGAAATCTGCCCGCTACGTCATGCGCGGGTTATGCATTTTGCTCATGCTGTTGGTTGGAGTGGTGTTCACTACCGGTCCGGCCGGTATGTTGCATGCATTGGTCGATGAGATTTCCGTAACCGGTTGGTGTTGCATTATTCTGGGCTATTATTTTTTAGCAACAGTGCTGCCGATTGATGTCATCATCGGTAAAATATATCCTCTGTTCGGGATTTTGTTTATATTTATGGCTCTCGGTATGGGGATTATGGTACTCTTCACCCCCGGGGTTGAAGTTCTGCCGAATATTGATGTTTTCACCAATCAGCATCCTCAGGGCTTAAGTGTGTGGCCTATGATTTTTGTAACCATTGCCTGCGGTGCTATCTCCGGCTTTCATGCTACCCAGAGCCCTATGATGGTGCGTTGTTTGCAGCAGGCTCGCAGCTTGAGGCCGGTATTTTATGGCGCTATGGTTATGGAGGGCGTTGTGGCTTTGATATGGTGTGTGGTGGGGCTGAGTCTGCGAGAACTAGTAACGGATTACGTGCTGGTAACCAATGCTGCCGGTAAGGCCGTGCCCGAGTTGGCAGCAGCCGGTGCCGAGGGGGTACCCTTCTGGAAATTGTCGCTGGCTAATCCGGCCGTAGCTGTTAATCAGGCCTGTACTATGCTTTTGGGGCCGGTAGGTGCTATGATTGCGATTCTGGGAGTTGTTGTGTTGCCTATTACCAGCGGCGATACTGCTATGCGCTGCTGCCGCCTCATGCTGGCTGATGTGATTAAAGTAAAGCAAAGCTCCATGTTGCGCCGCCTTTCCCTGACTCTGCCGATTTTTGCTCTTGTTATCCTGATTGCTAATCTTGATTTCAGCGTCATTTGGCGTTATTTCGGATGGGCAAACCAGACATTGGCCTGTTTTACGCTCTGGGCTGTTGCAGTTATGCTGCGTTCCCGCCGGTGTTGCCATTGGTTTGTAACTGTTCCGTCTCTTTTTATGACTGCCGTGAGCACAACCTACCTCCTTTCCGCACCTGATTGTTATATCGTGTTGCCGGTTGGAATTTCCTCTGTTATAGGTTGTTTAACTGCTCTGTTTGTTTGTGTGCTCCTTTTCCGCTCATGCTCGGGGCGCAACGACTGTAAAAACTGACGTATTCGCCCTATTTGTGCCTTGAAATAACCATGCTCTTGTGCTATTCTATTCACACAAGAGCATGGACGACCTTGATGAGTACCAGAATCGTCGTAAGGCAGCAGAAACCCGCAGGCGTAGCCACGACCCGCGAAAGGAGACGGCTGTGCGCACAGGTAGCCGCTGGAAGCGCTTCTGGCTACGTTTGACTATTGTCGGTGTTGTGTTCATGCTGATGTGCGCTGTCGGCGGGTACATCGGGTTTAATGTATTTACGGCAAAATATCAGAAGTGGGCCAATGAGTTTAATTTGGAGGATATCAACAACCTTGACCATCCTTGCATCATTTACGACCGCAATGGTAAGGAAATAGGCCGCATTTATGATGAGAACCGTAGTTATGTGACCTACGACAAGATTTCCAGTAGCATGATTGATGCGCTGGTTGCTCAGGAAGACAAGAACTTCTGGCGTCACAAGGGCTTTGACCCGGTAGGTATTCTTCGTGCAGCCCGTGAGGCTCTGGCCGCAGGTGGAGCTAATCAGGGAGCTTCGACCATCACGCAGCAGCTCGCTCGCAACGCGTATGATTTGGAGCGTCGCACGCTGGCTCGCGGCGGCAGTCGCTACGAGCGTAAGATTGTGGAGATTTTCCTGGCCATGCGTATTGAGGAGAAATACGACAAGCGCCAGATTATGGAGTTTTACCTGAATCGCATTTATTTCGGTCGCGGTTATTATGGTATACGTGCTGCCTCTCTGGGGTATTTCGGCAAGGAACCGGCTGATCTCACGGTGCGTGAGAGTGCCAGTATTGCCGCTCTCATTAAAAACCCTGAGAATTATAACCCCATTCGCAACTATGAGCGTAATTTCAAATGGCGTAACGACGTTATCGACCGTATGCAGCGTTTGGATTACCTCACCGAGGCAGAGGCCGAACGTCTGAAAAAGCAGCCCATGGTGCTGAATCCCAAGCCGCTGCAACGTCAGACTTCTCATCTTCATGCCATTGTGCAGCAGCAAGCTATTGATATTTTCCAAGACCCGGAACGAGGTGAGGAAATCGTTAAGAGTGCCGGCATTAAGGTATACACAACGATTGATAAAGACATGCAGGAGGCTGCTGAAAAGGCTCTGCAGGCTCAGCTGGAGGCTATCGAGGCACGCAAGGATTATGAGCATGTAAAGTTTGCTGATAAGGACCACCCGGATGCTCAGAAGCACCGCTACTTGGATGGTGCCGTTTATGCCGTGGACAACAAAACAGGTGCCACGCTGGTGTATGTGGCCGGTCGGGACTTTGCCCGTGATAACTACGACTTTATTGAGAATGGCAGACGACCTGTGGGTACTGCTTTGCTGCCTTTCCTCTACATGTGTGCTTTTGAGAACGGTTACACTCCCTGTAGCCGTCTGGTAGATGATGCCCTCGATAACCGACTTGCCGGTATTGGCGGTACCGAAGGAATTCTTGGTGAGTGGGGCATGGAGGTTGATAAGGGTCGTTATCTGGACTCCGTTACAGCACGCCAGGCTCTCAGTTGGTCCAAGATTGCGGCTTCTGCCCGACTGGGTATTGCACTGGCCTCCGACCCCAAGGTGGCGGCTCGCCCCTTTGTGACCACTCTCACCAATGTCGGTATTACCCCGCCGCCGCGTAATCCTCGCAGTACGGAGGCTCGCCCTCAGTACTACCCCCGTGTTTATCTGGGTACGGAGCCCATGAGTCTGCGTGAAATGGTGCTGGCCTATACGGTTTTCCCCAATTGCGGCACACGCCCCGTTGTGCCTTACATTGTCAGCAAGGTGACAGATAGTAACGGCAAGATTTTGTGGCAGAACCCGCATGATGTGACTCGCCGTCAGGTGCGCAGCACTTCCCCTTGCACGGCCTTCCGTCTGCATTCCATTATGCGGGAGAGCCTGACAGAGGGTGCTGCCGTCCGCGTGCGTCCCTACCTGCCGGATTCTTTCAAAGGAGCTGTGAAGAGTGGGTCAAATTACGATTTCTCGGATACTTCCCTTTTCGGGTACGATGCCGATGTGACTTGCGGTGTGTGGGTTGGTTTCCTGAATGACCACCACGCCATTTATCCCGAGGCCTTTGCCAGCGATACCTGTGCCCCGGTACTGGGTGCTGTGTTCCGTGCCGGGCAGGGGCGTTATCCGAATGCTGATATTAATCCCCCCGATGATACGGAGGAGGTGGAAATCTGCCTTTCATCGGGGCATCTGGCCACAAATTTCTGCTTCGAGAGCACCATGAAAGATGGCAAGCTGACCTATGTGCGCCCCACGTACCGCGAGTTTTTCCCAAAGGGCGACGTCACGCTGGGCATGTGCGCTGTGCATGGTGATGGCAGTCCGTCGCTGGGTGATTTCCTTGAGGTTGGCACCAGTCACACCGGTTCCACACGAGTTCTGCCTGTGGTGCCGGTATTGCCTAAGTCGCCGGCTTTAACCGGTGATGACCCGTATGGTTGTCTGACCACACTCAATCCTCGCTACAAGAGTGCGGATGATTTGGCTCAATCGGTCAGCAACGGGCCGGAAGAGGTTGAGCTTTCCATTGATGATGTGGCGGAGGATACCGATCAGCCCGGCATTGACAATACCATACAGCTCACGCCGCCCCGTCCTATGCGTACTGTGCCCGTGGCACCTCTTCCCTTCTAAATAAGTTTTTTGTTATGTCTTCAGACACTCAGACACTCGCCGCAACGCAGGAGAAGGCCTTCTGCATCAACATGGATAAAAGTCTATATGGCTCCTTTGCCGAAATTGGCGCCGGGCAGGAAACCGCAAACTGGTTTTTCCGTAGCGGAGGTGCCGCCGGTACGGTGGCAAAGACTATTTCTGCGTATGACATGACGGTGAGCGATACGCTGTATGGCCCCGTTCGTCGCTACGTGTCGCAGGAACGCTTGTTGCAGATGATGGATTATGAGTACTCGCAACTCATTAACCGACTCGGCGAAAAGCGTGGGGCTGATACGCGGTTCTTTGCTTTCTGCAATACAGTAAAGTGCAAGGGGTATAGGGATAACGGCCCGTGGAGTGCATGGATTGGCGTGCGTTTTCAGTTGCGCCCGCAGTCAGAACCCAGCGATTTGGTTATGCATGTGCGCTTGTTGGTGCCCGACCATGATGTGCAGATGCGAATTCTGGGGGTATTGGGTGTTAATTTACTGCATGCTCTTTTCTATAAGCGCGAGCACATGGATGAGTTTGTCACGGCTGTGGGCGATAATCTCGATCGCAGTATGTTTGAGATTGATTACATGCAATTCTCCGGTAACGGCTTCGGCATGTTTGATAATCGCATTCTGGCCTTGCAGCTGGTTCGCAGTGGGCTCAGTCAGGCAACCTTGTTCCGCCCGGATGGCAGCGTGACTCAGCCGGCGGATTTCCTGTACAAGCGTCCCATTGTGCTGATGCGTGGCAGTTTCCTGCCTTTGTGCAACATTCATTTGGAGATGATGGATGCCGTGCGTAACAAGTTTAATGAAAGTCTGCCCGAGGCTCAGCATGAACGTGTGGTGGATATCTGCGAAATCTCGCTTTCTAACCTGCTTCGCGGTGATGGTAAGGATGTGGATTTGCTGGATTTCATCGATAGGGCAGATGCTTTGGCCGCCTGCGGCAAAACGGTCATGGTGACCAATATCACGCACTTCCACCGTTTGTCGGCCTTGCTGAATCAGTTTACGAAAGAACCCATTGCCATAGCCCTTTCTATAGGTTTGCTCAATGAATTGTTTAAGGATAAGTGGGCAACGGACAGTCCCGGCGGCATTCTTTCCGATATGGGTAGCTTGTTCCTGAATCGCACCAAGCTTTACGTTACCCCCTGGATTAACCGCCGTACCGGTGAGTTTGTGACGGCCGGTACCTACGAGGCCCCGGCAAAATACGCTCACCTCTACAAATATCTGCTGGATAATGCCAATATCATATCGGTGCCGTATTTTAACCAGAAGCTTCTCTTCCGCACTCCTCGTGATATCATACGCATGATTCATGACTGTGACAATGCGTGGATGGAGTATGTGCCGAACGAGGCTCACCGCATGGCAGATCACATTCGCGGTACTCACTAATCTCTGCATTGACTTGTCGACCCGTACTCATGACTTCTGATTTTCCCATTCTTTCCACTCACATAGGCAAGCGCCGTCTGGTGTACCTCGATAACGCCGCCACCACGCATAAACCTACCTCTGTTATTCAGGCGGAGAGGGATTACTACGAAAAGCTCAATTCCAATATTCACCGCGGTGCTCATTACCTGAGCCGCATGGCGACGGAGGCTCATGAGCAGGCTCGCAGTTGCGTGGCTCGCTTTCTGCATGCTGCGTCTGAGCGTGAGGTAGTGTTCACTTCCGGTTGTACAGCCGGTATCAACCTTGTGGCACAGGTGTTGGCGCTTTCCGGGCTGATTAAGGCCGGCGACGAGATTTTGGTGACAACAGATGCTCACCACTCCAATATTGTGCCCTGGCAGATGTTGTGTGCACGCACCGGTGCTGTATTGCGCCCCATTCCGCTGACCTCTGCTCTTTGCTTTGACATGGAGGGCTATCTCTCTATGCTGGGACCTCGCACGCGAATTGTCGCAGCGCCTTATATTTCAAATGCTCTTGGTGTGGTTAACCCCATGCCTGAGATGATAGCTGCGGCCAAACGCAACAGAGCTGATTGCCTTTTCCTGGTGGATGGTGCTCAGAGTACGGCTCACATGGCGGTGGACGTGCAAGCTCTCGGTTGCGATTTTTATGTGTTCTCCGGTCACAAGGTGTATGCCCCTACCGGTACGGGTGTGCTTTGGGGGCGTGAGGAACTACTGGCACAGTTGCCGCCGTGGCTTGGTGGTGGCGAGATGATTAAGGAAGTTTCTTTCAGCGGTACGACATACAATGATTTGCCCTTTAAGTATGAGGCCGGTACGCCAAATATTTGCGGTAATATCGTATTGGCGGCTGCCCTCGATTATGTGCAGAAAATTGGTCTGGCAAAAATCGATGAGCACGAGCAGCGCCTTACCCGAGCTTTGTATGACGGCCTGACCTCACTTGGTGGTATCAACATTCTAGGGCCCCGCGAGGGCAGAGGTGCTCTCATTTCTGTAGTCATTCCCGGGGTTCATCATTATGATTTGGGTACTTTGCTGGACCAGATGGGTATCGCTGTTCGCACCGGTCACCACTGTTGCCAGCCGCTCATGCAATACCTCGGTATCACCGGAACGACGCGCTATTCTTTCGCCGCCTACAACACCATGCAGGACGTGGAAGCCGCCCTCTCTGCTACCGAGAGAGCTCTCAATATGCTGCGCTGAGTACCATATCCTCCGAACATGAGTTCTGCAATGCAATCTATTTTATCGCTAACACCGGAGGATGTCGTCGGTATGTCTCCGATGGCGCTGAGAAAGCTCGCTGCGAAAGAGATTCAGCACCTGCTGGCTGAGTACCGGAAAGCGGGGCGGGCGCGTAGTTGGCCGGGGATGTTAGTGTTCGGCCTGATGTTGTCTCATCTATTCGGCTCGGCGAAGGATATAGGGAGCGGCTGCCTGAATATTCTCCTGCCATTTCTGGGACTGGGGTATTTGCTGAGTGGCTCATTCATACTGTGGGTATTGCAGTTGGTGCTGTGCCTGGGGCTGCCTTTGCTGCTGTGGCCGGGGTATGAGCGACTCGGGTATGCCATCGGGGGCTCTTACGCAATGGGGCTGCTCTTTAATCTCCTCTCTTTCTTTGTACTGAAGAAAATATCCGTTGTGCTGCGCTGGTTGCGCCTGGTGCGTAAGGTGCGCTGTGGCCTTGCCGGTTTGCACGCAGGTACTAGGGAGCTTGTGCGCCCGTTTTTTGCAAAGGAGCGAGAATATGCGAGCTTTTGCGCTGAACTGGACACTCGGGAGGCTCAATATCGCCTTCTGTTGGCCTCCCTGCAGCCGCATTCTCGTGAGGCGAAGTAAGGGAAGCCGGTGCTATATGCGAACTTAAATCATGGCGGGGAATTTACTTGCGTGGGGCGCGTCATAGGGGTAGAATGCAGCTGATATGAGTACGATTTATGATTCGATTACGGCCGGAATGAAGGCCGCTATGCTGGGTAAGGATACCGTGACCCTCGGTGCTTTGCGCAGTCTGAAGGCTGCTTTGCAGAATGCTCAGGTGGCTAAGGGTAATGCTCAGGAACAGCTCTCTGAGACAGAGGCTCAGAATGTGGTGCGCAAGCAGATTAAACAGCGAGAGGATGCCATCGCTATGTACGAGCAGGCCGGGCGCCCTGAGCTTGCCGAGAAGGAGAAGTCTGAGATTAATGCTCTGGCTGCTTTCCTGCCTGCTGAAATGACGGAGGAGGAGATTATGCCTGTTTTAGAAGCTGTTATTGCTGAGCTCGGAGCTAGCTCCAAGAAGGATATGGGGCGAGTGATGAAGGAGATGCAGGCTCGCACAGCCGGTGCTGCTCCCGGTAAGCTTCTTTCCAAATTAGTGGGCGCACGCCTGTCGTAAATTATTATGTTCTGCGCTGTCATTGTTGCTGCCGGCAGCTCTCGCCGTGCCGGTTTTGATAAGCTTGCTGCTCCTTTGGCCGGGGTGCCGGTGTTGTGCCGCAGCGTGCAGGCTTTTGTAGAGGCCGGCTGTGCCGCCGTTGTCGTTGTCTGCCCGACTGAGCGTTGGCAGGCTGTAGGGCTGGCCGAGGCATCATATCCCGTGCCTGTGCTCAGGGTGGATGGCGGCGCAGAACGTCAGGATTCCGTCGCTGCGGGCTTAGCCGCTCTGCCGGAGGGGACTCGTTGGGTTGCTGTTCACGATGGTGCCCGTCCCTTGATATCTCCTGAGGGTATTAGCGCGTGTCTTGCCGCTGCGGCTGAGACCGGCGCAGCCGCCTGTGCCCACCCGGTGGTGGATACCCTTAAGCGGGTGGACGCCAACGGGCTCAGTCTGCCGGAAAAGGTGAGCCGCGATTATTTGTGGGGGATGGAGACACCGCAGATTTTTGACATTAACCTGTTGCAACAGGCATACACCTGCGTGAAGGAGCAGGGGTTGGTGGTGACGGATGAGGTTAGTGCCATGGAAACGCTGGGCATTCCCACCCGATTAGTTCAGGTCGGTCCCAATCTTAAGATTACACTGCCGGGAGATCTCGAACTTGCGGAGCTCATCTTCAACCATCGCTGCGTCTGATGACCTTGAGTGGTCAGTCTGTGTGGGTGTTGGGGTATGGTTTTCTGGGGCGCGTTTTGGCGACTCTGTGCCGTGCTGCCGGCGCTGATGTGTTGAGCGTTGATGTATCCCCGTCAACCTCGCCGCGATTGTGTGCAGATATGGCTCATCGTTCAGCTCCCTCGCTGGCTATGCAGGCCGGGGGCGGTGAGCCAGCTGTTATTTTCTGCTGCATGGCTACGCATGGTGGCTCGGTTGAGGAATATCGCCGTTGTTACCTGCAAACCATACAGGTGCTGGGCGGCGCCGGTCTGCTTGCGCGATGTGTGTTTTGCTCCTCGTCATCTTTATATGGCGAGGCAAATGAGCGCAGCGCTATATTGGCCGATGCCGAATCTCCGGTGCTGGCCGCCGGCGGATGTGTGGCAAGGTTAGTACCCTTGTATGGGGCGGGGCGTTGTGAATTACTGCGTCGCCACCTGGCCGGAGAAGCCCGTTTGCCGGGGCCCCCGGAGCGCGTGTTGAATTATGTGCATGTGGAGGATGCCGCTGCGGCGTTGATATTGCTGGCAGAGAAGGAATGCCGGGGGATTTACGATATTTGCGGTGAATCGTTTACCAAGCGATGGATTTACGCGGAACTGGAGCGCATAAGCAGGGTGCCGGCGTCATCGGTTGATGCCGCGCCCGGGCGGCGGGGAATGAGTACCCGGGCTGTGAATAGCGATGCCTTGCGGGCGCTCGGCTGGGTGCCGAGGCATAAACTTGCTGAGATGGCTGCTTATCCGGCTAGCGACGGAGCGCAGGGAAACTGGTAGTACTCGCTCGGCGTGGTGATGAGGAGTTGTTGCAGCCCGATGTAATAAAGCATGGCAAATGCAACCGGTGCCAGATATACGCCGGTATAGAGTATCCACCTGCCACCACCAATGCCATGCCGGCGGTTACTGTGCTGCAATAGGGCGTGCAGTACCGGAACAACTGCACTGAGCAGCAGGAGCGTGCCGGGTTGTAAGCCAAGAGTACGGGCAATATGGATGAGCCACAGGCATGTACTGCCGGCGATAAAAGGATTGGCTATCGCCAGCCCGATGAGGATGATGAGCAGAATAACCGGTATGTGCAGCAAGATGGTGCCGAGGCTGCATCCCCGGGCTATGAATTCCAGGCTTCTGTCACTACGAGGTATGTGCATGGTGGCGTATTTCTATCTGTCAGTATAGCAGCTGTAACAAAGTTGTAAAGCTTATTCTGCATTTTGGCCTTTTACTGAGAGTGGCAAAATTAAATGCGACACGATGAGAGCACAAAAAAGGTGCTCTTCTGAATGAAAGATGGTATAGTCAATTCGCCAAAATCAAACCTACCATATCATGAAAAGCACCAGAACAAAGACTACTACTTTTCGCA
>JAFZHC010000062.1 GCA_017555025.1 Akkermansia sp.
GCGTGCAGGTGCAGCAGGAGCAACCGGAGCCGTGGGAGGTACGGGAACACCGGGAGCTGCGGGAGCAGCCGGGCGGGGAGGTACCGGGGCACCGGGGCGTCCGGGAGGTGTGGGGGCGCTCAGCGGCACGGTGTTAGCCATGGGACGCGAGGGAGGTACAGGAGCCACGGGTGCGCTGGGAGCCTTAGGAGCCATGGGGCGCGTGGGAGCAGCTGCACCGGGAGGAGGGGGCACAGGAGCCGCCGGACGGGGTACAGAGGGAGGCACCGGGGCTGCGGGGGGCACCGGACGAACAGGTGAAGGAGGCGGAGGAGGTGTGCTCATATCAGTCAGTAAAGTCTATAACCGCAAAGCGGACTTCCTTTATATTGCACTTTTTTTTTACTAATGCAAGCTGAAAACGCTCAGAAGCTGCATTTTTTTGCACTTTCAGAGTATTCCATGGAAAAATCCGCAATCAGGCATGCTCTTGGTGCTATTTCATGTAGCGTTTGTAAAGCGCCGGTTTACCCCCTGCTTTGAGAGGCTCTTGCCACGAATGATCCGGCGGAGGATTGATGGTTTGCAGAATGTCGATATCGGTTTTGCAGCTGCGGATGAACTGGCGGCGCTGCTCAGTTCCCCATTCCGTCCATGTGCGGGTGCCTTTGCGGTATGGGGCAGCGTATGTAAAGCCGCCGTCCACTTTAGCAATTTGTTCGGCATATTGCAGCAGGGAGAGGGCGCGCCCCGGATTGCCGGCCAGCATTTCCATGCGCCCCCAACGCTGCAGGTTGCTGGCGTACAGGGTAGCCCATCTGGTAAGGCATTGGTTATCGGGGCCATCCCCGGGGTAGTAACTGCGGAATACATCCTCTGCTTCTTTGTGACGACCGAGGCGGTCGAGGGTCTGTGCCAGCATGGCAGCGGTGCAAAGCTGGCGCGGATTGCCGGCGAGGGCATAGCGCAGACCTTGCTCGTAGGCATTCCAATCCGGCTCGGTGGTGGGAGCCATGGTGATGATGTAGTCGGCTATGCGCGTGTCGGGGTAAGTGCGCAGGATAGACAGCAGGTAAGAGCGCAACGTTTTGACGGGGGCTTTCTGTGCTACCAGTTGTTCGAATTCCCATTGGCTGCTCCAGACGGGGGTCAGGATGTTGGAGAGCTTGATGAACGCGGTACTGAGTGCCAGTAACAACACGCTGACCACTACCCTGCCGCCGCGACCCTGTGCCTTAACCGGTTGAGCTGCCGGGCGACATTCCGGTGCCCAGTTGCGGCGGCTGAACAGGCTCATGGGTGGTTGCGGGAAGGGGGAGGCTAGTGTGCCGCAGGTAAAGGCGGTGAGGCTCAGCAGTGAGAAGTTATGCCACACGAAATCGGTGACGGCGGCGCAGCTCATGAGCCCGAGGCTGAGCAGAGCCAGAGCGGTTTTGCAGCGGCGCTCTGCGGAAATATGCTCCGAAGCCAGAGCACGGAATCCCTGTATGACATGCAGCAGGAGCAAGGCTACAGCAGTACCGAGGCCGATTAGACCGTAATCCGCCCATAGCTGTAGGTACTCGTTGTGGGCATAGTTGGGTTGCTGCCATTCGGGGTAAAAGGAGATAATTTCCCATTGGGAGCCACCGGGGCCGAAGCCGGTGAGCGAGGCCTCCGGCAGAACGCGGTTGATGCATTCCCATATCAGGAATCGGGTGTGGGACTCTACCCCGCTGAAATACTTAACCAGACTGTTGTCGAAAAGAAAGTCATAGGCCGAGATAAGAATGGCCACCAGCAGAACAACACCGCCGCCTATCATGCCCCAGCCGAGGGGGCGGTTCGTGTACAGCTTCATGACAATCCAGAGTACCCAGCCGGCGGCCAAAGCCAGCGGCAAGACCAGCCAGATAACTCGGGTCCCGCAGAAGAAAGAGGCGGCAATGCCTGCCAATCCGATGAGTGCGGGCAAGGCCGCTTTCAGGCTCTTCTCGCCACGCAGCATGGCTCGCCAGATGAGGAGAGAACCACACAGTGAGAGCATGAGGCCGGCAAAGTTTTTATAGACGTAGAGGGTGACGTGGCGGGAGTTTTCGCCGGTCAGGCTCACATTCACGCGGCCGAGCCAATGAAGATTTATGGTGTCTTGTCGCATCAGCCACATGGCACCGAGGTTGAGGAGGATTGCAATCGACAGTACGATGGTGCAGCCCCTACTGCTATTATGCTGGCCGGTGAAAAGGCCTGCCAGATAAAATGCAATGGCTCCCAGAATGAGGCCGATGTCACTCAGGTTCTCAATCACCGAGAAGCCCGTGCTTGCCCGCCACAGGTAATAGAGGGCTGCGGCCAGACTGAGCCAGGCGGTGACAGGAAGTTTGACGATTTTGAGCCCGCAGGCAATGCCGCCGGCTGTTATAAGAGCCATGCCCGCCAGCACCCAGAGGAATGGGCTCAGGGTGCATGGATTGGAGTCGATAGCCGACATACCGGTTATCCACAACAAAGTAAGGAGCACACCGAGAAGCCGACCGATGGGTTTTTCGGTTAATCTGCCGCTGAGAATTGCTTTTGCCATGATGAATGATAAATTGGTGGGAGCCGCTGCGTCACTTCCGGCTCAGCCGTTTATTATGTTGGTTTTCATTTTGCCCGCCTCGGCTTGGGCTGTCAAGCCAAATGCAGGCGGGTGAACGCGATTTTGCTCAACCTCGTAAGAGGTGAAAATTGTTGGGTATCTGTTTTTTGACTTGCTTTATGCTGAGTAATCAGGTAGGTGTATAGCATGTTAAGGAAATATTTACTCATGCTGGGGTGCTTGGTTGGCTCGTTGTCTGCTGCCACCGCTCCCGAACCGTACGGTCCGCTGCCCACCAAGCAACAGGTGAATTGGTTGCGCATGGAGTGGTATGCCTTTGTGCACTTCGGGTTGAATACCTATACTGATCGCGAGTGGGGCTATGGCGATGAATCGCCCTCGCTCTTCAAACCTGCCAATTTTAATGCGGAGGCGATTGTGAAGACCTTTAAGAGTGCCGGTATGAACGGTATGATTTATACAGCCAAGCATCACGATGGTTTTTGTACCTGGCCGACTAAGTCCACCGGCCACAATATCACAAAGTCACCTTGGAAGAAGGGCAAAGGGGATGTGGTAAAGGAATTTGCCCGCGCGTGCAAGAAGCATGATTTTGCTTTTGGTACCTACCTTTCCCCCTGGGATCGCAACTGTGCGGAATATGGCCGCGAGGGCTACCTGAAGGTATACTACAAGCAGATTAAGGAACTGCTTACTAAGTACGGCCCGATTTTTGAAATCTGGTTTGATGGTGCTATGGGGGGCGATGGTTACTATGGTGGTGCCCGCCAGCACCGTAACATCGGCACCGCCGATACTTACTATAATTACGAAAAGGTGGTAAAGAATATTCGTAAGCTGCAACCTGATTGCATTATCTGGGGTGCAGCCGGTCGTGGCGATGTGACGTGGGGTGGCTCTGAAAAGGGCTTTGTGAAGTACCCGCTATGGAATGCTCAGGGTAATAAGTGGCTTTCTCTGGAGGGCGATACACCCATTAATCACCGTGGCTGGTTCTGGCACCCCGGGCAGGGGGGACATGTGAAGAGTCCCGAGCATCTCATGGATGTCTACTTGGCCAGTGTGGGGCGCGGGGCTAACCTTATCCTTAACTTGGCACCCAATCGCAATGGTCGATTGGATGCCGCTGACGTGGCCTCCCTCGAGGCGTTTGGTAAGATGCGTACTCGACTGCTGGCTAAGGACTATGCGCTGAAGGCCAAGGTTAAAGCTTCGCAGGTGCGTGGAAATGATGACCGTTTTGGCGGCAATATGTTGACGGATGGTGATATTGAGAGCTATTGGTGCCCGGAGAATGGCAACACAACGCCTTCTGCAGAAATAGTGTTGCCGGAGCCGGCCACCTTCGATGTCATTCGCCTGCGCGAGCAGATTCGCCTCGGCCAGCGCGTGGAGGCCTTCAAGGTGGAGGCAAAGGTCGATGGCCAATGGCAGACGATTGTGGAACCCGGTAATCCCGGTGAGGAGGAAACTCAGTTCAATCTTCGTGGCGGTAAGGGGCACACCATCGGTAATCAGGTGCTGCGCTGGCTGAATGAACCGGTGACAACTGACCGACTGCGCTTGACCATTACTCGTGCTAAAGCCTGCCCTTGCATTTCGGAGTTTTCTCTGCTGCGTATGCCCTCTGTGGAAGAGGCTCAGGCTGTGGAAGAGGACGATAGCGCAGATAAGGCTCTCAGCAGCAAGGACTGGACTTATGGGGGCATTGATGCGGAAAAAGTTCACCTCGCTTTCGATGGTAAGGCTGATACCCTGTGGAAGTCCGATCGCACGCCTTCGCATTTTGTGGTGAATATGAAAGCGGAAAACATCGTCAGCGGGTTCTCCTACCTGCCGCGCCAGGACGGTAAGACCGTGGGTATGACCTCCCGCTATAGCGTACAAGTCAGCATGGATGGGAAAAGATGGAAAAACGTGGCCGAGGGCGAGTTCGGCAATCTGCGCGCTAACCCGGTGGAGCAGTTTGTTTCCTTCCCCCCGCAGAAGGCTCGTTACTTCCGCTTCTCCTCCACAGCCGCTCTCGATGGTCAGGGCAGCAGCGTGGCTGAGATGAAGATATACGGCCGCCCCGCTGCTGATTGAGCTGGTAGGCTCCCATGACGATTATCTTGAAGTAATATACCGTGCGGCGTAGAAACTCGCCGCACGGTAAAATTTTGTAAGGCTCATCAGAAGCGGAAGACTCCTTGTACCTGAAAGATGAATTCTCCGCTGTGGTCAGTCTGGTTCACCGGGTTGAAGATGTACTGCACATCCGGCTGCAGGAAGAAAGTGGGGGTGAGTTGCACCACGGCACTGAGCTCCAGCCCATATTCATCTTTGTGCTCATACGGAGAGGTGGCAGCACGCTCCCAGAGAAAGCCGAAAGCCAGCTGGTCGTTGTTGCTCTGGCTACCCCAGCCGCTGCTGCTGAAGGGGGCTTGCAGCACCAGACCTGCCGTAGCTGCCGCACGTACATTGCTCACGGTGGCGGCATGGGTATCCATAAAACCGCAGCGCGAGAAGAAGCCCATGGGTGAGCCGTGGCCGAGCTGCTGCTGAATGTTGAAGGCAATGCCATAGCCCGTCTCTCCCTTGTAGCGGGTGATGGTGTGCTGCAAGCGGTAGGTGCCTTCGCCCATTCCCAGTACGTCATCAGATATCCAGCCTAACTCAGCGAGGTGTACCCACGCATTGCTTGATATGCTCTTGAAGGGATTGTGGTTGATGCTGCCGTTGCAGCCGGTTGTGGCATACATGGCGTAGAAATTTCGGTTGGGTTGCCAAGCGCTCAGGTAGCCCCAGTTGGCCCACTCCAGAGGTAGGCAGGGGTTGAGGTTGAACGCTCCGTTCATGAGGTTGCCATTCCAGTTGGCTGAGTAAATGTTCTGGTCCAGGTAAGAGGAGGTATCAATCGTGCCTACCATGCCGACCCACTTGCCGTCAAATGCGCTGTAGCCCAGGGCCAGATGGGGAATGAAGACGCCGTTGCCACCGCGCAGGCTCCCCTGTGGGTTGCTCAGGCTGCCAATTGTCTTTTGGGCGCTGCTTCGGTTTTCATTAAAATTAAAGCCGTGCCCCCAGTCTGCCTCGATGCTGAGAAAAAGCCCTTGGCTGTTGTCGCTTTTTTTCAGCAGGTACCAGGTACCCGAAAAGGAATTGTTGGTGGCAGCAAAATCATTACGTCCGCCGCGTGAATGAGGGTTGATGCCGGTATAATTGGCACTCAGTGTCAGACTGTACTGCATACCAATTCGGCTCAGGCGGCTTTTAATATGCTGTGCCGTGGTGGAGATAGCATCGTGCGGCACGACATCGCAGGGTTGTATACAGGTGTTACCCGGTACGAAGAGCGAGTCCAGATACGGGGCGAAATGCTGCGGAGTGGAGGGGAACCACTCCCAACCGTTGCCGGTGGTGGCAGCATCGCGAGCATGGCTGCGCTCCATCACCTCATGTAAGGTGTAGATGCCGGCATCGCGGGTGGGGTGTTGTTCCGCCGGGCTCATAGCCGAGCGCAGGCTACCGGTGTGGCGCTCAGCCATTATTTGCGGCTTGCGGCCGTAGGCCGTATCCAGATATCCGGTGACTGAATTTTGAGCAGCCGCAGTCATAGCGGCCACCATCAGAGTAGCGGGGATGATGTTTTTCATGGTCGCGATATGTGACCGCTCTCTCCATGCCTATGTTGAATAACAATCAGGCGCGACCGTTCAGGAATGTTTGCTCCTTTTGTATCAGGTGGTGAAAATCGGCGTTCAATGCTATCAGGATGCGCTCTGTGCGAGTACAAGTAAAATATTCCTAAAAGGGAATATTGTTACAGCAGAGAGCAGTTTCGTGACTGAGTTCAAACGTAATTGTTGATAAAAATGGGAATATCTCTTATATATACAATGTATCAACACGAGGAAAGAGCGAAAAAATATTTATGTATATTTTCCATTAAAACAATATTATATGAAAAGATAAAACATATGAATAATATCACTTGCGCATGTGATTAAACTTTATGTTGAAGATTTGATAAACAAATAATAGCACACATGAAGAGTTCTGGCAGAGGAGAGTATGGTGCGAGCCGCTGTTCCCGAGGAAGGGTGCCGGGGGAGTGGTGCTCGTAAGTCTGTTGGTGTATCTCCCGGCAGGCTCCAACCTTATCAGGGGTAACAATAAGCCGCCATCCCTGCGGGATGACGGCCTGCTCTCTATCAATGAAAAAATGGTTGTGAACGGCTACTGAATCGTAGGGCTTTTTATCGGCGGCGACGGCGAGCAGCCAGAGCAGCCAGTGCCATCAGGCTCAGCGTAGCCGTTGTCGGCTCAGGAGCCAGAGTGCCGGTGACGAACAGATTGCCGCTGTCGTCCTTAGAATAGGAGATGTTGGACAAGTAGGCCGTGTGAGCAGTCTGCTCCTTCAGGGCGGTGAGATCGATATCTTCGATATTGCCTATACCTCTTGCCACCTGCATGGTGAAGTTGACGGGCGCCATATCATCGTCAGCCAGCATGCTTTCAAACATGGCCTGTACATCCCCGCTCATGCCGAGAGCAATCTCTGCGCCGCTGCCGATGGTGAGGTCGTTGCCGTTCATGTCCAGCATGGTGCCGCCGAAGTTTGAAGTATCGCTGAGACTTGTCGTTACAACCGCATCTGCCAAAGTGAACTCGAAGGTGCCGCTGTCGATGGTGATGTTGCTGTTAACCTCGTAGGTGCCGGCACCCTTCAGGGTACCGTTATCGAGATTGAGATTGTCAATCGTCATCGTGCCGGTGTTGACAATCTCGCCGCCATCGGCAAAGGAAACCGAGGTCGCAGTCAGAGTGGCCATGTTTTGGAACGTGCCGGCAATGCTTAAGCTCTTCGCCTTTACTGTGCCGCTGTTGGCTAGTGTGCCACCAATGGTAGCTGTCGCAGCGGAGATGGTCAGGCCGGCGCCACTTTCCACGGTAATGGTATTACCGGCGCTTTGATTCAGGCTTGATACCGTGATGTTTGCTGCTTCTTTCTGGGTGAGGTTGGTGCCGGCTTTAAGCGTAATGTTGCCGCCCTTGCCACTCTGCTCGATAGCATAAGTTGCGTTTTGGTTAAAGAAATGGCTACGTGCAGCATAGTAGCCTTTATTACGTTCGGCTTCGGTAAGTGCTGCAGTTGACAAACCTCCGCCGATGTCAATGGTGCCATTGCCCGTCTGTTTGAGACTAATGGTTCTAGCCGAAGACAAGTAAGCACCAGTAGCCAGCTGAAGGTAACCTGCGGACTGATTAATGTCTACGTTTTGGCTTCCGGTAAGTCGGCCAATGACTAGCGAGGCGTTGCTGTTGTTCTGGTTGACGGTTAATTTTCCACCGAGATTAAGATCATCGGTGAAATACATGGTAGAAGCCTTATTACCTGTTTGGCTGATAGTAACCGCTCCACTTGTAGTAACATCACCGCGAATGGCCGCAAAACCACCGGTTTGAGAAATACTTCCTTTGAATCCAATCTTTGCGTGTTTGGTGGTTTCAAGATTGCTCGAATTTGTTACATAGGCACCTTCAGTAGCACCCATAAATAACTTGCCACCATTAATTTGAAGGCTCGACGTAATATGGGCTTGCTTAGCGCTACCACTTGAATAATAGCTGTTGCCGGAACCTAAGCCGTGTGTTGAGCCGGTAAAGAAATCTACTCTGCCGGAATTGATTACCAAGTTGGCAACGTCTGCTTTAGACGTTTTCAGGTATCCGTTGTCGTTAACAGTTAACGTGCCGTCAACCTTTAATTTGGCTGTTTGGCCGGAATCTCCAAGTCCGCCACCAACGGCAACCTGAGCATTACCCTCAATGGTGAGGTTGCCCGTAACCGTCAGATTTTGTGTGCGCTTGGTGTTGTCGGTTAATACAAACTTCGTATAAAGGCTGTCATCGTTTTCAATGTAACCTACACGTTCATCGCCTGAGACAGTTAAATCACCGGTAATCTTTTTCTCGGTGGTGTCCAGACTCAATGCAATTCCCTCAGCTGTTGCCTGAGAAGATACGGAGAGTGCAATGGCTGACAATACGGCAGCTCGCAATACTAAAGGAATACGGATTTTCATGATTCGGAGAAAGTGATAAGTTAGAGCGCAAAACAATGTAAGAGCATTGGATGGCGAACAGTCTTAGAGTATCTCATTTTGAATGAGATACTCTCTACCGTATTCAAAATTCAGTAAGTTGAGTAAAAACAAACCCTTAGTTTCAGCGAAGGGAAAATAATGGCTCAATCATCTCAAAGTATTTTTTTGAGCAATATACGCATTTTTTACTTGTAATCTCATTCAAAATGAGATTGTCAGCAAAAATAAGATAGATAAAATGTTGGAGGGTGGAAAAGTGAGCCGTCTAACAGAGTTTCTATCACATTATTGGATTTCTTGCAGGAGCTCGTGAATGAAATCAGCGATGGCTTGCGGGGTGTAGAGGGCGCGACCGAGAATGATGGGGCGAGTGAAGAGGGAGGCGGCGAAGGTGGCTTCGGCAGCATGTTGCAGCTGTTGGAGGGTGGCAGCCCGGTGTCTGTAGAGCTCTTGCAGATGGGCGGGGCGGCAGTCGAGGAATATTTGCACCGGCGTGGCGCCTGGGGCGGCCGGGGTGAGGCAAAGGATATAGCTCGGCGCAAAGGGGGTACCGGTGGAGAACTCGTGCAGGTGTATGTCGCCACAGTTGGGTATAAGCCATATATGGCGGTACAGCTCGCGCAGTTGCGGCGCGACCGACTGCAGAGCCTGCAGCAGTTCTGCCTCGGGCGGGGTGGGTTGGCAGCCGGTGCGGGCATACCATTCTTCTGCCGTATAGGTGCTGCCATCGATGGGAACCTCGTCGGCATCATACTCAAACTTCAGGCTGCGGTCGCGCAGTAATTCTCTGACCGGGGCTGAGGTAAGGGTGCGACGACCTTGGTAGCACTGTTCGCGGCGGGGGAGCTGCGGCCCCAGTTGTTGCAGGGCTTCCTGGGCAATATACATGCGCTGCTGCGGGGTAAGGGGAGTTTTGGCGGTGCAACCCTCTACCTGTACGGTAAGACCACCGAGGTAGAGCGGGCTCTCCATGAACTCGCGCATGCCGCTCAGTTGCGGAAAAATCTCCTGCAAGCGGTTGAAGCGGTAGAACTCAAACCGGTTCAGCGCTGCGCGAAGCAGGTGCAGCCCCAGCCCGGCTAGGGGGAGGCGGCAACTCCCTTTGCGCAGTTGAAGAGTCGTGCTGAGGGGCGTGCTCAGGCGCTCTGCCAACGGTGCCGCGGCATCGGGCGCAAGTTCCTCGCGGCGGTTGAAGTACAGTCGCCCGTTGCGCCAGAACTCGCTGTGGCGGAAACTGTCTTTCAGCGCGAGGGTGACGTGAAGGCTGCTTTTTGCTACCAATCCGCTTTGTACCATAGCGGTGTTGAGCTCCTGTACATAACGGCTGTTGGTGGCGCTATGGTAGTGCAGGGTTTCCAGCAGTCGCAGCGGGTTTGTTGTATCGCGGTCGTATTTGCGGCGACCGGCAGGGGCGAGCGGTGCGGTGCAATCCACAAAGGGCAGGTAACGGGCGCCTCGGCCGATGAGCTGGGCCTCGGCCACCGTTTTATTGCCCGGTTTGTTGCCGGCTGTGGCCTTGGTGTCGTACAGTCGCACGATGTCGCAGAGGTTGAGTACATCCCATCCCTCGTTGAGCATGTCTACTGCAAAAATAGCTCTGATTTTGTTGCCGGGCTCTTCCAGACTGTTGAGCAGTAGCTGTTTTTCCGGCGTGATTTCAGTGTTGTCGACCAGCAGCAGTTTTTCCTCTGAGAAGTCCTCCTGTAGCTCGCTGATGAGGTTCTCGGGGGAGTAGCCGGTGGCTGCCAGATACTCGAAAATGGCAGCGGCGTCTCCCTCGGCAGCAGTGCGCAATTCCTCGATTTTTTGCACGTTCAGGTTGCGGATGGCTGTTGTGAACTCTCGGTAGAAGACAGCGTTTTCTTTGATGAGTCGCGACTTGAAGAGAATAACCGGCTTACACTCCAGACCTATGCTCGCAAAGAGTTTACGCTTGTACTGGCTGAGCAGCGTGGCGGTGAGAGCGCGATCGATAGGGGACAGGTTGCTCTGCTGCACGCCAATGTTTTTGGAGTATCCGTCGCGGCGGAATTGGCGCAGGGAGTAGTCGAAAATGGTTTTGTTGTGGTATTTCAGCGCGATGTTTTCATCGTCAAAGTCGATGGTGGCAGAGAATTCCAGCAGCACATTGGGAAGGTCTGACCCGGTGCCGTTGTTGAAAAGGCGCAGAACGGTGTTTTCGTAGCTCGGCTCAAAATCCGGTGCATCGAAGGCGAGCTCCAGTTGTTGCAGCGTGAGGCTGTGCAGGGGGCGGCTCTTCTTTGTTGCGGCATTCATGTGGTGTGCCTCATCCGAAATGAAGACAATGCTTTGCCGGGCAAAGTCCTCGTAGTCGGGGGCACCCTCGCGGGCTGAATTGAGGTCACCGTGCAGCTTTTGAATGGTGGTCAGGCAAAGGTTGATGGCATCTGCCCGAGCCTCGCGGAAGTTGCTGACAGCGCATACTTCCACCGGTTTTCCCAAGTAGGTGATAGTGGGTGCAAAGAGGTACTTGGGTGAGGAGGGGTTCAGGAAATTTTCCTTTGTTTTCTCAATGATGTTGGTGGAGTTGACAAAGAAGAGGAAATTGCGGTAGCCCTGGGCGTAGAGGTACAGAATGAGCCCTGCCATAATCAGGGTCTTGCCGCTACCTGTGGCCATGTGGAAGAGGAGGTGGTGCAGGCCGTTAGGGTTTTGCCCATAGCGCTGCCAATACTTCAGGCAGGCGGCAAAGCAATCCTTCTGGTAGGGGCGGAGTTGCAGCGCCGGATTGAGCCCGTCAGTAATGATGGCGGGCAGGGGGGCGGACTCTGTGGCGACGTGGCTCATGCCTGGCGGTAGAAGGTGCGGTTGTGGGCCAGATCGGTCGTGCTCAGCGCGGCATCGCAATCAGCAGCTTCGCTCAGCGGCACGTAGAGCATGTTTTTATCGAGACTCTCCAGCAGGATGGCCTTCTGCTGCTCTATCGGCAACGCGCGGAATTCACCTGCGGTGGCTATGAGAGCCTCCACATCGACCTGCCAGTTCAGGTGGCCACGGGCGGTCATCTGCTCCAGAATGAGGGTGAGCTCCTCCGCTGTGCCGGCAGTGGTAATGGCATCCACATAGCGGCTGTTGGCAGCTGCCAGCTCGCAGTAGACGGGCGAGGCATCGCGGAAACGGCGGTGCATGATGCTGACCGTGTCTTCCAGCTGTTCCACAAGGATGTAGCGGCGGTTCAGGTACCCGGCTACATAGCCGGTGGTACCGCTACCCGCAAAGAAGTCGAGCACGAGATCGCCCTCCTGTGTAGCCTGGCGGATGAGGCGCTCCATGAGCTTGTAGGGCTTTTCGGTGAGGTAGCCGGTGCGTTGCACGCCATCCACGCGGATGCGGGCGGCTACGGCTGCCTTGAACCAATCGGCATCGTCCAGACGCTTTTGCTCTTCCCCCAGACGTTGGATTTCTTCAGCCAAATCTTCGGGGGTGTGGAAGAGCTCCCACCAGTCTTCGGGTATTTTACCTTTTTCGGTGTAGCTGTTGCTGACATGGGCGCTCATTTCGCCCTTAAAACCGCCGGCGTGTACCTCGGAGCGCAAGCGTATATCGTTGCCGTTAAATACCCATTCATTGGGATTGCGGGAGTACCAGAGGATGGTGTCGTGCTTGCGGTTGAGCTGCTTCATGCCGGGGGAGCCGGGGCCGGTGTAGCACCAGATGATTTCGTTGCGGAAGCAATCGCGACCGAAGATTTCATCCATGAGCACTTTGCAGTAGTGTGCTTCATTCCAATCCAGTTGCACGTAGATGCTGCCGTCGGGCGTCAGTAAATCACGGGCGACCTCCAGACGGTTGCGCATGAAGGTAAGCCATGTGCTGTGGTTAAACGTGTCGTTATAGCCGAAGCTGTCGCCACCTGTGTTGTAGGGCGGGTCGATGTAAATCATGCGCACCTGCCCGGCGAAGCGTCGTCGGAGGCTGTAGAGTGCCAATAGGTTATTGCCTTTAATGATGAAATTGTCGCTCTCTTTCAGTTCCTCAACGGGTTGCTCGCCCTCGGAGGTCACGCGGTGAAAGTGGGTGAGTGCCTTGGGCTCTGTCAGGCGGTTGATTTCATCAGGAGCCAGAGTTTCATTCCAGAATACCTCACGGCGGCTTGCTTCTTCACGGGTTTGACCGCCTTCCAGCAGGCAATCTTTGTAGGGCCAGCTCAGCACAACCTGACGGCGCTCGGCCAGCATGTCGCCCGTGCCGTCCGCTAGTCCAATGCGGTTGCGGTAGGCTGTAAAGCTGTCGGGCAGAAAGTTTTTGTTGTTGACAAAGCGCAGAAACTTTACCTTGTCAAACACCAACACCCCGTCCACCTCAGCAAAGAAATAGGCTCGCAGACCGTCATGGCGCAGCAGCAGACGCAGTAGTTCCGGGCTCAGTTCCATCGCGGCCTCGGCTATGTTGTTGCGTATCAGCACCCCTTCTTGTGTGCAGAAGCGGCTTTCCCGCCGCAGCTGCTGCTTCAGTTCTCTGAAAAGTGCCGTGTTGTTCATCTCTGTGCTGCAATAGGTTGACTTGCTCCTTTCTACCATATATCCCCGGCTAAGTCAAGACGCCTGTCTGCCTTGCGCATCCGCGCAGGAGGTAGTGGCACCTGTGTTATATACGGTAGGGAGAATAATATATCACTATTATTTTATTCAACAATAGGAAAAATGTCTACAATACCTCTCTATCCAAAAAATGAAAAACTTTTTATAAAAATAATAACAAAATAAGTATATAGAAATCATAAAGTGTAAAACAAATAAAATAGAAATAATAGTATATATGCACCGAATGGATAGTAAAGTCTATTTTCCTTCCGAATTGCGGGGTAAATAAAAAACGAAAATGCTCTGCGTTATTCCTGTTTATAAGTAGGAAATAAAGTGGCTGTTTTGAAGAAATTTTATTACGGAAAAGTTGATTATTATTCCTGTATTTTTGTAGGAATATTACGAGCACAAAAGGACATCGACGTGCAATTGTATACGGAAATAAGAATCTCGCAAAGCTTAAAAAATGGCAAAAAATGATGATTTTAGCGGAAAAATGCCTCAAAAATGCTTTTTTTAGCATCTTGATAGATAGTCAAGCATGACTTATCACATAGAAGCATGATAAAAAATGATGCAGAAGAGCGGTCGAGCTCAAGATATCAATCCTCCTCAATGGGTATAAAAATGCCAATTTTGGC
Organism: Akkermansia sp.; assembly: GCA_017555025.1. GTDB lineage: Bacteria > Verrucomicrobiota > Verrucomicrobiia > Verrucomicrobiales > Akkermansiaceae > Akkermansia. The sequence continues at coordinate 13,838 of JAFZHC010000062.1, forward strand.
TATAAAATGCTCTAAAATATAAGAAAAAGTTAAATAATAATAAAGAGCGCTTTAATATAAAGAAAACTGAAATATGAAATACAAAGTTATAAAGCGCACAAAATAAAAGAGTTGCAAAATCGACAATGGTGTGACTTTAAGTGTTTGTGATGAGGCTTATAAAATGGCTTGAGGATGGTGGAGAAAGGTCAAAAAATCACGACTTCCGTACCTCAAAGAGTACGGAACCGGCAAAAGAAGGTCGTAAATAAGGTAAAAAGCGGGTAGAAATCGCGCAAAAATCAGTAGTGGTGAGCGCCCTCATGCATGCCGAACGCACCTTTATGGTGGTGAATTTCCGGCTTTTTGCCCCCGATAAGATAAACCTCAACAATGTCAAAACGGGTCGGAATATCGTCTCTCTTGAGGAGCTGTAACCAATTCCGGAGGCCCCGGCGGAGTAGGTCTCGTTTTGCTCGATCGACGGCTCGCATGGGTGCGCCGGAGGATGGCGAGGCTGAGCTCTTGACCTCGCATGCTACGAGAATGTTGCGGTCACGGCATACGATATCGAGCTCGCCGCTGTTACCGTAGCGGAAGTTTCGATAAAGAACCTTGAGTCCCTGTGCTCGCAGGTAGGAGGCTGCCACTAATTCACCATATTCACCCAGTCGGGCTCGGTCGGGTGGAGTCTCAGAACTCCAGGGGCAGTTCAGCCTGTGCAACAGGTGCAAACGAGCGGCGATGGTGTGGCGTAATTCCATATTGGTGTATGGCTTGCATGTGAGCCTTTGTGCCGTAGCCTGCGTGGCGGTCAAAACCGTATTGAGGGTATTCGCGGGCAAGTTCTGTCATGTAGCGGTCGCGTGTCACTTTGGCCAGCACGCTGGCTGCCGCTATGCTGAGGCAGCGGGCATCGCCCTTCACCAGATTGGCGGAGGGCAGGGGGAAGCCGGGTACCGCGAGCCCGTCAATCAGGCAGAAGTCAGCCGGGCGGGGCAACCCTTGTGCTGCGCGAGCCATCGCCAGATGGGTAGCACGCAGAATATTCAGCTCATCAATTTCCTGTACCGAAGCCGTTGCGATGCACTTCAGTACTGCGTCGTCGCTCATGAGTTGCTCAAACAATTGCTCGCGCTTGCGGGCAGTAAGTTTTTTAGAGTCGTTCAGTCCCGGCAGCTCGTACCCGGGGGGCAGTATTACGGCAGCAGCAACTACCGGCCCGGCCAGCGGTCCTCGCCCGGCTTCATCAATGCCGCACACACAGCTGCGACCCTCGGCATAAGCGGCTGCCTCGGAGCTCATATCGGGTGCAGGGGGCAGGGTGAACTCTTGTTTTTTTCTCATGGCTCAGAGGGCATGGTGTTGTTCTTTGCTGCCTTGCGGGCTCGGCGTACCTGCTGTAGAATACGCTCCGGCAAATCCTTGCCGGACTTCAGGCTGTAAAGCTCTTCAATATCTTGCAGGTATCGGCTTAAGGGGGTATCCGGTCCCGGTTTTTCATTGCGCAGCAGCTGCATGGTTTCGAGGTAGTCGGTAAAGCCCTCCCTGTGGCTACTTTGTCCGAGGTGGGTGATTTCGTACCAGTCGAGGTAATCGCGTGCTCGCAGCGAAGTGGTAATATAGGCCTGGCGTAACTCGCGCAAGGGGCCAAGGATGTTCTGCACCTGATCAGGGGTGGCACCGTTGGCCAAATCGCCGAATGCACGGCAGTACTCCATGATAATGGCGCGGTAGCCCGGGAAGCTGTGGAGGTTGAGCTCCATCAGTTGCTCCACACAGGGGCGAATCTTAGCACGCCACTCGGGCAATTCCAAGAGGGCGTACACATTATCGGCGCTAACAGCACGCGGTGTTTGTGTCTCTTGGTCATAGTGAAGAATAGTCAGCACTTCAGCAAGTTGCTTTTCTGTCTCCATGGGGGTAAGCATTTCCGTTGCAGGGGCTTCGGAGAGTGCTGCCAGCTCGAGCGCCCACCATTTATTGAGCATGCCGGCATCAATGCCGAGCTCGATGAAGTGCGCGGTGATGAGCTCCTGCGGGGTGCTGTCAGCCATGGCAGATTCGGTGATAAGCTCGCGCATTTGTGCCGGTCCGCCCTCGCGATTTGTCAGGCACATGACCAGTACACCGCAAGATACCTCGTATACCTGGCGCGAGGTGGCATCGAGTTTATCGGGGTGAGGTGTGGAGATAATTTCTTCAGGCGAAAGCATTTCAGCCCGCTCGAAGAGATTGCGGTAAAGGCGGCGGTCGGCTTTGCCGCTGCGCCACAGTACCGCCTGCTGAATGCCCGTAATGAGCCATTGAGGTATATTGACGCTGTCGGGCAGGGCATCAATGCGCTGAGCGCTCAGCGCACGCTCAAAGAGTGTCATGGTGATGATGGCGTTAGTAAGTCGCTCTACATCAATGCCACCACCCGGGTAAATGCGAATCTGGAAGTTAGGCTCCTGCCCGATGATGCGGATGCGGGTGCGGATGGGATTCGGTTCTGCCGGGTCGGTTGATTTACCGATAAGTCGTATAGATACGCCGTATTTCCATGAAGTATCCACCCCGAGCAGGCGGCAGACGGCACCGCGAACTTCATCGGCTTTGGTGGCAATGGCGCCCATGCGGAGGGAGTCGCCGCCACTCACAGAGAACATGCGCGATTGAGAAACAACGTGTTCATCGGCCTCTTCCGTACTGTTGCCGGTGGGGAAGGCTGTCTCATCGATGGCGCGTTGCTTGGCTGTTACCCGTTGGGCGTTTTGCGATGGAGTAGGGGCGAGAACTGACTCAGGCTTAGCGTGCTCGGTGCTTTCGCCAACCGGGCTTGCCTGTTCCACCACGACATCGTCGTTGGTCTGAGCCCCTGCCAGAGTCAGGAGCGCTGCAGTACACATGGTCAGGCGTTTTAACATGGCTCCATCCTAGCAGATTCTTCCCCTTTCTGCAAACATCAATCCTGCCTTATTGCAATTTTTTTCACTTTTTTTACAAATTTCTCTTGACTTCTCGGCGCTTTCTGCTAATATCTCCTCGTTGCCACGCAACACCACATCGAAAGTCCCCATCGTCTAGGGGTTAGGACATATGATTCTCAGTCATAGAACCGCGGTTCGAATCCGCGTGGGGATGTGAAGAAGGCTCCGAGGTGAAAACCTCGGAGCTTTTTCTTTGGTAAAGCGGTCTTGCCGAGTTTTTGAATTTACTTGCCAGTTGAGCTTGTTAGTGCTATAGTGTGCGCATGGATTTATCTGCGTTTCGAGAGGAATATCTGAAGGATACCTTGCACCGTAAGGATTTGGCTGCTACTCCCTTTGAGCAGTTTGACCGCTGGTTTAATCAAGCGCTGAAGGCTGAGGTGCCTGAGCCGAATGCCATCAGCATCGCTACCAGCACCCCTGATGGACGTCCCTCTTTACGTACCGTTTTGCTCAAATACTACGATGATCGCGGTTACGTGTTCTTTACCAACTACACCAGTCGCAAGGCTCGTGAGCTGGATAGTAACCCGGAAATTTGTATGCTGCTGCCGTGGGTGACGCTGGAGCGACAGATTATTGTGTATGGCCGCGCGGAGAAGATTTCACGTACCGAGACGCTTAAGTATTTCCTTTCCCGCCCGCGCGAAAGTCAGCTGGGTGCCTGGGTCTCCCACCAGAGCCAGGTGATTTCCACGCGCAAGTTGCTCATGATGAAGCTTGCCGAGCTGAAGCATAAGTTTGCCGAGGGGCAGGTGCCGCTGCCTGATTTCTGGGGTGGCTACCGCATTGTGCCGCACCACATGGAGTTCTGGCAGGGTGGCCCCGGGCGCGTGCACGACCGCTTTATGTACAGCCTGCAGCCTGATGGTTCGTGGGATATTGAGCGCCTGCAACCCTGATGGGCTGCTACGAGGGGCGAGGTAAGTCGCAACAAGCCGTTGCGCGGCATTGCTTGGTGGCGCGAGCTCAGCAAGGCGAGCTCGCTAACATCGTCTGGCGTACTGCGCTCCTCGTCGTTTAGTAGTCTGTGGGCTTGCCTTCGCGCTGTTGTAAGCCGTTGTACATGTTGTTGTACATGATTTTGCCCTGTCGGGTGTTACGACCGTCATCCACCCAAGTGGGTACATAGTCATTCCACTTTTTACCGCTCTTCACCAGCGCCCAATGCTCCACGGGGTAGGTGTGCCCCTCGGCGTAGATGTAATTGAGCATGAAGGTGGTCTCGGGTCGGTCTTCCCAGTCGTCTAAATCCAGCTCTTCAGGGGTGAAGGTTACGAGGCGGCCACTCTTCTTCCATGCGTCGAGGGTGATGGCCTCGGGCCAGGTATTGTCGCGGGCGGCAATGTAAACGCAGTTGTGCTCGGAGCCCTTGCCGCGGTCGCGCACGCAACAACCCAGGGTGAAATAGTTGAGCGGGCGGCGGCGCAGCTCGCGGTAGAGGTCGTGCTGGTAGTGCCAGCAGAGGCCTCGCTCGCGGATGTTGAAGGGGGCGTTGACCAGGCGGTTATTCATCCAGGATGGCCAGAGAAGAGGGTTATTGATGCGGGCGATGCTGACGGAGCCTTTGTACGCGGTGTCTGCCAGCCAGCGGGCTTCTTCTTGAGCGGTCGGGAGCTTGCGCTGCTCTTCGGGCAGGAGAGCCAGCAGTTGGTCTGAAAGTTCGTTGCGCTGAGCCACTACAGGAGCTGTGGAGGCGTACTGAGGCAGGGGTGCACGTTGGCAGGAGGGAAGAATAACCGCAACTGCCAGCGCTATGCTGAGGGTTGCCAGCGCAGAGGAGATGTTGGACTCGAGATTGGTGGAAAGAGTGCGTGCCATGTAACGGGGAGGGATTCTGGCATAAAGCACCCTTTTTGACAAGTGGAAAGTATGGCAGTTTGGGCTGCTTTGCGTCAGTAATTTGTCAGGCTGCCGGGATGGTCTTTATGGCCTTGCTGAATGTTCTCGTACATGCGGCGATATTGGGCAGACTGTCGTGCTTTATTGGAGGAGGAAATCATGTAGCGGCCATCATCGCAACGTACGCTGAACCAATGCTCTACAGGATATGTGTGGCCGGCGGGATAGGCCATGCAGAGCATGTCGCATATCTCCGGCAGGTCGCCCCATTCATCGGCGTCGAGTTCGACGGCCGGGTCAACCTTCAGGCGGCCGTTCCACATCCAGGCATCGAGCACCCAAGCCTCGGGCCAGTGCCTGCCTGCTGCGGCAATATACACGCAGTTGTGCTCAGAGAGCTTGGTGTGGTCGCGCACGCAGCAACCGATGCGGAAGAAGCGCAGCTCGCGCCGCCTCAGCTCTCGGTACATATCGTGCTGGTAGTGCCAGCAAAGGCCTCGGTCCTGAATATAGGCGTTGATGAGGGCATTACCTGCCCAGCCGGGGAAATTCGAGTTGTTGATGCGTGCAATGGCTGCGGAGGCCTTGTAGGCGGTGTCTGCCAGCCACTGGGCCTCGGCACGGGCGGCGGCCAATTGGCGCTGCTCCGGTGGCAGCAGGGTAAGCAAGTTCTCCTGTAACGTGCTGCGCCGCTCTGTGACCAGCGGTGTGTAGGGGTACTGTACAGGCGGCGGGTAACAACCGGCAAGTAACAATGCACCCGCGCTCAGCAGGTGTACGAGTGCGCGAAGCGGAACTTGTCTTTTTGGGGCTGTAACCGTCATGGCCATAGTCATTTACTTGTAATCCGTCAGGCTCGTCGGGTTAGCTGAATGGCGCGTACCATGCATTGGTTGATGGCTCCGTTGGCGTTGGTGCAGTTTGCCGCGTTATAACGCAGGCTGAACACATGATGGCCACTCTTGAGGGTAACGGTAATAGGGGCGGTGAGGGTGTATTGCTCCCACTCTCCGGCCTCGGTGTTGTGGGGCAGGGGGATGACGGCTACAGGCTCGTCATCGATGAGTAACTCACGCAGAGCGCAGGTGTCGCCATCGCGGCGCGAGGCGGTGGCATTGCAGTACTGCACTCTCAGCTCGTAGGTGCCGGCGGCTACGGTGCATTGCTCGTAGTTCAGGCGGGCGGTGCAGGGCTTGGTGTCGAGCCAGGCCTGGCCTTTTTCTACCTCGAATTCTCCCTGCTCGCCAATGGTGCAGGGGCGGAGGAGCTGGCGGGTGCCCTCGGGGCAGCTTTGCCAAGGTTGGCTCAGGTTGCTGGTGTTCCCCTCGGCGACGGCTTGCACGCGATATTCGGTGCAGAACGGCGCCGGCCGCGGAATGGGGAAGGTGCACTCCGGGGTGGCTCCCAGAGCTTTACCATTAGCGAAGACGTAGTATACGGAGGCTCCGTCAACCGGGTGCCAGTTCAGGCGGTTAGCGGTGGGGTTGTTCCATTGCGGCTCCGGCAGGTCTTCGCGGGCGGCGGGAAAATCGGGCAAGGGTTCTTCATCATCTGCCGGCATGAGCTCAATTTCAATCTGCAGATTGCCCTTGGTATTGAGCGGGATAATGGGGGAGCCTGCCTTGCCGTTGATGAGAACGGAACAGATGTCGGTACCATAGCCGTTGATTCTGACGGTGAGTACCATGTCGCGTATGCGCAGGTTGGTCAGCCAGTGGCTGCCTGCAAAACTCTTGGGTACGCAGGGGGCAAATACCAGGCTGTCGTGCTCATATTGTATGCCAAACAGGCCGTAGTAGAAGAGGCCCAGCATACCTGCCACGCTCCAGAGCTGGCGGTCGGAGTTCTGTAGCGTGCTGGCTGCCTCGCCGTCCTCTGCGCCGTAGTTTTCCTTATTGGTGCCGAAGGCCATGGCTGCACGCAGCATGGAGGCCATTGAGAAGGCGGTCCCGGCGGGGTCGCGCTGCTCGGCGTGAGCCATCAGCACAAAGGCCTCTTCAAACGGCCACACCGCGCGGTTGTGGTAAGCCGCCGGAGTGCCGGATTTGTAGGGGGAGAACACCGGGGTGCCCCACGGGCTGCGGTTAATGCCGTTCAGCGCACGTGTGGCGTGCTCGCCTGCCAGACCGCTGATAACAGCCAGGGCGTTGGCCAAGGCATCAATACGGTCATCGGGGCAGCCATCGGCTGTGCGCAGCATGCAGTACTGGCCGTTGGCCTTGCTCCAGAAAGTTTGCTCAATGGCTTCATCCAGCTGATTGGCTTTTTCCCGGTAATGCTCGGCCTCCGCCTTGCGGCCGAGCTCGTCGAGCATGCGGGCAAGGATGATATTGGCTATATAGTGCAGTACGTTGGTGCCAAAGGCGTAGGAGGCACCAATGTCAGCCGGGGTCATCCAGTCCGGGTAGCTTTGCTCTCGCCAGTCGATGAACGAGGTCTCGCCTGTGCGCAGTACCGAGCCCGGTTTTTGTACAAGTTCGTCCTGCGCCAGAGTTGCCTTTAGTACCGGTATGCTGTACTTCAGCCACTCCGCATCACCCTCAGACTGGTAGAGGCACCAAGCACCCATGGCCCAGACTACACGATCGGTTGATATGGGCCAACCGCCGCCGGTGCCTGTGTCTTGCAGAATCACGCCGTCCTTTACCCGCGATTTGAGGCTGGCCTTCACGGCCTGCGGTGCCATAAGGCCGGCACCCAGGGTGGCGGCGTAGGCAATATCTCGCGTCCACACCGAGTGCCAGTCAGCCCCGGCCTGCATGCTGCCGTCGGGCTGTATGTCTGCCTGTAGTTCGTGGGCTGCAAGGTTGTACATGGCGGTGAGAATGGGCAGGTTGCTGCGCATGCCTGTAAGGCCGGCGGGAAGTGCCGGTACGGGCACTTCCCTGCGCTCGCCGTTGCGGGTGATGACCAGTCTGGTCAGCCCCTCCAGCTCTGCCGTCAGGTCTGCCTGCACCAGCTTACGCGACGTTAGCCGGTAAGCCTCGTTTTCAAACAGAACCTGCTCTCTGACTTCCGCCATAGGTTAACGGGATGTATGGATTTACAGGATGGCGCCCGGGGTGTAGCCCACGCCATCGGGCCAGGCTGTTGCCAGCTCGCTGACCATGGCGCAGAAGGCATCTACCTGATCGCCGGCCATACCGGTATCGCCGGCGTTGGCATCATAAATCTCCTGAATTTCCTCGCGGGTAAGCTTCAGGCGGCTGTCGGCACCCAAGCGGTCGAGCAGGTCGTTGGTGGCAATGCTGCCGCTGCGCAGCTCGTTTGAAACGGCTACTGCGTGCTCCTTAATAACCTCGTGAGCTTCTTCTCGACCTACGCCGCGCTTCACCGCAGCCATCATGATGGTGGTGGTCATGAGGAAAGGCAGGTAGCGGTCCAGCTCCGTCTTAATCACGGGCTCGTATACGCCCATCTGGTCCATCACCGTCAGGAAGGTCTCGAACAGACCATCGGCGGCCATGAAGGCATCGGGCAGTACGCAGCGACGTACCACGGAGCAGGAGACATCGCCCTCATTCCACTGGTCGCCGATGATGCCGCCAATCATGCTCAGATGTCCCTTCAGGATGGCATGGAAACCATTGACGCGCTCGCAGGAGCGGGGGTTCTGCTTGTGGGGCATGGCGCTGGAGCCTGTCTGCCCCTTGGCAAAGCCCTCGGTGCAGAGCTCGTGCCCTACCATGAGGCGCCATGTTTTGCAGAAGCTGCTGGGGCCGCTGGAAAGGCCTACCAGACCGGAGATGATTTCAAAGTCGAGCGAACGGGGGTATACCTGGCCTACATTGGCCCAGCGGGTGGAGATGCCGAGGTGGGCACAGATGCGGTCTTCGAGCTCACGCACGGTGGCAGGAGCTTTGCCGAAGAGGGAGAGCTGGTCGAGCTGAGTACCCACAGCCCCCTTGAGGCCACGCACGCGGTAGCGCTCCATCATGCTAATCCAAGCGTGAGCCCAGTGCAGCAGTTCTTCGCCGAACATGGCCACGCGCTTGCCCATGGTGCTGGCCTGAGCGGCCACATTGTGGGTGCGGGCGGCAAAAACGATGTCGCGCCAGGCGGCGGCATGGCGGCTCATGCGGTCGAGCACGGCCACGGCTTTGTCGCGAATAATCTGCATGCTACGCCAGACCTGCAGCTGCTCCACGTTCTCGGTGAGGTCGCGGCTGGTCATGCCCTTGTGGATGTGCTGGTGGCCGGCGAGATCGCAGAACTCCTCAATGCGGGCCTTGACGTCGTGGCGGGTAATGCGCTCACGGTCGTTAATGCTGGCGATATTCACGCTGCCTTTCACGCGTTCGTAGGCATCTATGGCCTCCTGAGGGATGTCGAGCCCCAGGTCCTTCTGCGCTTTCATGACGGCGATCCAGAACTCGCGCTCCAGCACAATGCGGCCCTCGGCGGACCAGATGGCCTTCATTGCATCAGAGGCGTAGCGCCCTGCCAGTACGTTAGGAATAGCGTTCATATCTCAGTATTATGTGGTGAACCCACAGTATATCACGCGATGCAGCTGTTGGCAAGTGCAAAAAGCAGGGGCGCCATGTGAGCGCTCATCGGGTAATGAACGGAGGTATTGAGGCCGATAAGCGGGTGGTGTAGCGGCGCTATGCGGTTGAGGCTGAGTTTTCAGGCTGCCGGAGGGGCCTGTTCTTCGGGGGTCGGTTGGTTTTGTTCAGCCACGGTAGCTTCTTGCGTGGGAGCTTTAGGAGTTGTCGGCTCAGCGATAGGCTGTGGTTTATCCGTTGAGGGCGGGGTTGCCATTTGTTGCTCCGCCGGCACTCGGTCAGCCGTGTTGTGAATAGTGCCGACAAAGGTGGGGTAGCACTTCTCTACCTCTTTAGTGATGGTGATGCGGGTTTTGCCGGTGGCTGTAATCTCGAACAACTGCGAGGCCATGAGGGAGGGTGTGCGAATGCAACCATGCGAAAGTGTACGCCCGGCACGAACTTTGCCGGTGTGCATGCCGATGCCTGAGCCCGTGAGCCTGTGCCAGTTGGGCATGGAGGCTCCTACAAATTTGCCGCCTTCGGGAACTCGGTCTTTTCGGGTGTCTGCATCTTTGTTGATGCATTTCCCGTCGGCATCATATATGCGCCCCCAAGTGCGAGAATTGTAGGTCTTTTTTTTCTCCTGCACGCGAAAGCGCCCCGTGGGGGTGGCATGATTATTCGTCCCGGTGGATACCGGCCAGTCTGCGGCTACCTTGTCATCCACATAAAGGCGGCCTCGTTGTTGAGACAGACAGATGTAGATGGGGCTGTAGGGAGTGGCCTTTGCCATGAGCTCCTTATTGCGATAAATCTCCATGGTGCGCGGGTAGCGCGGGTGGGCTCGCACGAAGAGTTCGTAGGCATCGGGCTGCACTACTGCCTCTGCCGGGAGGGCAGGCGGTGTCTGCTGTTGGCAGGATACAGCAATACTCACGAACAGCAGGCAAAACAGATGACGGACGGTACGGGCGATGATGTTCATGGTATTGGTGTAGAATGTGTTGTTACTTAATGACTACCTTGGTGCCTACCGGGGTGTTGTCGAAGAAGATTTTAGCCATATCTCCGGGCAGGCGGATGCAGCCGTGGCTCTCCGGTGCAGCGGTTACATAGCCTTCGTGCATCCAGATGCCGGTGTTGGTAATCTGCATGCCGAAGTTCATGGGGGCTCCCTTATAGATGCCGCCGGGGGGCATGGGCTGACCCTGAGTGTAGTCGGCAATGAGGGTGTTGCCCTGAGCATCTACCACGCTGCCGTAGGTGGAGGAGGTGTGGTCCTCGTCTTTGCTGAGAATCTTGAAGGTGCCGGCAGGGGTGCCGTGGCCGGCCTTGCCGGAGGAAATGGTGCTGCTGCCTACATACTGATTGGCAATATAATACTTAGCCTGCTGCAGCTGGGTGTCGATTACAATGAGGTGTTCACCTTCCAGCCCGGCGGGACGGTCCCAGTGGCCATGGCTGACGGCTTTGTGAGGGTCTATCTTGATGCGTGCCGGGCGAAAAGCGTAGCCACCTTTGGTCATGGCTGCCAGGTCATTCTGCGTAGAGCAGGCAGTCAGCAGAGCTGCTGTGGCAGCAAGTATGGTCAGATTTCTCTTCATTCAGTCTGTATATGTTGTTCAGGGTCGCTTGCGCGTGCGTGGCTTCTTTATGCACACATTGTCTATTTTTGTCAAGTTTTTTTAACTGAATTTCAGTCAGCTGAGAGTGGCAAAATTAAATGCGACACGATGAGAGCACAAAAAAGGTGCTCTTCTGAATGAAAGATGGTATAGTCAATTCGCCAAAATCAAACCTACCATATCATGAAAAGCACCAGAACAAAGACTACTACTTTTCGCA
>JAFZHC010000063.1 GCA_017555025.1 Akkermansia sp.
GAATGTGTACCTGTACTGCACCTCGCGCGGGCTTTCCACCGTGGTGCGTGCCATGATTGACAAGGACGCACTCAAGCGCGAAATCGGCTTGCCGGAGAACCACTCCGTCATCGTGCACCAATGCATCGGCTGGCCGGCTAAATAATAGTCACATATACCACGCTTTGCCGAAAATCGGGAGTCTAAAACTCCCGATTTTCGGGAATTCAAGAGCATTCATTCCCTTTTTTGAGACAAAACCAGGAAGCAACGCGCAGCGCAACAAATTGGCACCCTTTGTACGCAATGCACAGGTAATGGTTGCATGCGGGTTGCAAATGGGTTGCAGTCCGCCCGCCGGGGCTTTTTCTAAAAGAGTCCCGTCAGGGACGGCAGATAGTAGCGCGGGGTGGAGCCGCGTCAGCGGCAAAACCCCGGGAATGAGATGTAAAAGAATATCGAACCCCAAAGGGGTGGCAGCCAAACGAAATAAAAACGCATCGTTTCAACTTGTCACTCCATCAAATATATGATAGCATGTGAATGAGTCATGAGCAGTTCCTATATAAATGTTAGCTTGCATATCATCTTCCATATTAAAAACACGAGTTGTGTTATGAAGGAAGAGGATTTAACAAGAATTTTTCATTATATCGGAGGAACTATTAGAGCCATTAGTGGGCATGTTTACATTGTGGGTGGAAGACCCGATCATATTCACATTTTAGCTTCACCGCCTGTTGTGGTAAGTCTGGCTGATTTTGTTCGTACCATTAAGGCCAATACAAGCAGATGGATAAAAGGGCTAGACTCTAGCTATAGTAATTTTTCATGGCAAGAGGGGTATGCTGCATTCTCCGTTAGTGCTTCCAGAAAAGTCAATGTTATCCATTACATCTCTAACCAAGAGATTCACCATCGCAAACAGACGACATTAGAAGAGTTTCATCAGTTCTTGGAGAAAAATGGATTCAGACTTGACAAGCAAAATTAATTGCCAAACTATATCTTAAAAAGGCTGCCACCCCTCCGGGGTTCTGATAAATTATTTACCTGATTTTCCCGGAGTTTCGCTGCTTTGCAGCTCCACTCCGCGCTACTATCTGACGTCCCCACGGGACTTTCATTTACGCTCGCCACAGGCTCGCCCGGCGTATAAAAACTGTTCTGCTGCGGGAGATATAAGCATAGGCCTAGTCATGTGACCATATTCCATACAGATGCCCCGCATTATACCGCCCGCACGTGTTGCGGTCGGCATAAAGCACAGCCTGAAAATCTTTACGAATCCCTGCGGGACTCGCGCTCTTGGATTTACGGAGGGGCGCAAAAAAGGAGAGGCCGGGGCAGCCTCTCCACAATGGCTCTTGGGGCTCAAGCCCTCATTTTGGGAAGCATTTCAACACAGGTTGCGCATCAGATAGCGGTTATCCACTGCACGCCGTGCAGGGTAAAGCCACGCTTCTGAAGTCGGCGGTGCATATCGCGCAGGTGCATGGCGCCATAAAATATCGCAATGCGAGAGCGCTCGGGTGAGCTTGCCAGCACGCGGTCCAGCACTTCAAAGCAACGTTCATTGCGGGAGATAATCACCGCGCTGCTCTCTAGTGAACTGCCGGAGCTCTCCGCCAGAAGGGCCCGGATGAGGGAGGCCTTGAGCGAGCTGCTGCCGGGAGCGAAGGGATTGACACCGGCGGAACCGCCTTCCCCCAGAGAGCGAACGATAAGCCCCATCCAGCTTTCGCCCCGGTCGGCCATAGCTCGAGAGAATTCGGTTGAGCTCATATCGGCAAAAACCATATTCTCCAGGCTGTAGTCAATCATTTCCATTTGCAGGCTCAGGTCAGTTGCCTGAGCCATCAGCACATAATAGCGCCCCAGCATGGAAGCAACGCCGCTCCCCTTGCCCGAGGCATCTGCCTGAGTGGCAACAGCCGCCTTAAAGCGTTTTTCCTCCTCGGGGGTAGCCTTCCCCTGCCCCACCTTGCGAGCCAGGCGCAGCATCTCCGGCATGCCTTCACCATCTACCATTTCATAGAGCACCTTATCGTAACGTGCGAAGGCCCGATTGAGGTCGCGGTAATAGCGGGCTGAGCCAAGATGCACAGCCCCCACCAAATCCACGGTGCGGCCGGCGGCGTCCTTATAACGAGCAATCGGCGTGCACAGGTGCTCCGTTCCGTTGGGCTCCACACGGTGTTTCAGCAAGGCTCGGGGGTAAACCGTATCCGCCGGAGCCTCAATAGCAGCCGGGCAGAACGTAGCACCGCACAATACCCACAAAACCGGCAGAACCGGCGCCACAGCACCGCGAACATCCCTCCACTGTACCGACAAGCAACTGCATGCAGCACGGAGCACGCGAGAGGCGAGGTCTGCAAACTCATTCATCCATTTCATTTTCATGATTCAGCGTTTCTTTTATTCAATATTGTTCATCGTGCCCGTGGCAGCTTATTTCCACTCCAGCAGCAAACCTCCCCCCGGGGGCAGCTGCACGGGCAAGCCCTCACCGGCCAGGGCGTTGCGAGTAATGCTTACATCCGGGGCGGTGGGATTAAGGAGGTTGCAGAAGCGATACTCCTGCGCCGTTTTCCCCGCCCAGTCACAAGCATGTTCGGGTATGTGAACCCACGTTTTTGCAGGCGCGGAGGTATCAAAATTGCAGATTACCAGCACTGTCGAACGAGCCTTGCGGTTATGGCGCAGGAAGGCATACAGGCGATGCCCCGACACCTCTTCCCCCGCCAGGCGGCCGTAACCGGGGGTTTGGCGATTCGCCCAGTTCAGGCCATAGAAGGCACCTTTGCTGAGAGCCGGGTGCTGCAGCAGGGGCAACAGCCGCTCACAAAACGCACGCAGCGCGGCCTCATCAGCCGTCAGCAGCGCCCCGTCATAACGCCCATGGTTAGCCCAATGCTGTAAACGCGGTAAATGGGTGTAATCAAAAATAGATGTCCGCCCGTTGTCCCCGCCATAGCCGCCGGGGCCATCGGCACGCTCACCGACCTCCTGCCCGTTATAGATAAGCACCGGGCAGCTCACCGCCGCGTATTGTGCCAGCATGAGCGCCCGGGCAGCGGCCTCCCCCTGCCCGGCCCAGTGCCCGGGGGCAGCCAGTCGGGGTTCATCGTGGTTCTCCAGATAGCGCACACCGTGCGTGCTCAGCGGCAACTCGGCACGGTTGAGAGCATCCAGATCATTCGCCCAGGCGCAGCCCTCGTACATATTCACCAGCCCGCGATAAGCCTCGCTATCATACACCGCATGGAAGCCGGCTGCCAGCAAGGCCTCGTGTGCATCCCCTGCACAAAGTTTCATGTGGTCATTGTAGGCCTCGGCCATGAAAAACACATCCGCATCTCTCAGTCGGGCATTCACCACCGCCCAGCGCCAGAAGGCCATGGGCACCATGTGCGCCATGTCGCAGCGAAAGCCCCCTACCCCCATGGTCTGCCAGTATGCCAGCACCTCATCCATCTGCCGCCAGGTGCGGGGCACCGCCTCGCCCGGCGCAAACTCAGCGGGCAAGCCCTCAGTCGCGGTACTCCCGCTGCGGTAATCCACCCCGTAGTTAAGCTTAACCGCCTCATACCAATCATAGGCACTCGGCGTGCGGGTCGCAGCGTTGTTGCCGGTCACGCGTGCGCAGCCGCGCTCCGGTTCAAAGGCACCGCCGGGCAGCAGCAGGGGCGCATCGCCACCGCATGGCTCAAGGTAATAAAATGCATTATCTCGTGCGAAAAAAACACTTTTATCATCCGCTGCCCCCAGACTCTGCCCGGGGCGCACCACCGAGCTATAGCAGCGCGACACGTGGTTGGGAATAAAATCCATCATCGGCACCATTCCCCACCGGCGCACGCGGGCCAGCAGTGCTCGGTACTCCTCCAGACGTTGCTCCGGCACCTCGGCCAAATCGGGGTCCACATCAAAATAATCCGTTACCGCATAGGGGCTGCCGGCAATCCCCTTCACCACACATGCGGGCGAGGCGGGCACCCCCTCATACGCTGTCTGCGTAGCATGGCGCAGCACACCCGTCAGCCACAGGTGGGTTACGCCCATGCGAGCGAGTGACTCCAGCGCGGCATCATTCACCCCGGCAAAAGTACCACAACCATTCTCCTCGCGGGTTCCCCACGGCACGCCCCCTGCCTTGTCATTTGAGAAGTGGCGCACAAAAAGCTGGTATATAACTGGCCTCATGCCATGAGTGTAGCATATACCCGGCACAGATGCAACCAAATTGGATTTATAATCGACATTTGCACTCTATAAAGTACTGAGCCGGGCGGCTTAGCCGTGCCCCCTTGCAAAACGCTACCCCGGCGGGCACAGAACTACGGTGCAGAGAGCCCGCACAAGCACGGGTTTATCCACTAGGCGAGGCTCTGATGTTGCGGGGATGCCCCCATGCCGGGTACAGGTAACATCTCATCGCCTCCCTTCATTTTCGGGGGCTTCTCCCTCAACTGTTTCACTTTCGCCTTGACCTTGCGGGGCATTGCGCGTATAGTGGCCGCCGCTATGCGTAAGTGGCTCACATCTGTAGTACTATGTATCTGCTCAGCCGTGTGTCTGAGCAATTGCAGCGCTCCCCGAGGAACAGCCGAAGGGCCGGTGGTGCTGGATATCGGGCACTGCGTGGGCGCCGGTGGTGCTCGCACCCCCCGGGCTGTAAATGGCAAGCGCTTGCAGGAACTCGATTGGTGGTATGAATATGTGGGCTACACCAAAAAGGTGATTGAGGATGCCGGATATAAGGTCTATGTATGCAACCGCGGCGATGAACCCGAGCGCGAGCCCTTGGCCACCTGGGCCGAACAAGCCGATGTAGACCATCTTGGCGAACCCGATACCGGCCACCGCTACCCCTCCGATTATTACGGCGACCGCGTGGCTAGCGGTATGGTGAGTGCAGACTACGCCATCTCCCGCAAGGCCAGCTGCGCAGTCTTTCTGCACCACAATAGTGAGCGCGGTTGGCGCCGCCGCGGCGGCAGCAAAAGCCTCATCATCTGCAACCGCTACAACGGAGACCGCCTGGCTGAGTGCCTGGCCTCAGCGCTCAACACCAAGGTGCTTAACCACGGCATGCCCAACGGCGGCATTGAATGCAAGGTACAGGTGCGCTGTAAGGATGCGACCCGAGCCGCCGGCTGGATGAACGCCTGCGATGACTCCGGCATTCCCGCGGCTGTGGTCGAGGCCGCCTTCCTCAACAATCGCCGGCATGCACTCTACCTCAGTAACCCCGCCACCGCCCGCCACTATGCCGAAACCATTGGCCACGGTATTGTGGACTACCTGCGCCGCTATGGCAACGAGCCCCGCCACTACCGAGAGGATACCGATACCCCCGACTGTGGTTCCTTCGGTTACGCGGCGGAGTCCCGCCGCATTCGCGTGCCAGGCGCTGATAATCTGTGGGAGGATTAATGAGTGGGAACGGCTTGGCGTTCTGAAGGCATCATTAAGAGTCAAAAACTCATTCACAGCCTTTTCTGAAAATAAAAAAGGCGCACCCGATTAAGGATGCGCTCTTTCGAAATAAGAAAAGAACTTTTACTCTACAACGCTGAAAGCAGGCAGAGGAGGAGTATCGTATGTTACAGTATATGTATACTCATGGTTCTCACCCTCTTCTTCCTCGGTTCGAGGATCATCACCTGCCATCTTAAAATTGTACTGCAAGGTGTATGAACCCATAGTCTTCTGAGCATTTTCATAGGTCAAAGTCATCAGAGGCTGCGGAGCACCATACACGCCATCACCTTGCTCCAAATCGTCAGGAAGGAAGTCAGAGAAGAATTCGAACACACCTTCATCTGTAGCGAAATTGGGGTTACCATTAATATGAACGGTAACAACGGGATTCTCGGCGTCGGCATCAGACATTACCTCAAATTCGCCATTGTAGGGGGTCCCGCGGTCACCGAAACTAATGGTGGCCTCATAACGCTGGGCGCCACTCCCCATAGGTTCGAAAATGCGAACGACCATGGAGCCAGCCATCGTGGGAGAATTGAAACGGTATGTCTTGTATGCGAAGTTGCTGCCGTCACCACCGCCGCCACCGCAGCAGGTAAGAGAGGTAGCTACCACAGCAGCCATTGCGAAGAGACCGAAAATCTTTTTCATAATATGTGAAATAGGTTAAAGGATGATGTAGTACCAGTCTACCATGTCACTTGAGGGAGTCAAGCGAAAAAGTGAAAGAATACACAATTTTTGCCGTTTTTCATTCATTCGCTCCCGTTTTGCTCAAACTGCAACAGCGATTGGGGGCAGTGCTCCCCCCCATGGCAACAAATCACCCCCATGCGTATAAGATTTCTCAGACGTTTGCTTACTGTATTGTTGGCATAACAGGTATATTCTCTTGCGCTTTACTCCCACCCCACAGAGTAAGGCCACGGGGTAGGAAAGAGAGACATTACAGCCCCTGACGCAGGAGGCGGAATAAAGCGAGAGTGCGGGGCCAGTTGGCGGGAGAATCATCGCTCTCGGGGAACAGGCGCCCCTCGGGTATGCGGGCGTAGCGTTCTTCTGCGCGGGAGTGGGTCAGCTCGCGGAGGCCAACGGAAAAGGTAGCACCTAGTGCAAGGAACTGACGGGCGAGCTCATGCGAGCCGTTCCAGGCATGCAGATGAATACGCGGCAGGGTGTTGCAACGAGCTCGCTCCTGCAAAATACTGAGCAATTCAGCCCAGGCATGTACACCATGCAGATGCACACAGCGGTCGTGCCGAAACGCCGCGCCGAGGTGCACATGCAGCAAGAGGCGCTGCTGCTCAAGGGTTTCGCGGTGGCGGTCAGAGGCATCGAGACCGGTCTCACCTACGTCTGCCCCGGGGTTGCGCACCAGCCAGTCGTCGAGCTCAAAGGCAAGCTCGGCTACATCAACCTCGTGAGCATGCCAGGGGTGCACACCGAAGCACGGAGTCATGCCGTCGGCCTCGGCCACGCGGGGCCAGTCTGCGCGAGTAACGGAGCAAATGTAGCCGCCTGACGGGTTGGGATGGTGGGTGTGGTAGTCACGCATAGGAATTGAAATTTACGAAGTACAAGATACGAGTGGCGGGGAAGCGCTGCGCTTAGCGGAGGTTTTCGAGATTGCCTTCTTCGGCAAAGCTAAAGTAGGGTTTGGCACGTTCGGGGGTAGGGGCACCAATGATAACGTGGTCTTGCAAGCGTAGGCACATGACATCAGCCGCGCGATTGATGGCGAGGGTGAGCTCGCGGTCTGCCCTGCTGGGGGAGGAGTTGCCGCTGGGGTGGTTGTGCACCATAATGATACGCGCGGCGTTGTATTGCATGGCAGGGCCAAAAATATTGCGCGGATGCACCAACACGTTGGTGAGGGTGCCGCTGGCTATGCGCTCACGGCGTATGAGCATGCCGCGGCTATCCAACAGAAGGAGGTACATGATTTCCTGTTGCTCGAAGCGCAACTCACCAACAAGGAGGTTGTAGACGTCCTCAGCCGTACGCAGGGCGGTGCGAGTGACGTTTTCACGAGCTGCGCGTTGCCCCAGTTCAAACACTGCAGCCAGTGTGGCGGCTTTGGCCTGAGCTATGCCTTTGTGCAATTTGGCAATGGCAGAGGCCTCCATAGCGCCCAGAGCGGCAAGAGAGCCGGCTGCTTGTTTGAGGCGGCCGGCGAGCTCGAGCACATTACACCCGGGCAGACCGGTGCGCAGAAAGATGGCAAGCAACTCTTCATCCGTAAGAGAGGCTCGCCCCGAAGCCAGCAGCTTTTCGCGCGGCAGGGACTCGCTCGGCAGGTCAGTAAGGCGGGAAGACATGGGGATGGACGAGTTGAGAGGAAAAAAAGCTTCGGCGGCTTCGCTGGTTTTACCCGCGGCGAAGCCGCCGAATGTCATCAAATGCAGCTTGTCAATGATTCGTGGCAGATGCGCCCGCTTTATCAGGGCATGGACATCATGTCGCGAACGATGTAGAGAGCCTCGCGCAGGATAGGATCGAGCGTGGAGGGGTACTTAATCTTATCCTCGAGCTGTTCCTCGGGGTCTTCGGCTTCCTCCATGAATTTCTGTTCATCCTCATCGGTGGCAATGGGCAGAGTAGAGGCATCGAGGTCCTTCAGGGTCAGGCGGTAGACGGTAAGGTTACGGGCATCTTCCTCAGCCATCTTTCCGTAGCGCACCTTACGCTCGTCATCGTTAGCACGCTGGATGTCACGCAGGCGGGCATCTTCTGCCATGCGAGTGGCCTTGTTGAGGGAGTCTTTGTTCTCCTCAATAATCTTGCGGCGATAATCAATAAACCACTTGCTGTACTGCAGGTCTTTATCTGCCGCCACACGGGCGGCGCTGCGGCGGCGCAGCTCGGGCAGGATGCGACCGATGCGGGGATTCTTGACGTAGTGGCCGGCGGGTGCCATTTCGTCGTAAGGCATGGCGTAGTCCTGCTCACCCTCACCAATCTGCAGAGCGGCGGTGGACATAGGCAGCACGATGTCGCTCTCCACACCACGCAGCTGGGTGGAGGCACCGTTGATACGGTAGAACTTCTGCACCGTTACCTTAATCATACCACAGCCCTCGCGAGAGGTGAAGTAGGGCAGGTAATCGGCCAGGCTGCGGGGAATCTGCACCGTACCCTTGCCGTAGGTGGACTCATCGCCCACAACAACAGCTCGACCGTAGTCGGCCATGGCACCGGCGAAAATCTCGGAGGCGGAGGCGCTGAGCTTATTGGTGATGACCACCACCTCACCATTGAAGAGACGGCGACCGCTCACAGTAAGGCGTTCGATATGGCCGCGGGAGTCGCGCACCTGCACCACGGGACCGGCCCCGGTGAAGAAGCCTACCATCTTACGGACTTCATCGAGGGAACCGCCGCCATTGAAGCGAAGGTCAACCACAAGGCCTTTCACGCCCTCCTTGGTCATGCGGCGCAGCAGCTTCTTCACGTCGGCGGCGCAGCGTACATCGCCGCTATCGAGGTCGATGTAGAAGGAAGGCAAGGTGAGAATACCCACGCGGTAGGGCTCCTCGCCGGGTTTGTGAATGTCTACAATCTTGGCACTGGCGAGGGACTCGGACATGGGAACTTCATCGCGCACGATGACGACTTCCTTCTGCTCACCGCTCTCGGCCTCGAGCACACGCAACTTAACGGAGACACCCTTCTGACCACGGATGAGGTCAACGACCTTATCGATGCTCAGGTACATGATATCGGTCCAGCTGCCGCTGTTGGTAGAGTCCACCGCCACAATGCGGTCGCCCAGTTTAAGCTGGCCATTCTTGGCTGCGGGGCCACCCTTCACAATACCCTCAATACGGGTAGAGCCATCGTCATCCTCGCGCAGTTGAGCGCCGATACCGACGATGGAGGCTTTAATCTGGTCCTTGAAACGCTGCTCCTCACGGGCGCCCATGTAGTCGCTGTGGGGGTCGTATGTGCGGGCAACAGAATTAAGCAGGGTTGACACCATGTCCTCAGTATCGGCCTCCTGCACCTCGTTACGCAGGCGCTTAATGCGAGCCTGAAGTTTTTCGGCCACAGGCAGCTCATCGGCGTTGGGGTCGGGCTTACCCTTCTCACGAGCCAGACGGGCGACGTTCTCACGGCGAATAATCTCGGTGAGCACCATATCGTCAATCATGTCGCGCCAAGTCTGGTTGAGCTCAGCATCATCAGCAGCGCGAGGCAATTTGCGGCGGGAGCGCGGCGTGCTACGGTCAGAGTCGAACGCCGGCAGTTGCTTGGTGTATTCCTTAAGCATCTTTTCAGCCTGAGCAATGTGGCGCAGGGCACGCACAGAGTACTCCGTATAAAGCTCGGTTGCCAGAGTGCGGGTCTCGCCGGCAAGCAGGTAATCGCCGAAGGAGCCGGCGTACTTCTTGCGCAGGGCGTTCACATCGGCCTGAGTGAAGTACAGGTGCTGCGGGTCTACACTCTGCAGGTAACAATCGAGGAATTGCTCATACATGCTCAGCGAAAAGCGTGCACGAGAAAAATGGGCATTCTGAAGCACCAGAGAAAACTGCTTGCCAATCTGGTCATAATCCGGCGCAGCCTGACTGACGGTTGTACAGGGCACGAGCGATGCAGCGGCCAGCGCAACAGAACCCAGACGGCGAGTCCAACTCTTGAAGGGATTATTCATCTTTCTTATTTTCTATACTTAAAAAGCATATTTCAGCACTCCACAGCTTTCACACAGCCGGGGCTGAAGTTACTTGGTCTATTGTACGTCAGATATGCGGAATGTCTATCTAAAATGCAATTTAATGACACAAACTCTTTATCGGTTCGGAGGAGGTGCGTTTGTTGGTTCCTACTCGATGCAAGCAAAAGGCCTTTCCCATGCCGCCATACGCAGCATGCGGGAAAGGCCATAAGAAATCAGACCGATGCGTGAATGAAGCTTAGTCCTTGCTGCCCTTGCGGGGAGTGCGCACCTTTACCATGCGGCAACCAAGAGTGGTTACAAGGGCACCCACCTGCTCTTCCAGACGGGCGCAGCGAGCCTTAGTCTCCTTAAGAGAGGCCTCAAGATGAGCAGCTTTAATCTTAGCCTTGCGAGCATCGTTCTTCAAAGAACTGGACTCCGGCGTAACGGGTGCCCCCTCAGGCTTGCTCTTACGGCGGCCCTTGGGCTGCGGCTGAAAGCGAGCCATCATAGCGTCCTCAGCCTGCTTCTTCCACAGAGATATCAGCGTGGGAGCAATCCCCTTCTCCTTAGCAACTTTCTGAATCGTTGTCTTTTTGGAGAATACCGCCAAAACGATGTCTAATTTATCTTCCGGTGTATAGCTTGCGCGATCCTTCATACAAAATAATTATGTGTGTGGTTGATGCAGTATACTTATTTTTCAACCGTGTAGCAAGTCTTAATTGAAAAATCCTGCCTATTTTCTGATAATTTTTTTACTCTTATGACCGCTTTTTCGTAGACTGCTCTCTAAAAAAGGTATAATTGCTGCATACCTCCTTTTATTACGCTCTCGCAGACCTGCCGGTCGATGTTAGAGTTTTTATTTTCGGCAGAATTGACGCAAACGCGTCTTGCAGATGTTCAGGGGAATTGTTACAATAAAAATCAGCGGAATAATCATATGGATACACCTACCATGACAATGCTTCTATTCGGCGGCAGCGGCCGCACAGGACAGGTGATGCACCGAGTAGCAAAATCTGCCGGCTGGCAGGTGGTGGCACCGACCCGCGGCCAATGCGATTTACGCAATGCCGATGAAGTCAGCCGCACGGTACTGGATAGCGGTGCGCAAGTTGTCGTAAACTGCGCCGCCGTCAGCGGGCTGGAGGCATGCTTGGACGACCCGCTGACCGCCCACCGGGTAAATGCCATGGCTCCGGCTGCCATGGCGCTGGCCTGTCGGCACACAGGTGCCAGGTTTGTGCATTTATCCACCGACTATGTACTTACCGGGCACCGCCCCGGCCTGAAGGATGAGAGCACGCGCTGCAAACCCATCAACACCTACGGTGAAAGTAAACGCGAGGGTGAACTGCAAGTTCTGGAAGCGCTGCCCCAAGCACTAGTGCTGCGCGTGTCGTGGATATGCGGCAACCCATCCATGCCTTCCTTTGTAGAAAGCACGCTGCAAAAAGCGCTGGCCGGTCAACCACTAGCCGCCATAGGTGACAAATGGTCCCTGCCGACCGACGCAGAGGATATTGCACGGGTAGTGCTGAAGCTGGTAGCAACCGAACATGATGGGGTGCTACATGTATGCTCCGGCGGGGAGCCGCTGAGCTGGCACGACTGCGCCACCCTCGCCTTGCAGACGGCTGTAGCCGCCGGAGCCCTGCCCGGCATGCCTGAAATAACCCGCCAACGGCTTGCAGAGGCTACCTTCTTCCGCGCTGAGCGCCCCTGCCACACCGCCATGAATAATCATCGCTTGCTCTCCACAGGCATTCACATGCCCACAGCGGCAGAAACACTACAACGGGTTACTCTACGCTACTTAGCCCAGGCACAATAAGCCCGGGGAGCGGCTCACTGCATCATTTCAGGGGTAATGTGGTAGGTAGCACCGCAACGGGGGCAGGATGCCTCCAGATACCCCTGCTCCGACAGTAAATCGGCAAAATCCTTCTGCATGGTACGAATGGTCGGCAGAATTTTGTCGAGGGTACAGCCGCAGCGGAATGTAAACTTGCGGGATTCGAGCACCTTTACCTCCTCATTCTTTTCGATATTGGCTACGTCGTCAGCCGTCAGCTCACTCAGCCAATCATGATCAGCACCGGGCTGAGCGGTGATAAGCGCATAGGCATCCCCGGCCAACTCAAAGGCGCGAGCCTGGCGCTGCTCGCTCTGGCGGTAGAAATCTTCCACCCACTCTGCAACGGTATTACCGGGCAGAATAATGACGGAGGTCTGCGGCTCCTTATTGGTGCGCAGATTCTGTGCAAAAAGCATGTTCTTCTCGGGCTCGCGGACTCCCTGAGTAAAGACACGCCCGATGACATCCTCCGTAAGCGATGAGCCGGAAACGAAATAATTGGCCAGCATGGGGTCTTTGATATTAAGGGTCCATGCATGGTACTCCTGCCAGGGGCGCGAGACAAGATGCAGGGTAAAGAAGGCCAGCAACTGTTTAAACATGCTATCCTCAGCCTCGGCATTGCGCTGACGATGCTGCATGAGATGCAGATAATAGTCTACAAAAAGGGGTGAAAAATCAGCCTTCAGCAACAGGCAATTGCGCCTGCGTACAAATATGGCCTGCACAGTGGTGAACTCTTCTACGGGCTGTCCGCTTTGCTCTGTCATGATGAGGTGATGTTGACGAGCATATAATAACGCGCAGAGCCCTCGGGAGCAAGCTTAAAATCACCCTACGACACTATTCGTTACAAACGCACTACCCCCATGCGACTAAGCCCGGCCGATTTTACATCTGCCGCACGGCGGGAGCCAAGAGCCAGCAGAACTCGACAAGGCCGGGCAAGTACAACCGAAACCTCCTCACGCAGATAATAGGTAACGATACGAGCCCCATGCGACGTATGTACCCGCAATCGAACTTGGTGCAGTTGGCCGTGTTTGACATAGCGAATCATCGTATTGCGCGATATCCCGAGTGTGCGGCGTGCCTCATCGGCAACAACAAATGCCAGCGGCGGATAGATAAAGACCGGCTGTCGTAATACCGCCAGAGAATGCACCTGACGCCTATCCCAATATGCCACGGGCGGACATGTGCTGGCTGCCACGCGACAATGCCGCACATGCTCGCGGTGTAAAAGGCTGCGAGCCGAAGAAGGGAGGCACCCCAGCACATTGGCAGCCTCGCGGGTGGATATGCCCCACTTTGGCACTTGCTGCATAATGACAGCCACTCCCCGTGAGCGACGGTCCTGCTCAGTAAGGACGGAATCCGGGTAGATGACTCCCGGAAAATTGTACAGCCGCACCCCACCCGCACCCACTAAGGTGCGAGGGATAGTATTTACCCGAATCATACACGCACCCCCTCCGATGAATTCGCCCATTCATCGCCACCTATACACAAATAATACCTATAACCCATACGGGCGGCATCTTAATAGGTGCACTTATGCACAACAAG
Source organism: Akkermansia sp. (assembly GCA_017555025.1). GTDB lineage: Bacteria > Verrucomicrobiota > Verrucomicrobiia > Verrucomicrobiales > Akkermansiaceae > Akkermansia. Next base: position 13,566 of record JAFZHC010000063.1, read on the forward strand.
GGGGTATAGAATAAGCAACGCTATAGCACTCATGCTACGCTCATTAGAATTTTCTCGCACCAATGGGCAAAACAAGCAATATAAAAAAGCGACTGCTTACGGAAATACGATTACAGACATATTTCGTTATCGCTCAATCCTGAGCGCTTATATATGCAGCTTATAACGAGGCATGGATTTTCTTCGTAGCCTGCACGCCATAAGCAGTACGCGGATAAAGCTCCGCAGCGCGGGCATACAGTCTATTGGCTTCAGCAATATCATGAAGATGATTTTCGCAAAAAACGGCAGCCCGCCAGAGCAGGTACGCACGGTCTTCAGCCGCCGCCACCTGCTCTGCCCCGCGCAACAAGGCCTGCAAGGCAGCACTCCGGTCACCCCATACCTGTGCATATAAATCGGCCAGTTCGGTCCACGAGCGCAGACGGCTCGCATCGCGCTGCACCATAGCCTCAAAATCGGGCATCAGCGCAGAGGCCCGCTCCCGCCGAATTCGCGCAGCCAGAGCCACCAGAGCGTCCTCATCAGGCGTATAGGTACCGCCGTATACACGCTCACCGAGGGCCTGCCCCCATAGCGGGAGCAACCAGCACTTCAGCAGCAGCCCCTCCCACAACGCCAGCAAAGCCAATGCACCCAGCATGATAAACAAGGCGTGGCGGGCATCCCCGGCATCGATGAGCGAACGCACCTTAAACAACACAGCTACGAACAGCGCAACCGGCAATAAAAGGTGAAAGAGCTGGCAGGTGCGCCTCATGCGCAAACCAATCGAGGTGGTTATTTCTTCTTCTCCGGCAAATCATCCATCTCCAGATAATTCAGCGCGATGGTGCGGTTGGGGTTCTTCGGGTCGCGCACCTCGAGCTTCATCTGCTTAAAGAACCAGGTCCCATCAGACAGACGCTGCACAGACGTGATGGAGAAGCGTTTTTTGAGCTTGCCATCGGCGCCGTATCCATCAATCTGCCACGTGGTACCGTTATCTTTGTCCACCCACATACGCACCCAAGCAAACTGCCCCACACCGGGAGAAGGATTACGCACCTCGACAATGTAGCAATCACGCCCCTTAATGCGAGCGTTGGCGCTGTCTTCAATCAACTTGGCACCCTTCCAGTACAGGAACCGCAGAGAAAGGTCCTCGTAGCAGACATCCGTATCGGCCAGAGTTTTGCCATAATTGGAGGGGGACATCACCTGAGCCTTGCCGTTGTTGACAAGGACAAGCTCAGCATTGCGCTCCTTAATACGCACGTCGAAGCGCTGCCAGGCGTTGTTATGCTTGTACTGAAAAACCACCGTTTCGCCACGGGCACTAAGGCTGAACGGCACCTTGTTGCGCCCCTTGCGAATGGTACCCATGACATCGCGCTCACCCTGACTAACCGTCATCTCGCGCATGGCAAAAAGCAGGTCATCAGCGTTGATATCCTGCGCCACCAGCGGCAGAGCGCACAACATACCCAGCCCTCCCGCTATCAAAATATTTTTAAGACAGTTCTTCATGCTGGGGATTATACACAAATGACGCGTTCCTGTACAGCTCAATTTTCCGACATGTCGGCTCTTTTGACGCGAACAAGCCATTTCTTCTTGCTTTTTTGCCCAGATGAGCGCAAATGTTTCATAGCATAATACAAGTGTGGGTGGTCAATCCATTTTTTGCGCGATTTTGCAGCGTGAGAGTGGCAAAATTAAATGCGACACGATGAGAGCACAAAAAAGGTGCTCTTCTGAATGAAAGATGGTATAGTCAATTCGCCAAAATCAAACCTACCATATCATGAAAAGCACCAGAACAAAGACTACTACTTTTCGC
>JAFZHC010000064.1 GCA_017555025.1 Akkermansia sp.
CGAACGGAGCGGTAAACTGCTAAAAATGGCATTTTTTGCAGTTTTGGTAAAATAAAAATATTGATATATCAATGTTTCTGTTTTTAATCCCGCAAAAATCGATGTCGGAGCCTATTTGAGTTCGACCCCCTCGAAGGACCCCTCAATGGGGGTGAATCTCTCTCCTCTCTTAATAATCAATTTATGCATTTTCAGCTCAGTTGATTTTTGCTATCGCGAGAGCCTTTTCCACTCAGAAAAAAGTTCGACAAAAGTCATAACGGCTACCCAGTACCTCAGTTACGAAGATTTCTTGCCTTGAGGGGTGTTTCAAGGGAGTCTCCACAACGGAAATCTGGACAACGCTATCCGCTCTTATCCGTTTGTTATCCGCTCAAGTATCATAACTTATAGAAAATTAATTGAGAAAAAGCTGGACCTGAAAAAGCTCGATAAGTTGAAATCATAATCGAAGAAGTGCAGCTTGGTCAGAACTTAGTCGGAGCTTGGTCAGTCAGGCATCCCTCTTAAACAGAACGCAAGAAATCGTGCGGCATTTCTTGTGTTTTGTTTTTCTTTGCGTCTGCTCTTATTCCTTTTTAGGAATATTTGTGCATCTGATGAACTTTTTTGAACAAAATCTTCCTAATTAGGAATATATTCTTGCATTTTTGCCCGAATTGCCTATAATAATCCCAAAAGGGAACATGAATGTTGTAACAGAATCAGAATTAGGCGTAATCATTCGGGAGCGCCGCAAGAAGCAAGGGCTTACCATCGCGGAGCTCTCGATGATGGTGCCATGCAGTCCTCGCTTACTGGGTGAGCTAGAGCGAGGAAAACGAGGAGTTAGTGTTGGCGTTATTCTCCAGTTGCTTGCGCTGCTGGGATTAACTGTTGATATAAAAGGAAGAGAGGAAAATGAATGATGAATGCACTTCCCATATACTATGAAGCCAAGCTTGTTGCTAACGTGAGTTTTGATTCTCACGGGTTCCCTGAATTGGAGTACAGCGAGAGCTGGCAGCGCTCCGGCTTCGATATCTCCGTAACCTTACCTCGCATTCAACAGACACACAGAGGGCCGGAGGTAAGAACATTTTTTGAAAACATCTTACCGGAGGGGGGTATACGCCGCACTTTAGCTCGCCAGATTGGTACAGATGAAGCCAATGTGTTTGGATTGTTGCGACACATAGGAAGAGATTGTGCCGGAGCTTTCAGTATAGGTGGTCCGGGAAACGTCGGCTCGTATGAAGAGCTGACGGGGGAAAGGCTGAACCAACTACTCAATGAGTTGCCTGTATACCCGATGGGGTCGAGCGAAAGGAGAACAAGTCTCTCTCTGGCAGGTGCTCAAAACAAGTTGCCGCTGTTTCACAAAAATGGAATCTATTACCTCCCCATACAGGGAGCCTCCAGTAATTGCATTTTGAAATTGCCTATACCGGGTTTTGCCCATACTGTTGAGAACGAGCATTTCTGTCTGGAGCTGGGCAGAGAAATAGGGCTACCTGTTGTTAAAAGTTCCATTCTTCAGTTGGATGGATACAATGTGCTGCATATTGAACGGTACGACCGACAAGGCGCTGACTTTCATCCGAAGCGTCTTCCGCAGGAAGATTTCTGCCAGATGTCAGCTTTGCTTTCAGAAATTAAATACGAACGCGATGGTGGGCCGTCCTTTGCTGATTGTGCCAAGCTCATTAGGAGGCATTCCATGCAACCAGCCGTGGATTTGACTCTACTGGTAAAATGGGCAATATTCAATCTGTGTATCGGCAATAATGATGCTCACGCCAAGAATCTTTCCATGCTGCGTGAAGGCAACGGGATAAGGCTTGCTCCATTCTACGATTTGCTGACGACAACATACTATGGTAACAGGTTGCTCCGTAGAATGGCCATGCGACTGGGAGGGAAAAGTCAATCCTTCTACCTCTCGCACAGAAGATGGTGTCTGTTTGCAGATTCGGTCAACCTACCACATAAGGCTGTTCTTAAGATGGTCATGAGTACCACTCAAAGCATCCTGAAAGCGCTGGACTCGATGGATCTAAGTGCTTCACAATACAATATTGCTTCGACTCCGTTTGCTCATTTGGTTCAACATGTTCGCCAAAGAACAATCCAAGTATGCGAACACATTAAGGCAACAGAATCGAGATAAGAGAAGCAATGGACGTGCTTTGTCTGAGTTGTAGCCCGAACGGAGCGGTAAACTGCCAAAAATGGCATTTTTTGCAGTTTGGGAAAGGCAAAAATGATGGCAGAGTCCCTGTGAGTTCGTCCCTCTTGAAGGCCCCTCACTTTTTCTTTGATCGCCTCCAGCATTGCTGATGCTGATGCAAGCAAATTATTCGTAAAAGATTAGATTTTTACGAGTTAGGGCATCTTCAGGGATGTCAAACAGAACGTGTAAGGAATACTTAATCATGTCTAACAGACAGATTTTCAATGCAAAGATAAAGTGTAAGCATCAGCAATGCTGTATCCTCATTTCTGGCATTTGCGATTGAGAACTCCTGTATACCTATCTGTTGATTTCAAAGCATGCCGACTCTGAACCAATAGCTGCGTACATATATGAAAATAACTAAGTTTACTGCCTCTTTGCTTTTAGCTATGACCTGTGCTGCTTCTGCTCATGCCAAGGTTGAAGCTGACAACGTTGATTATATACTGACAGAAAACGGTGATGGCACCTACTCTTCTCAAGTAAAAATCGGAGAAGGGGTAAATGTTAGTGCAGGCGTAAACCTTGGCCATGTTGGTGGCGTGTATGTCAATCAGGGGGCTGAAACTGTTGATAAGAAGCAACTTCATGATGTATCCATCGAAATGACGGGCGGCCATGTAGAAACGCTTTCATCGGGTAATTTCCGTGCACAATCAGTAGGGGGCGAAGTAGATATCAGCGTGTCCGGCGGTTCTGTCGGTACGATATTTGGTGGCAACTGTCTGAATACAGCCCTTAACGGTTCATATGGCGTAGGCGCAAAGATTGATTCTGTCAACATCTCCATTAGCGGTAATGCCCAAGTCGGAGACGTAACCGGTGGTAGCCACATCGGTATGGATGGCGGAATGTACGATGCAGCCTATATCGAAAAATACGCCACAAGCGGAGATGTAACCATTACCGTTGAAGATGTCGCTACGGTCAATACCGTTTGCGGGGCTTTTTATGGCAGCGAAGTGATTGATGGAAATGTGACCATTAACATCGCCGGCGGTTCAATTACCAATGTTTTCGGCACAAATGTGGGCTCTGTATCGGGAGATGTCAATATCCACCTGACCGGAGGTGCCATTTCAACTTATATCTACGGTGGTGATGCGAACAATATCGGCGGCTCTCGTACATTGTATGTAGGCTCTGAGGAGCAGTCTATCAACATCTCCACCTATTATGTATATGGTTTCGATAGCATAGTTGTAGCTGAAGGGTCTTCCTTAACTACGACAGGGGGGCTTGACTATTCACAAGTATCCGAATTTAGTTTTACCCTTTCAGAGGCTAATCTTAATGACGCATTGATAAAGACTGATGGCACGGTTTATATGTGTTACAATAGCATTACTCTGAATATCAGTGCTCTTGAATCTCTGGAAGACGGCCGCTATATTCTGATTGATGCCAATAGCATGTATGTACGGTATTGGAGTGATGATTATGTAACTTTGAAAACCGATGGCGTCAATGCTACTTATGATGATTTGAAGTGGGAGGACAATAAGCTTGTTCTTTATGTCAAGTCTGATAATGTCCCCGAGCCCACCACTACTACGCTTTCTCTGCTGGCATTGGCAGGCCTGGCTGCACGCCGCCGCCGCAAATAATAAAAGCCTAGCCAATTCTTCAAAAGCCGCTCCTTTTGTCATGAGGTTGCGGCTTTATCTTTTCTATTTGGTAAGCGCCCCTAAGGGTTTAAGAGCACACGCGTTGGAACAATTAGATAACCAAGAGAATGGTCTTCTTTTAAGAGCTGCGAGCCAGCGGCTCGCCTCACTTATAAAACCGCGCAAGCGCGGGTGAAATATGGTAGACTGGGGCGTAAGCCTCAGGTAGTGTGGGAATAATAGATGAACCCGCACTTGTGCGGGCGGCATAAAATGCTGCTACAAAAATAGACAACTTCCACGCAAAATAGTGCGCCAACGCTTATGCCACCCGCGCAAGCGCGGGTTCAAATTCCTTATTATATCTTCCACGGGTTTCGTTCGCGCAGCTCACTTCTCCCGTGGCTACCATATGTCACCCGCACAAATGCGGGTTATAAATTAGGCAGCCTTCGGCTTGCGATTTCTTATTTCTTTTATAATAAAATTCTTATTGCTATTGCAAGCTCTTCTGAGGGGTTGCCTATTTATCGAACTTTAGTTATTCTAACGCGTAGAGCACATAAGATATATGGAGCCCGATTAGTTACGCGGCAAAATGATTTGAATTGACATGCCTCCGAGAAAAATCTAGAATAACATCGATGTCGCTGCCGATGACCTCGGGACAACCTGTCAAATTACTGATGGCCCCCGCTGGAAGGCAACATCGGCAGCGCATCAACTACGAGTCACGCATTAAATGGCCTAAAGTTTTGCCTGTGTACCTGTCTGTTCTATTACAGCCAATATTCCTTTAAGTATAACCCCCGCGCCTTGTTAAGTAAGGTGCGGGGATAAAAAGCGGGGACTTCCCCCATAAGAGGGACGCTCTGTTTTAAACACCCAGACGTTCTCGCAGCTTGTGCAACCATTCTCCGCGGTATTTGAAATATCTTGTTCCGGCGATATGGCTGCCGGAACCGGTGAAGTGTTTTGCCAGAGCTGTTATTGACCATGATTTATTTTCATATTCAATATTGCGCTCATCTACGACTTTGCATATAACGCCGGAGTGCGGATTATTGCGACAGCAGAATTCGATGTCGCTGCCGGGGGCGATGCCACATAGGGCGAAAGTAAATGTAGCGATGCGTTCTTTCTTGCACTCTTTGATGTCTTCTGCGGTAGCCTCTGCCTCCAACTCTTTTTCGTCCGGAAGTACCAACTCTAATCTGTTGGTATAGCCGTGTATTTCAGCCATCGCTTCCAAAACAGCATAGGCATCTTCAGCGGACATGGCATAAAATTCACGAACTCTTTTTTGCCCATTAAAATGTTCAATGGAACGCAGATTCGGATTCAATTTATCAATAATAGCATGGACTTTGATATCTGATAACCTGGAGCTTACCGCGTATTTGGCGTAAACGCGAAAGGCGAAAGGTATGCACTCACTACGGTTTAATTGTTGCAGGCGGTTTTCGACGTTGTCGGCATAACCGATTTTGACGTAATCAGGAAATGAAGGATTGGTCAAAATATAAATATAGCCTTTCGGGGTATCCATAAAATTATACAACTTTTGATGCCTGTATTGTACTCCATGAATGTTATTTTACAAGCTTAAAATGGCAACGATATGAGGGAAAAAGCAGGGTAGATATCGCGCGGACGTTCCGACGGGAACGACTCAGCCCGGCTTTCACCGGGCTGTTTTTATTTCTGGAGGGGGCATCACATATCCGTTACTTGCGGCAACGACACGCGCTCCTGAATGTGAGTATTTTCATCCAGCGGGAGCGGCAGCAAGGTGTTGTCATCATCATCCCAGCAGAAGAGATCCTTCTCAAAGCGCAATTTCGAATTCAGCACTTCCTCCACGGGAATGGCAAAGAAACACACAAAGGAATAGCTCTGACCGGGGTTTAGTTTCAGCCCCATCATAGCATTCTTTGCCTGAGTATAACGCACAGCGTCTTCCTCCTCGTAACGTTTACCACTGGAAGAAACAAAATCGGGAATTTGAAACACTACCGAATCCATGCCTGTGTTGCGCACTCGACCCTGCACCAATACCAGCACGCAGCCCTCCGGTGCAACATGTGTTTCTGCTCCGAATGCGCAATCCGGCAGCCGCAGCACATTTGTCAGCTCCAGCTTCAGTAGTTCCGTCAGCATCTGCCCGTTCTGCACCCGGGCAAGTACTTTCTCTTCAGCCGTGGCGGCCGGTTTTTTGCGAATCGCATCACCAAGTGTTCCGGCTCCCTGCGTTGTCATGCAACCGACAAGCAGAATCATCAGCATCCATAAACTTCTCATATTGTTATGTATACAGTAGAATGAGCCTCTCGTCAATCTAGCTGTATATTGGAGCCGTTTGGTTGTGTGTCATACAAGTCGCTCAATGATATCTTGTAATTTGCCTGAATGGGGCGGTTCATCGCTTTTGGTGAATATCGGGCGGCCAAGCTGACACAGCCGGGAAATCATCACTTGACTGTGCGCTTATCTTTTGATTTAGTGGGTGTTTGCTTTGATTTTTTCTTCTTTGGGGAGGTGAACTTGTATTGCGGGGATGAATAAATATGCACGTAATCGATGTCGAAGTTGACGCTTTTGGCTTTTAGCTGTTCAGGGTTGGCCTGCCCGGGCCAATTACCGCCTATTTGTTGGTCGATTAATAAGTAGAACTCCACATCCTTATCAAAAGGCCAATGAGTAAAGCCGTTTTTGGTAAAGGAACCTGTTTTTTTACCGTCTACATAAAAAGTTATGCGCCCCGGAGCCCATTCTACCCCATAGGTATGCCATGCTGTAACATCTTTGATGGTCGGCTGCGGGTTGATAGTGGTGGAGGCATCTCCGCTGCCGGAATTACGCAGTAAATGGATGGTCTGCCAGACTTGATTTTGATGGTTAATGTGCTCCATGATGTCGATTTCACCGCCATCGGGCCAGCCACCGCTCTTGGGTAGCAACCAAATGGCCGGCCATACGCCTTTAGCACAATCGAAGCGGGCTCGCACCTCAACATAGCCATATCTGAAAGAAAAGGTTTTATCTGTAAAGATGCCACCGCAGGCGAAAGTCTCTTGCTTACCGGTTTGAGAACTCTGGCTTTTGAACTTGCCATATACGCCTTTCAAGCGCACAAATCTTGTTTTCTTATCTTTGCCCGGTTCGATGAGTTTGTCTTCACGCGATTGGTGTTTGCGCCAATCCGGAGCAGGGCGTGACATGTATTCAATTTTGTTCCATTTGTGACCCCATTTTAATTTTTTGCCATCAAACGAAGAGGAGGAGAACTCATCTTGGAATACAAGAACCCAATCCGGGTTAGGATTATCAGCCTTTGCCCCCGAGCCGAGGATAAACATGAAAATTACGGCACATATCAGCAGTTGACTCACCATCATAGCGAACCGCCTAGCTTCGTAATGGTCTTGTTTTTGAATACTAACAAGCTTATTCACGCTACTATTATATAGTGAATCGATGAGTATGCAAGCCGGAATGAGCATTTTATAGGAATGGAGCCCATTTATAAGGTGAGGCATTTATAGATTTTATGCATGAGGTAATGAGTTAACCGATTAATGCAAGGCTCCTCCGAAAATATGCCTCTTGCCGCTAAGTCTCCTGCGTGGGACAACGACTAGTTGGTAAATCTCCGCCCTCTCTGGCTGCGGTCTACCCTTAGCCCTCAGCATTCCAAATGCAGTAACAAGCTCAAAAGTAGGAAATTACTGAAAATAACGCACTTTTATTGATTTTTCTTACCAGCTATAACTGATATTCTGCTTACTTTTTCCCATTAACCGATTGATTATCGCCAATAATCCCCTACCTCTGCATTTGGAATGCTGTATACTCACGGCAACTGCTTAGGGGATGTTTTTTCTCCTCCCGTCGTGAAGGACAATAGCATACCCATACATGCATAATTTTTAACGAATCAATACTTATAAAATGAAGAAGACGCTCATTGCTTTCATCGCTTTTTTAGCGGTTTCTGTGGCTTCCGCAGCATCTATCAGTAAAGATGATTATCAATATACTGGCTCCGGTTCTAATCTTGAACTCAGCGATATAGCATCCTTTTCACAGGAGGGAGATTTCGCTCTTTTCTTTGACTTGGGGGTTCCTCTGAGTGCTGCTGGTAAAGTCGATTTCAAATTACAATTTGGAGAGGGGCATGGTGGAACTGGAGCAACTATAGCTTTCTCTTTCGATGCAGATGCACGCCAATACATGGACATGGCGGCTTGGCAAATGGTTGATGCGCCTTATGGGGTTTATACTTTTTCCGGTAATAGTGGTACTATAATAGCTCCATTTGAATTTGAAATTGCTGCCAATAAACTTTTAATCCAGATTAAAAATCTTTTCGAAGATAATCCTCTTGTTTCTATTTCTGTTTATGATGACAATGATACATTGGCTGAAATTGCCACAGCAGACATCCTTCCAAATAAAAGTGGGAAGCTCCCTGAATCGATAAACGAGATGAAGGTTGCATTAACATCACTGACCCTACCAGAAATCGAGGATAAAGGAATCAGTATTACAACTTGGCAAGGAGAAGTGAGTGCTGATGATATTAAAAATCCCACCTATCTGGAACCTACTCCCTCTGTCCCCGAGCCCACTACGGCTACACTCTCTCTGCTGGCATTGGCAGGCTTGGCTGCTCGTCGTCGCCGTCGCTAAAGCTTTGGCGTGACAGGCCGAGAGTAAAACAAAACAAGTTCGAGCGGGGGAAGCAAGCCCCGCAATATGCACCCGCCCTAGGTAGCTTACCGATGGGCGGGAATTTTATAATTGCGGCGCTTATAAAACATTCCGTAGGGGCAATGTTTATAGTAAGGGCATTTTTCTCAAATCTTCTACAGTCAGGCCACTTGTATGTAGCGCACCGTATATCTTGGCTTGCTCCCATGCGGTATACCCCCGCGAGTTTCTGATTGTTTCATCCGGGGTGGCGGCCAGGATATCCGGTAAACAATCGCAAGGCGTTCCATATTGCAGGGCGCGGAATAATACCGTCTCACCCTCGGCATTTCTGAAATTGACGTCTGCTCCTTGCTTCAGCAATTCTCTCACTCGTGGCACATCGTCGTCGTTTACGGCATCAAACAGGGCAATCTCAAGGTGTTTTCCTATGTACGCGGGGTTGCCGCCTGCGGCAAGAACTAACCGCACGCATTCCTCATTTCCCCTCTGAACTGCCAACATCATTTCATCGAAGCCAAAATCATCAGCGTCTGTTACCTTAGCTCCGTGTTCAACCAGCAGTTTAACACACTCTACCGACAGATTATAGATTGCTTCTTTTAAGGAGGTTGTTCCGTAACTTACACTTTTATGGACGTTGGCTCCATTATTCAGCAAAAGTTGCATGCATTCTGCACTACCGCAACGTGCTGCTTGTATGAGTGGAGTTCCATTGACAGAATAACTATCTACATCGGCTCCCTTTTCCAGGAGATAACGCACGCACTCGGTATGGCCATTAGAGGCGGCTAGTGTTATCGGCGTATCCATCTCTATGTCTTCTTCCTGAATATCTGCGCCATATTCAATCAAAAGCTTTACACATTCGAGATGCCCTTTTTGTGCGGCAAGAGTTAATGGGCCTCTGGAACAATAACCGCCGACAACGTTACAGCGAGCCCCTGCTGCCAATAATTGCCGTAATGTGACGGCATCACCCTCTTCTGCTGCGGTCAATACCTGCTGAGAAACGGAGTCGATTTTACATGCCATAGCCGTGATAAAGTGTATAGTTAAATTTTATGTGGGCAGTATACATCAACTTGTGTTGATGAGTCAAGCAAGGCTATCAGAGGCTAAGTGAAAAGAAAGAGGCCGCACCCGCCTTAGGCAGATGCGACCTCTTTTTTGAGCTGTTTAGCAATCTTACTTGGAAAGCTTAGCAACAATCTCCTTCAGGTTCTTACCGACCTTGAACTTAACCACCGTGCGGGCGGGGATAGCCACGTCCTTGCCGGGGTCCTTGGGGTTGCGGCCAACTTTAGCTTTTACCTCCTTGGGGCAGAAAGTGCCGAAGTTGCGGAATACAACCGTGTCGCCATTGCCCACGGCCTCCGTGATGGAATCAACCATCTTCTGAACAATTTCCAGTACATCTGCCTGTGTGCAGCCGTTGTCGAGCTGAGCACACACCATGTTAACGAGTTCTCTCTTTGTGATTGTAGCCATAAGTGTAAAAAATTGTGCGGGTTATTATAGATTGAACGAGGGCGAGAGTCAAGTTTTTCGAATGAAGATGTCTTTCTTTGTCGGTAGAAAAGTCATGGACAAGCGAAAATAGAGCAGGGAATTCGACTTTTTGACATGCCTGAAGGGGGTAAATGGCGCATGAACTTAGGAAAATGACGATTGAAGCCAGATAATTTCGGATGGAAATCTAATTATTATATAAAAATACATCGGAATTATAGGGAAAGGCTTGACATGATACGTGATAAATGGTTAAGTACTGTGCGTATGAACAAAGTTTTCTCTTCAATTGTTCGCTCGGTGACCGTATGTGGGGTGTGCATAGGTACAGCTCTGACTGCGGTAGAAATTGACCGTACGGGGAATGATGTGTTTGATTTGTATTTCTTCGGAAATGACGAAGCGGGCATGTTGGGTCTACCTATGGGAGTAGCGGCGTATGATGACCCACGGCTAGCGAGTGGTCATGTGAAGGATAGCTTAACCTACTACTGGAGCGATGAGCTGAAGCAGGCGATGGTGAACGCGGTTAATACTTGGACCACGGTTATCGATACTCCGTATGATGATACGGTGCGCCGGAAGTTACGCATAGGGTTCTTCCTTGATGATGCTTCAGCCGGGGGCGTGATGGATAGAACGATGGCCGGCTATGCCCGCACCAAGACCGTAGTAACAAATTTTGAGGAGGAGTATGGCTCGGGGGTAAACATTTATTCTATAGCAGAATGGGCGTGGCGAGATAATAATGTTACCTCCGGTTATGCGCCGGATTGGGCTGTGGGCAATGGCTCTTTCTGGGAGACGGAGCTGCTGCCGGATTCTGAGACGATAAATTGCATTGATATTGTGATTGCTCTTAATCCCGTGATTGCTAGTTATGGATTTGATGCTCAGGGGTATTGGTATAACAATGAAATGGCACGTTCTCTTGTGGAAATGCAGAACATTGCCACGCATGAAATAGGGCATGCAATGGGAATGGATTCATACATGTTTGAGCAGAAGTATGATATGGCAACGAATACCAGCTCTTCTGTACTCTCAGGCTATATATCCACCTGGGATAGTTTGCTTACATTGGAGGGGGAAGATATCCTGAAGGTGGAAAATGGCGCGGTGCAGAGTGAATTCACCACGTTGGACGAATTGCATCGTGCCGCATGGGAGCCGATACCGAGTAATCCGGATGATTATACCTTTACAGAGCTTCAATATGACCCGGAGCGCCGCCTGAGCCTGAACGGCGAGCTTGGGGTACACATTGCTTCAATTGCGCTGGAAGGCGATACGCTGGAGCACCTCTCCTACGGTGATGGTTCCAATGTACTGGGGCCGGGAGGTACGGCGAACGGGGTGTTCTCTGCGGAAGATTTACGAGCCTTGGAAATACTGGGGTGGAGCGTGCGCCGAGAGACTCCTGCCGCCATACCTGAGCCCGCTACAACTACGCTCTTCGTGTTGGTGTTTGCCGGTCTGGCGTCACGTCGCCGACGTCGCTAGCGGGTATTGTAAGAGTGAATCCTTTTCATAAGCCTCTGCTCCGGAAGGTGCAGAGGCCTTAATTTTCTGAAGGTGAGAGCTTGCTTTGGGCTTGTCATGAAGAGGAAAATCAGGTATGATGCCCGTACCTTGAGTAGGTGCTTAAGCCCGCTGTTGAGTGAAAGTCTTTTAAGAGAGTATGAACTACCCCGGTTTATTCAGAAAATTGGCAATGTTTTTATGGTTATACACCGGCGTGGCTTTGGGGGCAGAGGGGGCGGAGTGTTCTGTGGATAGGATGAATGCTCCGCTGTGGAGGGCTGAACTGATTTTAGATGATTTGTATATTGAGGCCTGTGACCGAAAATGGGATGCTTTTGCCATCATTCTGCTTTCGCGCGGGTACCAAGTGCTGGAGCCTTATCGGTATGAGTGTGTGATGGTCAAAGCGGCAGCTCTGCTGGCGGATTCGGAGCGCGTTGAATATAAAGTAGCTAAGTGTGAGCCGGCTTCTCTCTCTATGATTGTGGAGGTCGACAGACAAACAGGCGCAGTTAAAGGCTTTTGCAGGGGGCGTATTGAGAATTGAACCATTGTTCTGATTTTTTATGAAACTTTTACATATTTTGCCAACCGAAAATCGTTACCTTTTAGTTGTTTTGTTCAGCCTTCCTCTGTTTGTGGCGGGCTGTGCTCAGTTGCAGATGCAGCGTGTTCATGCGCTGATTGAACGCCAGAACAAAGAACATTGGCAGAAGGAATATCGGAATCATGTCGAATCTCTGCCAAAGTGGTATGCCGAGGAGCAGGCTGGCTTGCAGAAGGTAGCTCGTGCGGCTTGGGAGTGGAGTGCCGAGTGCGACTCATGTGCCGAGGAGGATTTGCCCGCACCGATATACTTGAGTGATGAAGAATGTAAGGCTGTTGTGGCTATTTTAAAGCAGTCTCGCCCCATGGCTCCTCTGCCGTCGAGTTACTTTGAGAATCGGCCGCCTCTATATGATATTTCGAGCGGTGATGGTCTTGTGTCGGTAAAGGTAGATGTTACCGGCGGCTGTTGCGGCGGCGTTAATTGCAGTCTGGTTTTTTACGATGAGCAGGGAGATGCCGTGCATTTTTGGGATGAAACTCTACGGCCCGGGAATCTCAGTTGGTATGGTGGAGTACCAACGTGGGTAACTATCGCCCGTATTCCTACTTGCCCGATGCTCTCTATGAGCAGTTATTGCAACAACCGTCATACCTGAAGGCAAAGAAAACAGACGCCGAGCTACAGCGCAAATTGGCTCATTAGGCCCGAGGCTCAGGAGTAGAGAGCCGCGAAAAACGCGACTAAGAAAAAGCCGCAGCACCTCACGGTGACTGCGGCTGTAAAAAGCTATTCAGCGCTCGGCCATCAGAGGCTCTCGCCGAAGTCCTCGCGGAACTTGGCGGCCAGCTTGTCCTGCCAGTCGCTCAGCGGCTGCAGACGGCCGAAGAAGAAGCGCAGAACTTCCGGCTCTTCCACCCACTTGAGACCGCCGATGAGGTGACGGTTGTCGTACAACCACTTCACGCGGTCGGCGCAGTACTTCACCTGAGAGAGGGTGAATACACGGCGGGGGCAGGCGAGACGCACGAGCTCGAGCTCAGCGTAGTTCTCGGAGCCATCGGGGTTGCGCTGCTCGGAGAGGGAGCCACGCTCCATACCGCGGATGCCGCCGGCAATGTACAGAGCCGTGGCCAGAGCACCGGCAGGGTACTGCTCGTGCGGGATATTGGGCAGGAACTCAGAGGCGTTGATGTGGGCACCCAGACCACCGGCAGGCTTCACCATGGGTACACCGTACTCGGAGAGCTCCTTCACGAGGTACTCAATGAAGATGGGACCCTGATTGATTATTTCTTCGTCGAGGGTTTCGAGCAGGCCAATGGCCATGGCCTCCATGGCGCGAACCTCCATACCACCGTAGGTCAGGAAGCCTTCGTACAGGGGGATGAAGGCTTTCATCTTGAGGATGAGGCTCTCGTTGTTGGAGATGATGGCGCCACCGCGGGCGAAGCCCAGCTTGCGGCTGGAGAAGTAGATGAGATCCATGGCGTCGGCCAGCTTGCGGATAATCTCAGCAATGCTCATATCCTTGGCAGCGGCCTCGCGGGTCTTAATGAAGTAGAGGTTGTCCTGCAGCAGGGAGGCATCGAGCACAGCCATTACACCGTATTCCTTACATACAGCAGCTACCTCCAGCATGTTCTCCATGGAGAGGGGCTGGCCGCCGATGAGATTGGTGCCGGCTTCAATACGCACAAAGGGAACGTGCTCGGGGCCTACCTCCTCGATGAGGGCGCGCAGGCGGGGAATATCGAAGTTGCCCTTGAAGGGGAGGTCGAGGTTCGGGTCGAGACCTTCGGCGGTGATGAGCTCTTCCACGCGGCCGCCCTTACGGGTGATGTGGGCCTTGGTGGTGGTGAAGTGGAAGTTCATGGGTACTACGTCGCCCTCCTTCACGAAAGTTTCGGCCAGGATGTTTTCGCAGGCGCGGCCCTGGTGAGCAGGCAGGAAGTACTTGGTGCCGAATACCTGTTCGATAACGCGGGAAAGGCGGTTGAAAGTCTCGGAGCCGGCATAGGAGTCGTCAGCCTGCATGGAGGCGGCTACCTGGTTGTCGCTCATGGCGTTCACACCGGAGTCGGTGAGCATATCCATGAACACATCCTTATTCTGCAGCAGGAAGGTGTTGTTGCCGGCCTGCTTCAGCAGCTCGACACGCTGCTCCACGGGCGGCAGAAACAGCTTCTGCACAACGCGAACCTTGTGCATTTCCAAAGGAACCTGGTGCTCTTCCTTGTAAAACTTGACGACGGACATAGTATTGATGGTGTGTATGGTGAAGTTTGCGATCAGCAGGAACGCGGCGGGATTCTAGCACGTTGGCTATTCTGTGTCAAATATTATTCGA
The DNA here is from genome assembly GCA_017555025.1 of Akkermansia sp. Classification (GTDB taxonomy): domain Bacteria; phylum Verrucomicrobiota; class Verrucomicrobiia; order Verrucomicrobiales; family Akkermansiaceae; genus Akkermansia. The sequence continues at coordinate 14,469 of JAFZHC010000064.1, forward strand.
GACTGCTGACGCATTATGACTTGCCTTTTCGCTCTTTTTATGTCAGAATCGCTCATGTATCACTTTCCCCTGTTTTTTTAATAACACGATATGAAAAAAGCTCGTTCATCCCGTCCTGCTTACGCTCGCATGCAGCAGCGCCTGCAAAAATGCTTTGCTTTGCCGGTGAAGCAACGGGCTGATTTCTATTACTGCGACGGGCAGAGTATTTCGGTATTTTGTGCCGCAGTCGAGGCGGGGCAATCGTCAGCTGTTGCCTTGGCGCTGGATGTGCTGACGGCTGCGCAATGGTTGCGCCCGCGAGATATGGCGTCATACGGCGGGCGACTGCGTTCTGCTTTATACACCGCCTGTGAGGCGGGGCTGCTGAAGGGGAACTCGAAAAGAAGTTTTTTTGATGCTGAATACCGTTTGCTCTTAGAGTTGATGAAGCGGGCGTGGCATTTGGTTCCGGGGGCGGTCGGGCAGCGTGCGCAACGCCGTTTGGCGGAGGTGCTGCCGAGGATGAGGCAACATTTCGGAGCCTTCCCGGAATACGTGGATATTGATGACTGGCCTGTTGTACCCGCCCCGGTTCAACAACTGCGCCGTGCTGTGCGCAAGGGCTGGTTTACAGACAAACAGGCAGCTGAGCTAGCAGCATCGTCTATGAATATGCTTATGCAGATATTGCATGGGGTTGAGGATGAATTGCCTGCTTTTTCTGAGGTGAGGTCGGTCACTCATGCGGCAGAGACTCCCTGTTATTTCTTCTATGAGCGTGCGGAGGATGATGCTGTGTGGGTAGTGGCTCCCTGGCGGGAATTGAGAGACCTTTATGGTATTATTCTCGCGACAGATGCCTCATTTTGTTATGTAATGGATGATTGGGGTGGTGTGCATGGCTGCAAGTAAAAAGGGGGGCTGGCAGGTGCTGCTTTTAATCTGGCTGCTGCTGGTCGTGGGCTACCCCATTTATTACCTGCGGCCGGATTGTGATTGGAGCTATGCGTACTGGGGGGCTCCGGAGGAAATTGTGACAAGTTGCCGTAGCTCAGATAACCCCATGCATGGGGATGAAGGTGTGTACGCCCGCATTTTCATTGTGCGTCCTTCGGTTGAAAACATGGCTTGCTTTCGAGGGGCTGCGTATGTGAATAGCTCCAATATGTACCCCATGGAAGCTCTACTGCAGGAGTACGAGTTGCCCGGTCCTTATAGCCCGGGAAATTGGTATGGTGCCGGTACGGTCGATTACGTGGAGTGTGGTAACGGCTTGCTGCTATTGCGTGATTACAGTCGCAACAAAGGCGGGTTGATGTCCGCTCGCATGAATTCGCGCCGCCTGTCGGATTTATGGCAGCAGCAGCCTCCTCACGTTGTGTTCTTTTACATCTGGGCGCTGTTGGGAGTAGCAACCCTCATCCTTACGCCATGCTTATTATTAGCGGTGGTGGTGTTTGTCGCTGTAAAAAGATTTTTTGCAGCTTTGCCTCGCCGCAAGCTGAGTTAAGCTTTGCGGCGGCGCACAAAAATGACTGCGGCAGTAATCCAGATGAGCAGAGCTGCGGTTGAAATGCCAAGCATGATGGCCCAGCCGAGCTTATAGAGCAGGGTGAGAGCCAAGGCTGTCCACAGGCCGCCGCCCATGATGGGCTCATGCAGCAACTGCTTGTAGCCAAATGCCTGCGTGGCACAGGTCTTACTCTCAGGGTCGGCGGCTCGCAACAATAACAGGCCGGTGGCTGTAACACCCAGCGATTGTCCGAACTCTGCAATGGCACATTCAAACCAAGCTTCGCGGAACAGTCTGCGAGCTACTACTACCACCATAAAGAGTGAGAGTAGTGTACCCATGATAATCAGAGCCAGCAGACCTACCCAGTTGTCCAGTACAACCTGAACTTTGATGGTGGCCATGGCTGAAACGACAAGGAAATCCAGCGCGGCGCCGGAAATGCGTTGCATCTGTCCGTGGTCGATGATAGCGTGCACCCGGGTGTGCTGTGCCAGCTTCTGCATTAACAGCCCGCCAATCATGCAGAAGGGGAAAAGCGGAAAGCCCTTCAGCAGCGTGATGGTACCATCTGAGCTGCAGGTGGCTTCCAGTTCCTGCAGACCGTAGCGCATGCCAAAGCCGGCAAGGATAGCGATACCCACCAGCGAAATGTGCCAAGCGAGCGAGTCAATCGAGTCGCAATAAACGGTTTGTACACCGGCTGCAGGTTGCTCTTCCTTGCAGTAAATACCCTTTTGCTGCAAGCGATCTTGCTCATCGAACCGACGAATGTTCTGAATGTAGCCCTTACGTGCTGCCCAGTTGATGAGGACAATGCCCAGAATGACGGCTAACAACATGCCTGCTGTGGCCATGGTATAGCCCAGTGCTATACCATCCTCCCAACCAAAGGCCTCGAAACTCTCAGCCATGCCACTTACGGTGCCGTGCCCTCCTTGGAAACCAATCTCCAGCAGGTTGCCAAAGCCTTCGTTCACGCCAAAGAAGGGAAGCAGCAGAAAACCAACCAGCGAAAAGCCAATCACATATTGTCCCCAGGCGAGAATTTGCCCGAAACACAGCTGAGGGAAGGCTACTCGTACAACTTTTTTAAGAGGCGGCGTAACTACCCCCAGAAACAAGGTGGCAAATACCACGTTAATCATGAACCCCGGTAGCTTGCCTACAGCGCTGACGACCTCCTCGGGCAATAACTGGGGAAAGCACTGGAAAATGACAAGACCGATGAAGCCGCCAATGACGGAGCTGGGAAGGTAACAACGCTGCAGCAGCGGCACCATTGTGCGTAGTATTTTGCCGAGTACCAGCAAAATAGAGAGAAGGCAAAATACAAAAATAGCGGTCATGGCAAGTAAAAAATAGAAAGAGATGAGGCTGAATATCCGTGCCGGCGCGGCGAATGTACCACATCGCGCCTTGGTAGTCAAGCTCAAAACTCCCGGCTGTTATGAGTACTTCGGGAGTAAAAATGTACTTTATGAGCTGAGGTGATTAATAGTGTGAAACCGCAATGGTGACGGAGTGCCGACTTTGAACAAAGACGACAGAGAAAGAAAATCATATCCCTGCTGTTTCAATGTAGGCAGAACCCGTTCCAACGCTTCGACTGTACTGGGAGAAGCATCGTGCAGACAGATAATGGCACCCGGTTTCATGTTGGATATCAGGAAGTCTGCCAGCTTGTCGGAATCAAGGCCACACCAGTCCGTCGGGGCTATATTGCAGTTAATGATTTTCTGCCCGGTTGTGCACCAGATGAGAAAGGTTTCCAGCTGCGATATGTGGTTGTAGGGCGGGCGGAGGAATGCCGGTCGCTTGCCGATGTACTTTTTCAGGATATTGTTAGCCTTGCGTATTTGGCGCATGGTTTCTGCAGCTCCGACCTTTATATAGGACGGATGGTCGTAACTATGGTTGGCAACGTCGCACCCGTGTTCATGAGCATAGATAACTTCTGTTGAGTATTCTTCTGCATGATTCCCCTGAAAGAAAAACGTCGCATGCCCGTTATGAGCAGCAAACAGGTCAACCAATTTTCTGGTGGTTAGTGGTGATGGCCCGTCATCAAAAGTAAAAGCTACGGCTTTCCGATTCGTTTTTACAGAATAGATGTGGTTGCGGAAAATAAAGCGCGAAAAAATCTGTAAGCGTGAGATTGGATTCATGATGGATGCGGGCTTTCGCCGTAACAAGAGTACCTTTTTACAGAGGGAATGTACAGAAAAAATTGAGGATGCGTATTAACCGTAATGGTGAATATCGATACAAATTGTGTCATTCATCAGAAAAATCTTGCCTTGTGGGAACTCTTGCGCTAGTATGACCTCACGCACGCTGAGTGTCGCATTTCAGGATGGGTGGCAGAGCGGTTTAATGCAGCGGTCTTGAAAACCGCCGAAGGTTAATCCCTTCCGTGAGTTCGAATCTCACCCCATCCGCTGATAACAAAATCCCCGAGCTGTTTTGAGCCCGGGGATTTTTATTTGGATGAAGAGTTGGTAGGGTGAGGGGGTAGGGTGCAAAAAAGGCTTAACCCCTTAGCGGAATTAAGCCTTGTTGAGATATAGCCCCGGCGGGAATCGAACCCACATCGAAGGTACCGGAAACCTTTGTCCTATCCATTGAACGACGGAGCCGCACGTGTAATCGATGTGGGGATGATGCCACAGGAGCAGGGGCTGTGTCAAGTAAAGAACATGGCAGCTGTCACAGAAAGGGGGTATTAGAGGGCATCTGACGAGATTTTTCGGGGCATGCGATGAAATTTGTGTTGACTCTGAGGGCAAGCAAGGGTAGAATAACTGCATGCCTTGCTGGGCCGGGTGGCTTAGCGAGAAACAATCAACTTATAGAATACATCCTCACTATTATGGCTAAATACGCTATTAACGGTTTCGGTCGCATTGGTCGCAACGTGCTTCGCGCCATGTCCCAGACCGAGCTTGAGAAGGTTGTTGCCATCCACGACCTTACCCCCATCGCTACCACCGCTCACCTGCTCAAGTACGACTCCACGCAGGGCAAGTTCAACGGCACCATCGAGATCGACGGTGACAACCTCGTTGTAAACGGCCACGCCATCAAGATCGTTGGCGGTATGCTGGGTCCGGATCAGCTTCCCTGGGCTGAGCTGGGTGTTGACGTGGTTCTCGAGTCCACCGGTCTCTTCACCGCTCGTGAGAAGGCTGAGGGCCACATCAAGGCTGGCGCTAAGAAGGTTCTTATCTCCGCTCCCGCCAAGAACCCCGACCTGACTTTCTGCATCGGCATCAACGACGACGAGTACGATGCTGCCAAGCACAACATCGTGTCCAACGCTTCCTGCACCACCAACTGCCTTTCCCCCATGGTTAAGGTTCTCAACGACAAGTGGGGCATCGAGAAGGGCATGATGAGCACCATCCACTCCTACACCAACGACCAGCGTATCCTCGACCTGCCGCACAGCGACCCCCGTC
>JAFZHC010000065.1 GCA_017555025.1 Akkermansia sp.
CGAAAAGTAGTAGTCTTTGTTCTGGTGCTTTTCATGTAGAGAGTGTATTTTTGGTTTTGGCGAATTGACTATACCATCTTTCATTCAGAAGAGCACCTTTTTTGTGCTCTCATCGTGTCGCATTTAATTTTGCCACTCTCACAAATCGTTTCGTCTTTAAAAAATCCTTGCATCCTGTGGGCGATGCGTGTATTCTTGTGCTGCAACAACAACATAATCTGATTTATGCAGCTCAATACTGAAGTTCTCGAAAAGAAGGGTCTGAAGCTTAATCCCGCACCTGCTCCCGTGGGTTCCTATGTGCAGTGCATCCGTACCGGCAACTATTTGCACCTTTCCGGCGGCATTTCTGTGAATGGCGATGTGGCCGTGTATGGTAAGCTGGGTGCCGATGTGAGCATTGAGGATGGCCAGAAGGCTGCTCAGGCTGCTATTCTTAATCGTCTGGCTGTCATTCAGGCTGAACTTGGCGGCTTTGAGAAGATGACCAAGATTGTGGCTGTGAATGGTTTTGTGAATTGCACGCCCGACTTCACCGACCAGGCCAAGGTGCTCAACGGTGCCTCTGACCTGCTGGTTGAGCTCTTCGGGCCTGAGGCCGCTCACTCTCGCTCTGCCGTGGGTGTGGTTAGCCTGCCGCTCGGCGTGGCTGTGGAAATCAACATGATTGTTGAAATCGCCTGATAACGCGTTTCGGTTTGCGGGAGACAGGAGCTATGGCTACCATTATTCTGGGTGTGTGCGGTTCCATCGCTGCTTACAAGGCGGCTGATGTGGCATCCCGTTTGGTCAAGCTGGGGCATGAGGTGCATTGTGTATGTACCCCGACGGCTCTGCAGTTTGTTACGCCACTCACGCTCATGACGCTTTCCCGCAACCCGGTTATCTCGACTTTTGAAGATGAAACCGGCAGCTGGGTGCCGGTACATATTGACTTGGCCCAGCGGGCTGATTTGCTGGCTATTGTGCCGGCAACGGCCAATACCATGGCCTGTATGGCACAGGGGTTCGCCCCCAATGCCCTCACCAGCCTCTACTTGGCTAATCGGGCTCCGGTGCTCATTTTCCCGGCCATGAATGGCAATATGTGGAACCACCCCGCCACCCAGCAGAATGCCGGCATTCTGCTGGGGCGCCCGGGGCATCGCATCATCGGCCCGGATGACGCCGGTATGCTTGCCTGCGGTGCCGAGGGGCAGGGGCGCTTGGTGCCGGTGGAACGCATTGTGGATGAAATCCTCAATGAGTTAGACGGCAGGTTGTAAATACCCGCTGCTTTTTACAGGTCGTCGACCAGCGCGGTACTTTTGGCGTAGGCGGTACTGCGAGCTTCAAAGAAGTCAGTTTTGATGAGATTGGCGTTGCTGAATTGTGCAATCCAGGCGCAGTCTGCCGGTTCTTTGTCGTAGCCGCTGTAAATGGGCTCAAAGCTGAGGTTTCGGCAGCGGAGGTTAGCGAGGTAGCGAATGTAGTCGGTAATCATGCCGGTGGTCAGGCCGGGAATATCATTGCCGATGACGTAGCAGCCCCAGGCTATTTCCTGTTCTGCGCCCTCACGAATCATGCTCCTGTATTCATCGAGCAACTCGGGGGTGAAGAGCTCGGGTTGCTCGCGCTGCAATTCGCGGATGATGTTGCGGAAGAGCCAGAGGTGGGTATTTTCATCGCGGTTGATGTAGCGGATTTCCTGCGCGGAGCCCGGCATTTTATTATTGCGCCCCAGGTTGTAGAAGAACATGAACCCGCTGTAGAAGTAAATGCCTTCCAATATGTAGTTGGCTATCAGCGTGCGGGTGAATGCCTGCGGGGTGCGGTGTTGCTGAAAATCATTGTACAGGTCGCCGATAAAGGTGTTGCGGCGCAATAAGTGCTCATCGGAGCGCCATTGGTAGAGCACTTCGGTGCGTTGCTGCGGCTCGCAGATGGTGTCGAGCATGTAGCTGTAGCTCTGGCTGTGGACTGCCTCCTGAAAGGCTTGTATGCACAAGCAGAGGTTGACCTCATTGGCTGTTACATATTCACCTACTGATGGCAGATTGGCGGTCTGAATACTGTCCAGAAAGACGAGGAATGAGAGTATTTTGTCGTAGGCTCTCCGTTCTGCCGGGGTGAGCTTGAGGTAATCCTTTACGTCGGCCGCGAGGTTGATTTCCTCGGGAATCCAGAAATTATTCATGGCCTGTCGGTACCAGCGGCTGACCCATGCGTACTTCATGTTATTGAAGTCGTTGAGGTTGGTGGTATTACCGCCGATGATGCGGCGGGCGTTGATGTCGGCGTCGCCCTGTGGATTGAACAGGGGCTTTCGGGTTAACTGCTGCATGATTCGCATTCTTCTATTTCGAGGCTTTTGGAACGGATGTAGTACACGGTTTTGACCCCGCATTCCCAAGCGAGGATGTACAGATTGAGGATTTGGCGGAGGGTGTAATCGTTGGTGATGTAGAGGTTCATGCTCTGAGCCTGGTCGATGTGCCGCTGGCGCATGCCTGCGGCGCGAACGGACCAGCGCTGGTCGATGTGGTGTGCGCTCTTGTAGAACCAGAGCGTGCTCAGCGAGAGCTCGGGTGCCACGCGGGGCATGAGGCCGTTTTTCTTCTCCTCGAGGAAGAAGTGCTGCATAACGGGGTCGATGCCGGCGGTTGTGCCGGCAATGGTGCCGGTACTGCTGGTGGGGGCCACAGCCAGCAACCAGGCATTGCGCAGACCGTGGGTGGCTACCCGTTCCTGCAAGGCTTGCCATTGCGGGGAGCTGTAGCTGCGGCGGCGGAAGTACTCACCACTTTGCCATTCGCTGCCGTCAAAACGCTCGTAACGGCCTTTTTGCTCGGCTATTTCACAGCTGGCTGCAATGGCTGCGTAATTAATCTGCTCGAAAAGCTTATCTGCCAGCGCCAAGTGCTCCTCGCTCTCCCAACGGATGGCCCGTTTGGCCAGCATGTGGTGGTAGCCGCTGACTCCCAAGCCAATAGGGCGGTAGCAACGGTTGGTGATAGCGGCGTATGGCAAGGGGTAGAAATTGAGGTCAATCACATTATCGAGCGCACGCACTGCACAGCGGGTGATGCTTGCCAGCTCTTCGGCATCTTCGGTATTGATGCGCCCCAGCGACAGACTGGCCAGGTTGCACACTACGAAATCCCCCGGGCGGGTGGTGGTGACAACGACGGTCTCGCCATCTTGAGTGCGCACCTCCTGCTGCACGGTACTGATGGCACTCATGTTTTGGGCAATTTCGGTGCAGAGGTTACTGCAATAGATGGTGCCGGCGTGTTTATTGGGGTTGGCTCGGTTTACAAGGTCGCGATTGAAGGCAAAAGGCGTGCCGGTTTCGACCGCGCTCTTGAGGATGAGGCGGATGAGGTCCTTAATGGGCAGGCTGCGTTTGTGGATGCGGGGGTCTGCCACGCAGGAGAGGTAGCGTTGCTGCCACTCTTCACCCCATGAATCCTCCAGCGAATACCCCTTGACGCAGCGGATTTCGTGCGGGCACATTAAGTGCCAGTTGCCTTCCATGTTATCTCTGGCCTGTTGCCAGAAATAGTCCGGGTAGCAGACGGCCGGGAAGACATCGTGTGCTTTCAGGCGGTCATCGCCATTGTTGGTGCGCAGCGCCAGGAACTCGGGCAGATCGCGGTGCCAGGCATCCAGATAAACGGCCACGGCTCCCTGGCGCACCCCGAGTTGATCCACCGCCACGGCTGTATCATTGGCCAGTTTAATCCAGCGGATGACTCCACCGGCTGCACCGGGAAAGCCACGAATAGCGCTGCCGCAGGCTCGCACCTTGCCGAAGTACATGCCCATGCCGCCACCGTATTTACTGACCTGTGCAAAGTTGTCAATGCTACGGTAAATGCCCTCCAGACTGTCCGGTACAGTATCGATAAAGCAGGAGGAGAGTTGGTGGAAAGGCTTGCGAGCATTGGCCAGAGTGGGGGTGGCCATGGTGACTTTCAGCGTGCTGAGCATGTCGTAAAAGCGTGCTACCCAGCTGTAGCGCTCCTGTTTTTCCTGCATGGCCAGGTGAAGGGCAATGCCCATGAACATTTCCTGCGGGGTTTCCGGTATGTCCCCTGAACGGGTGCGGATGAGATAGCGGCCGATGAGCATCTCCAACCCGGAGTAGTTGAGCAATTTGTCGCGCTCAGGGCGCATGAGTTGTTCCAGCGAATCCACCTCTTCGCGTGAGTAGGCCTCGGTGATGTAGGCGCCATATACACCCTCCTGCACAAGGTAGAGCAGTTTGTCATAAAAGCTGCGTATGCCCTGAGCCTGTTCAAAGTCTTGCACCTGCTCGCGAAAGCTCAGCAGGCGGAAGCGTGCGGCAATCATTTCCCATTGCGGAGTGTCGCGACCGGTCAGTTCTGCCGCAGCTCGTGTGAGTTGAGCCAGTGCACTACGGCGCGACATGCCCTCTCGGGCGCCGCTCCTGAATTTGGTGGTAAGTTGTGCCAGCGGGTAGATTTCGCCGTCAAACTCTTGCTGAATTTCTTTCAGCACGCTGTCCAAAGCAGGGCAGTTGCCGAAATGGCTCAGCAGGGTAGCCCGGGCTGAACGCATGCGGCGCCGCTCGTTGCGGTACAGAATGAAGCTGCGTGCTGCTTCGTAATGCCCGCCCAGCATCAGCGTTTCTTCCACTACGTCCTGAATGTGCTCAACCGGTACCGGTGCGTTGTCTTGTTGTAAATGTTGTTCTACCTTAATGGCTAAGGAATGTACTGTGTCGGCGCTGTTTTCTTGCCCTACACTCTCAAAGGCGAGCCGTATGACCCGCTCTATCTTTTGGCGACTGTAGGACTCTTCCTGTCCGTTTCTTTTGCGAATATTCATTTCCGTATATGCCTATGTGCGATGTGGGAGAATGATATCATGTTGGTGTAAGATGTCAATAACTATTTTAGAAATATTCCAGAAAAGTAAAACATTTAGTCGTATGACTGAGGTGGGGCTTGCCGCACAGGGAGAGAAAGGAGTATACTGGGAACGATGACACCGGACAGACGAGAGATTGCAACCACGATAGCAAATGACCCTGCCAGTTACAAGCTGTGCGCCGTATGTGGTTCAATAGTAGACAAGAGTGCAGTCTCTTGCCCGGATTGTTACGCCTACCGCTTTGATCATGATACCTCACATGTGGCTGATGCTGCTTTGGATCTGGCCATAAAGCCCCGCACGGCGGTAAGCCACTTTGATCTCATGCCCGAAAGCCCGGAGGCCGAGGAGGAGTGATTGGAGGTACAGCCCCCGAGGTAAAAGGGCAAGGCGAATGCGCTGCAATCGCGCCTGACTTTCGCGCCTTATCGGCTTCCTAAGTTGGAGTTGAATGCGTTAGTTTGTTCGTGGTCGGGGAGAATGTCGAGCAGCACGAAGGCGTTGTCATCGAGCGTATCGAGCACCTCAAAATCGGCTTCGCAATGAATGGCGTAGTATTCTGCTCCCCAGAGTCGGGCGACTTCCTTCATGTCATAGACCGGCGGTTGTACCAGTAGGCGGTGCAGCTCGTCATCCATGCCGGGGGTGTACGCCATGCCGGCGCCTTCATTATTGAGCACGGCTACCACACGGCGAGCGGGCGGTAACTGCGGCAGCATGGCAGCGGCGGCGCAATCCCTCAGCAGCGCGAGGTCGCCGGTCAAGCAGCAGGCGTAATCGGCATCGGTACTGTTGGCCAGGAAAGCCGATACGGTGCCGTCCGCCCCACCGGTGGCGCTGTTGGCGCGTACGTAATGTGTTGAAATCTGGGTTTGTGCGTAGTCGTTCCACAAGCGCATGGTTGTGGAAGACCCCATGCAGAGAACATCAGCAATGCTGGCCTGATTGGAGAAGTAGCGAACCATGGCGGCCTCGCTCTCGGGGTAGGCCAGGAGCAACTCTTCGATGCGACCTGCACAGCGGCGGCTCCGCTGCATGAGCCCCTCAGTATCGCCGATATGGGGTACATCGCCCAGAGCCTTCATCACTTGCTCCAGTTCACCCTCAATAACTGTACTCTTACGGCACAGGCCGGAGAACCCGGTGCGGGTGATGGAGAATACCTCGGTGCCGGGCAGTTCCTCCAGCGCTCGCCAGAAAGCACCGGTCGGTACATCGCCGATACGCAGCACATAGCGGGGCGGGCGTGCCGGAAGGATGATATCTGCCCCATGCAGCATGTAGGCAGACAGTTCCTCACGCAGGCCGCTGGCGGCTTCTGCCACCACGGGCACGCGCAGGGTACGGGCGAGCCAGAGTGCCGGCTCCTGTTCATTGGGGTCGAGACCGCCAATGATGAGAACCAACCCCTCCACCGCGCGGAATCGCAACATTTGCGACAAAGCCACCAGAGAGGCCCTGAAGCGCGGCGCGGGGGGCGCATCTGCTACCTCCAACCCGGCAAAGTCACCACCGGCTCGCGAGCCCTCGGTGAGGTGTAGGCTCAGGTGCACCGGGAATCCCTCGGCACAGGTAGCCGCCAAATCGGGCAGGTCAGAAACGGTGCAGGGGAGCTGCACCTCAATCGTGGGAGCGTAGAGACCGAAAAGCCCCTCTGTTTCAATGTGGCCGGGCGCACCGGAGCCGCCGGCATTATCGTGGTCATCAACGGTAATAATGATGAGCGGTCGACGTTGGTAATAGGCCTCAACAACGGCCGGTGCCAACGCCGCAGCAGAGGAACCGCTACCCGCTACAACCGCAACCGGACGGGCTGTAGCCTGAATGCGCCCCAGAGCAAAGTATGCAGCCGTGCGCTCATCGGACTGGCTCCATCGGTGCACGACCGGGCATTGAGCCAGGGTGGTCAGCAGGGGGAGATTGAGTTCACCGGGGCAGCAGACCCATTCTGCCACGCCGGCTGTTGCACAGCAGGATATCAGACTTTTCATGCGGTTCAGTACGGTAGAGTTTCGGGGGCGCCCAGATGGTGCGGAGTACGAGAGGTCAGAAAATCGTAGACCATGGCAATGCGTGCTGCACGCTCACGCAGGTAAGCTCGCAATTGTGCGCTGCGGGTTATGGCAAAGCGGCGGGCATTGAGCCCTTCTGCCTCAATATCAAGATGTCGGGCAATGGCTACAGCTCGCTCAGCATGGCTCTGCTGGCTGACGATGATGAGTTTATCGGCTCTGAAGATTAGATGGGCGCGGGCAACGGAGTCGTAGGTGCAAATGCCGGCAAAATCGCAGACAATCCGGTCGGCCGGAACCCCCAGCTCGATGAGCGATTTCTTCATGTCGCGCGGCTCGTTGTAATTCATGGCACGGTTGTCGCCCGATACGATGATGCAGCGAACCTTGCCGCTCTTCCATAGTTCGGCGGCTGCCTCCATGCGTTTAAGATAGAAATAATTGCGGTAGCCGCGGCGTATGTATTTCGAGCATCCCAGCACGAGGCCGACGGCGTTGTCGGCGCAGGCGGCCGGGGTGTCGTGGCAGCGCCCGCTGGATAATGCCCAGGTCCAGCTCTCTGCAATGCCGATGCTGAGCGCGATGACCCCGACCGCACAGGCACCTGCTATCAGCAGGCGCCGCAGGTAGCGTTGCAGCCGGGGATGTTGGCTCAGCAGTTTCATGGAGTACGGACTACGGCTTACGAAATGGGAATGACCTGTATGCGTGTTGTCAGGCTATGCGTTTCGCCGCAGCGCAGCATGACGTTTTCTGCCGGAACAACAGAGGTCTCGACGGCCAGGAAGCCGCGGGAGGCTTCGGCACCCAAATCACCCATGGTGGCGGCGAGCTCTTGACCGGGGTTCCACACAACGGCCGAGCCGGAACCTGCGCGGCAGATGCGGATGCTGCGTTCCCAAGCGGGGTCGTGGATGATGATTTCCTGCTCCTCGGCAACGGGGTGGTAAATGCGGTCAATATGCCCGGCGGGAATCAGCGGATCTTCGCAATGCGGTACGGCATCATCGGCAAACTCGGTGAAGTCGCACTCCTCCAAGCCGGTAATGGCCACCGTCTCGTAATCACTCACGGCGAAGTAGGTGTGCATGGCGGCTGAGAAAGGCATGGTGCGCTGCACATCCAGAGTAAGCAGCGTTACCATCAGTTCCTTGCCCAATTCAATGATAAGAGCGCCGCTGGGCATGAGTTCCTGCTCAGGGGGCAGAGCCAGAATGATTTTCACGGTGCCGTCTTCCAGCTCTTCGGTGGAGGCGTGCTGCCAAGTGGAGATACGAGCTACGCCGTGTGAGGGCTGGGTGGCGTCCTCCGTGTTTTTGCCGAACCAAGGCCAGCACAGGGGAATACCGCCGCGCAGAGCTTTGCCCTTGCGGAACTCAGCTTTGGGGCTCATGAAGATAACCGGCATTTGTCCCGTTGGAGTCCATTGCAGAATATGGCCTCCGTACAAGGAAATTTCGGCTGTACACAGCTCGGTGCTGATACGCAGGATGGGGAAATCGCGTCCGTGGGGGTATTCCGTGGTAACCATAAAAACTGATGTGAATGCTGAGCTATGGTAGCAGATATTCCGTTGTATGTCCAGCAAACATTAACGGATTGTGAAGTATGACGTACGGCTTACCTCGCGGTGTATGTTCTGAGTAGGGCCACGGTATCTGCCGCCAATCGCCGAATGGCCGGCTCTTTGCCGCGGATGGCCGGTAAGCCCCAAAGCGTGAAGTCATTGTGAGCTACAATGTTGAAGTACATGCCGCGCAGGCAGGTGAGGCACCACAACCAGTCCGTACGGGCCATCGTCGGGAAATGTGCTTGCACGGCCTCCTGCCATTCACTCAGAGCGTAGGAGTAATGCGATTCATAGACATCGCGGGTGAGCTCGGGGGCTTCGTAGCCCATTTTGTTGAGAAAGCACAATACTTCCTCGCCGCTGGCAACGGTGGAATCCTGCCATTGAGTGATGGGGGCCGCCAGCCAAGAGTAGATGAGTTCCTCAACGTTGTTGCTTTGGCGGGCTGTTGCCAGAGCTGCCAGGCAGACGGCGTTGTATTGCTCCGAGACGTAGGCGAGGGTGTCGCGATAGAGGTCTGATTTGCTGCCGAAGTGATAACGAATCAGGCCGATGTTGACGTTGGCCTCGTTGGCAATTTCACGCATGGCTGCTCCCTCAAAGCCCAGTCTTGTGAACTGAAGGATGGCAGCTCGCATAATCTGCGCCTTGGTATCATCGGACTTGCTCATGCGTGTTGCTGTCGCTGAAGAATTCTTTTTCGCGGGCCTGAGCGTCGAGATAATCGATGTCTGCTTTGCTGAAGCGCTCCAGTCGGGTGCGTGACACACGGCCACCGGGCTCTTTCAGGTAGACCGCGTTGTTTTTTTCATCGTAGCGCTGCAATTTGGCAAACAATTTTTCGCCTTTGCGAGAGACCCATTCGCGGTAGCCTCGTTGTTTCAGTTTGTCCTTGTACTCCTCATTGCTGGTCTCTGCCTGCTCGACACCGATTTTGAGTTGGGTCTCAAAATCGGCAATGTAGCCATCGTAGCCGTCAATGCGGGCAGTAATTTTGCCGTGGGAGTTAATGACAACGAGTGCCGGGTAATGCTGCAAACCGTAGCGGTGCGCCAGGGCATCGATGGAGCGCATGCTGTAACGGGTGTTACCGCCGGTTGTTTCATTCATGGATGAGCCGGCATCAAGCTTCACTCGCACCACTCTGTCTTTGCACCAAAGGTCAAATTGCGGGGTTTCGAGCAACTGCGAGCCAACCTGTTTACTTTTGGGGCTGGTGACGGAGTTGTGGAACCAGATAATCAGGGGGCGGCTTTCCCGACGAGCCAGTTTAATGCCGCGCCCAAGGTTATTCAGCCAGCCGTTGCCCTGTTTGCGGTTCTCAAAGGCAGCGGTAAGTCCCGGAATTTCGGCATCCGGGTTATTGGGGTCGGTCCAGATGAGCTCGCCTTCGGCCCCGTTATCAATTTGTTTGAGCTCTTCTTCCGTTGTCACGCGCATGGTCTCAGCCCCCAAGCCTCCACCACCGGGCAGAAGTGGGTTGGCGGTAAAACCTGCAAGCTCTTGCCCCGGTTCTTGACTGAGCGGGTTTGAGGGGCGCTCATCGACCTCTTTGCGAGAGGTGCAAGCTGCAAAGGCAAGGCAGAGCAGGAATGCAGTAAGGCGTTGCAACATAAAGAATGACGCTTAGTTTGCTGAGCTCTTGGCCTGTTGCCAGGCTGCCTCCATTTGCTCGGTTGAGGCCTCTTCCAGAGTGAGCCCCTGAGCTTTGATGAGTTTTTCGAGCAGGTTGAATCGCTTTTCGAACTTGCGATTTGCCGCATCGAGTGCTACCTCAGGGTCGATACCACGACGGCGGCAGAGGTTGACTGTGGTGAACAGCAAGTCCCCCAGTTCTTCCTCCACATGCGGGTCGCTATCCGGCAGCGATAAGGTCTCTTCTACCTCGCTTGTCTCTTCTCGAATCTTGTCAACAACGCCTTCATGGTCCGGCCAGTCGAACCCTACCTTGGCTACTTTTTTAGTGAGTTTGAAGGCTCGCAGCAGAGCAGGGAGCCCCTTGCCGCAGTTCTTCAGGTAAGGTTTATCCTCGATGGATTGCTCTTTGCGTTTAATGGCATCCCATTGAGTGAGCACGCCTTCGCTGGTGCTGACATCTGATGTGCCGAACACATGCGGATGGCGGCGTACCATTTTGTCGCTCAAATCGCAGGCTACATCTGCCAGCGTAAAGCCGGCATGGGGATTTTCGGCTGCAAGTTCTGCATGGAACAGTACTTGCAACAGCACGTCGCCCAGTTCCTCGCGAAGGTGCGGCCAATCGGCTGCCCGGATGGCATCGATGCACTCGTAGGCCTCTTCAATCAGGTTAGGTATGAGGCTCTCGTGCGTTTGCTCGGCGTCCCAAGGGCAACCGCCCGGGGCGCGTAAACGATGCATGACTGCAATGGCTCGTTCGAGTTGCCGTTCGGGTGCACGGCAGTTAATCATTTCCTCGTCGGTCATTTCTTGCGCTGGTCTCGGCGTTCGTTGGTGGCTTTACCGGCCAGAATGTCATCAATATGTTCGATGAGACTCCATGCTACGCGGCGGCGCTGGTATTTGCGCCAGAGGAGGTCACGCAGGGTCTGCCAGATTTCTTCGGTGAACTCGGCGGGCTCCGGTTCTACCTCATCTTTCATGGCTCGGCCCACTTTGGGGGTGCAGGTGAGCTGCCACCAACCGCCGAAGTGGCTGGCTTCGTAAACGACCTTGTTGCCGTCGGCATCGCGGTCTTTCCAAGAAAATGTTTCCATTGTCTGTTATATCGGTTAAATGTGGTTGAAATCAGCGGCGACGGCGCCCTCTCAAATCACGGTGAGCGTTGGTAACGTCATCTGTGATGGTCGGAGTAATGCCGGTAGAGGAATTGTTGAGCGAGATAATGAGTGGCTTAGCACGGTTGCCGTTGGCATCGTAGCGATAAATAACGCGCTGCACCAGCTTGTTGCCGGGGTTCGAGAACATGCGCTCTTCAATCAGGCGAGCCTGAGCATCATAGCCGTACGAAACTTTGTAGATGGGCTGCTTCTTGTCGTTGTAAATCACGCAGGCCACCAACTGGCCGTATTTGCCTTCGGTGTAATCGTTAATGGCAGCAAGCTTGCCGCTTGCCGTGTAAGTGGCACAACGCATACCCCGCCAACCGGCCTGACGTTTGTAAACGGAGCGAGAGCCATCCGGGTGGCGCATCACGCGCACCAAGTCGCGGTCTTCATTTATCAGATCCGGACTTTGTGCCATGGCAGGAGCGGCCAGCAGCAGGCAGACCAGCGCCACCAGCCATCTGAAGGGGGTCGTGTTCATGCCCTCATTCTACTATCTTGCCGCCGGCTTTGCAAGTGCGAAGTATGGCGTATTCCGCCATTTTTCTTGACACTTGCCCGGTGCACAGGCACAATGGGGGTATGACAGCCAGAAAGCCTATCAATGTGCGGCGTCCTGAGGTTATGGCTCAGGTGCGGGATAAAGTGCAGCAGTACCAGAGTGCTCTTGTGGATTCCATTCGCGCTAATGGCGATGTAATGTCCTTGCCTGCTCTGGAGGTTCATCTGGCCGCGGCCTTCGGGTTTTGTGATGGCGTAAAGCGAGCTATTGAGATTGCATACGCAACATGCCAGATGTTTGCGGGCAAGCGTATATGGCTGATTGGCGAGATTATTCATAACCCTGCCGTCAATGCAGATTTGGATGGCATGGGGCTGCGCCATCTCCCCTGGGATTTCAATGCCCCTGTGTATGAAACGCTTAACGAGGAAGATGTTGTTATCATGCCTGCTTTCGGTGTTTCGGTGTCAATGCGCAAGGTGCTGGACTCGAAGGGGGTGCAGCTGGTGGACTCTACCTGCGGTAACGTGATTCGTGTGTGGCAGAAAGTGCGCAATTATGCTAAAATGGGTATTACCAGCGTGATTCACGGTAAGGCTAAGCATGAGGAAAGTCAGGCAACGGCCTCGCATTCTCGCGGAGAGGATGGCAAGGGGCATTTCATTGTGATTTTTAATGAGGCAGATGCGCAGGTGCTTTGCGATTACATTCTGGGGCGCGGTGAGCGCGATGCTTTCATGAGCCACTTTGCCGGTTGTTACTCAGCCGGGTTTAACCCCGATGTGCACTTGGCAGAAATGGGCATGGCTAATCAGACGACTATGCTGAAGAGCGAGACTGCTCACATTCAGTCTATGCTGCGAGCTGCGGTGACAGAGCGTGATGGTGATGATAGCCGCTTCCATGCTTTCGATACTATCTGCGGCGCTACGCAGGACCGGCAGAATGCTCTTTTTGAATTGCTGGAGAAACCCTTGGATGCCATGTTCATCATTGGCGGTTATAACAGCTCCAATACAACGCACTTGGCACATATAGCCGCTCGCAAGCTGCCGACTTTCTTTGTGAAGGAGGCCGATTGTCTGATGAATCTTAGCACAATTCGTTCCTATGACCTTAAGCAGAAGACTGAGGTAACGCTGCCGTTGCCGTCTGAGGCTGCGGACCTCTCTCGCCCCTGGCGCATTGGTGTAACGGCCGGTGCCTCTTGCCCGGCCAATGTTATTGAACAGGTAATTCGCCGTTTGGCTGAGCTGCGAGGCTGCCCTGTGGCTTAATGAATAGTTGAAGTTTGTTAAGGTAGCCGCGATGTTCGCATCGCGGCAACCTTTTTTTGCTCTGTTACGACATCCGTACATAAAGAATGCGCTCAGAGCATGAGGCTCTGAGCGCTGGGAAACGGATGTGCCACTCCGATAGTCTTTACTGGAGAAGATCGGGGGTGACGATGAGGTAATCGGGGGAGGTGTCGCGGCCCTTCTTAGTCTCGGGGAAGGGGTTGAAACCTTCAGCGTATACGCTCTTGGTGTCGTCTTCGTTAGACTCAGCAAGCTTGTCCTTGAGGTCAACTACAGAGCCGTCGGTCTTTACCATGAAGGCGTGAGCGTAGAAAATCTCGCGGTTGAACTGCAGCTTGTCACCGGTGTAGGGGGTACGGGTGGAGGGTACGCAGCTGAAAGCAAGCGGAGTGCTGGTGCCGGTAACAGAGCGACGACCGGGAGCGTCCTCGGGGTTGGAGCTTTCCTTGCGCAGTACATAGGCGTAGGCGTTCTCACCCTTGGTCAGAGCTGCGCCGTTGGCGAACTTGCCATCGGGCTCCTTGGTGCCGGTGTGCTTGGCGAAGAAGGTGGTCTCGGAGGGGTTGCCCTTGTAGAAGAGCTGGCGGAAGTAGCAGTTAGACTTGTCGCCCTTCAGCTCGCCGAAGTTGTACTCAGCATTGCGCTCGTCCTCAAGCAGGGCGTCAGCGGTAGAGTCGCAGGGGTAGGAGCCGTTCTCCTGATTGAAGGAAAGCAGCATCTTCTGAATCTGGCCGAGGTTCTGGCTGGCCTGCTGACGGTCACCATCGTTCATGTGCTCCATGATGGGGCCATAACCTACGGCTGCGAGAGAAGCCAGAATGGCGATAACCACCATAAGCTCAATCAGGGTGAAACCCTTCTTCTGTTTGTTAAGTTGAATTTTCATGCTATATGCGTTTGTGTTGACTCTTTATGTATACCATGAACGCTTAGCCGTTGCAAGCTGCAAATTCAAAAATGCGTAAAAAAACAGGGAGAATAGTACTTATACCTGTGCGAGGTAGGCTTTGATGCCTTCTTCGTACAGCTCAGGTTCCAGCAGGAAGGAATCGTGTCCCTTGCCGGAATGTATGCACTTGTACTCGGCTCGTACACCGTTCTTCAACAGGCGGCGGTGGAAATGGGAGATGTCGCGGGAGGAGAAGCAGCAATCCGTATTGATGGAGAACAGGATGAAGGGAATGTTGTGCTCGGCATAACGGCGGAAAGTGTCGTCCACGCTACGGCCGGTGATGGTCTCCAGGTCAAACGCTGTCCACATGTTGATGATGCGGATGTAGGAGTTGGCATCGAAGCGCTTTGCAAACTTGGTCCCCTGGTGCAGCATGTAGCTCTCGGTACTACGGGCAGGGGTGTACCATGTGAGCAGCCCCTTGCGATCGGGTGAGCAACCTTTGCGGGCTCGCTTCTCCAGCCCTCGCTGGTAGATGAAATGTTTGTGGCAGATAATGCGTGCCAGCGCTACGCCGCGCACGGGCGGGTCGCTGAGCGGGTAGCGGCCTTCGCGGTATTTCTCATCCATTTCAATGGCGCAGAACTGCTCAAAGCTGCTCAGTTTGTGTTCGATGGCAGGTTTGTAGTTAGCGCCGATGATGATGACGCTGCGCACGCGCTCCGGGTACAGGTTGGTAAAGGCCAGAGAGAGCATGCCGCCCACGCTGGGGCCAACCAGAGCAAATCGCTCAATGCCCCAATGGTCGAAGAGCTTGATTTGGGCGCGAGCCTGGTCGTTGGCATTGACCATGGGGAATCGGCTGCCCCAAGGCTCGCCATCCGGCGCAAGCGAAGCCGGGCCGCTGGAGCCATAGCAACTGCCGAGGAAGTTGACGCACACGATGAAGTATTTTTCTGTATCGAGAGGTTTGCTGGGGCCAATCATGCGATCCCACCAGCCCTCGTGGTATTCCGGCTGCCAGAATGAGCCGGCTTCGGGCAGGTCGTCGTTGAAGCCGTGGGCGTGGTGACTGCCGGTCAGAGCGTGGAAAAGCAGAATCGCGTTGCCTTTATCTTCGGCCAGCGTGCCGTAAGTCTCGTAGGCCAGCTGAAGGTCCGGTAGTGTTTCGCCGGTATCGAATGTAAAGTCGCCGATGGGGAAAATCTGCGTGCGGACTCGGTTGTCCATGGCGTTTGTTGCTGATATTTTTGCTTGAAAGAAAAACGAAAAAAGGACCGGGGCTGATAATACACCGGTCTGCTTTTTTCTACGTGCGGTTACGCCGCGAAGGGAATTTTACTTAACACCCTTCTTGCTCAGGCGCGTGCCGGCAGTCGTGCCCTGACGAGCCTTGAACTTGGGGTTGCTCTTGCAGATGACGTAGAGCGTACCCTTACGCTTCACAATCTGGCAATCAGCGTGGCGGCGCTTCATGGAGGCGAGTGAGGAAAGAACTTTCATGATCTCTGTTTAGTTTATGTGTTGTTAAGATGTTCAGCCGCGAAGCTTGCGCGTCGGGACGCGCATTATACGCTTTTATGACGATTTGTAAAGACAAATTTCACATTTCTGTACATTTTTTATGTCTTTACGCTGATTAATAGGGGCGAAGCTTGCCGTAGAAACCATTGTGCAGGGCTCTCATGAGGGTATAGAAGCGGTGAATAGTCAGTTCATCGGCTCTAATCATGGAGCATATGGAGAGGAGTATGTAAACGCCGCAGGCACCCAAGCGGTGAATGTAGTTGCGAGGCGCCTTCAGGCGCTGCAACCAAGCCCAGTTGCGGCTCTTGTAATACTGGCGGCTTACGTGCAAACCGGGTTCGTAGAAGAAGGAGTGGCTGCCGTAAGTGTAGTGAATAAGAGGAATTTTAGCAGAGGGGTGCTCCAGCGGGGAATTGCGCACGGTGACAAAGCGGAAACCCGCCGTACGCACCTTCCACGGGTATTCTTCGTCCTCTCCGCGGATGAAGAGTTCCGGTGTAGGCACCCCGGCACGCAGCCAAGCCTCGCGGGGGTAAAGAGCACCAAGCCAGCCGCCTCGGCTGGGGATTTCATTACCTGCGGGCAAATCCTCCCGGCAGGTCGCGTTGCGCCAGGGCTTATGTTCATCGCCAGTAGCGATGGTAAGCGGCCAGCTCAGCTCGTCGTCCTTGGTCGGGTCGATAACCAGACTCATGCGAACAACATCTGCGGGCACCTCGATGGCAAGCAGGTTTTCCAACGTGTGGGGTCTGGGCCAGGAGTCATCGTCGAGTACCCACACATAATCTGCTTTCAGCTCGGCAAATGCATGTTGAATGCCATGGGCACAACCACCGGCATTGCCCAGGTTGGAGGGCATTTGCAGGATGTGCAGGGTGTCTGCCTCAAAATGCTCGGCCGCATAGTTACGGGCTGCGGGCAGCACAGCGTCATCTGCCGTGCTGTTATTGATGATGAGAATGCGCTCCGGCCTGCGGCTTTGCTCCGCAAGACGCCTCAGGCAAGTGAGGGTGCGGTCAGCACTACCGAAATGAGTGAAAATGGCACAGATGCATTGCATGCGGCTCATTATGCCTAAAAAATGGTGAGATAGCAAGATTAAATGTTACTTTGCATGGCATGCACACATTTTTGCGCGACTTCCTGCCATGTCGGATATGATGGGCAAAGTGGCGCATCCCCGCAGTCAAAGGCATGATTCATGGTTCGAATGAAGCTTTGCTCACTGTCGTTGTCAAACAGGTATTGTGCCGGAATATTTTCCCGAATGGGTGGTATATCAGAGGCTACACAGGGAAGCCCTGTGCGCAGACTTTCCACCGGGGGCATGCCGAATCCCTCATAGGCGGAGAAGTAGACTGCTGTACGGCAGTCGCTGTTCATGAGCTGTTGCAGCACATCATGCGGCACGCGCCCGTGGACTTGCCAGCCGGGGGTATCGGGGGCGAGGTTTTCCGGCATGCGACCAATGCAATGAATCCTGATATCGGCGGCATCTGCCCGCTGAGCCAGCCATGCTTGCAGGCGTTGCACGCCGAGCGGCGTCAGCTTGTGCGGGAAGGTGGAGGTGTGGAAAAGCACGCCCTTCTTTCGACCGCCTGCGGCGGCGGGGTGGGGCGGGGTGTCGAACCCGATGCCGACTACCGCGGTGCGGGCGGCGGGTACATGAGCCCGGAAGCGCCCGGCGTTGAATTGTGTGGAGGTCAGCACCAAATCTGCACTTTGCAGCGCCTTTTTACCGAGCAGGGTGAAGTAGCGGTTTTCGTACCAGGGGAAGGGGTTTTGCTCAGCCGGTAGTTGGTTGTAGTACTCCCAGATGACATCGTGCACATAGCAGGCTGTACGCGTTTTTCCTATCAGCGGCAGGAAGGGGGGGAACCCTTTGGGCAGGAGTGCCCAGTCGGGACTGAGTTTGCGGATGGCAGCCGGCAGCGCCACTTGATCCCACCATATTCTGCCGAAGCGGCGGGGTACAGCTTTGTGGAGCAGGTGTAGGTGAACGTGCTCCGGTACATCAGCAAAGGCATCTGCACATTCATCATTGCCCAAAATATGCAATTCGCTGATGCCCGCACACTGCATCAACCCTCGTGTCAGCCCCATGGACACATTGAAGATACCCACCGATTTGGTGGCCTTGAAGCTTTGGTCTGTCAGGCTGATTAAAAGTTTCATGTAAGAAGAAATGCTCGGTCCGGGGAAAAGGCTTATTACATGGCTAGTTTGCCATAATTTTATGGAATTGCAAGATTATTCCCCGACCGCAAGCGCATAATTATTCGGATGTTTTCTCTGCTTTGGTGAAGGAATGGTAGTTCAGCATGACTTTGTTACGGGCTGCATTGATATAGGCATCAAAATGCCCGATGTATAACCCATTGGGGCGCTCGTTCTGTACGGTGCCATTGGTATAATAAGTCCAGCTGTCGTTATCGATGATAGCGACTACGGCATCCTGCTTCCAGACCTTGAAGTTATTCGATAGATTGAATAACCCGCCTGAGTGCGAGCACTGAACGAGTTTCTGTTCCCTGATAAAGGTATCAATCCATTCGGCATTGGCCTCAAAGATTAGTGTCGTGGAAAAATCGAACATGCTGTTTCGTTCACACACAATGGGATATGGCCGATTCGTTTGTTCCGGAATAGTGGCCAGTTTTTTGCAGGTCAATGTTTGCCGAGCCTCTTCTCCTGTGTAGCACTCCGGGGTGTCTGCTTGCTTGGGACCACAGAAAAGCGTGATGCCGACCGCCGCAACGACAAGTGCAACCAGCAACAAGGTTGCCGTCATGATGATTTTTTTCATACGTTGAGTGTTGGTGGTAATATTTGTCCTTGTTGGCGCAATTGCTTAATCTGCGCAAGCGTATGCGCTAGTGTAAACTTCTTTCTGTAAAATCGAATGAGCACTATGTTTTCATCTTCTGCCCCAATCCTGCGCTGGGCGAGCCCCGAGGGGCGAGATCAGCGCAGGATTGGACGCCGGCAGGATGATTGCCACATGTCGGCAAGACAGAATGAAAACTTGAAGTGTTCGGTCAATTGTTGCATTGTTCGTTTATCCACAACTAACTCAACAGCAATGACCGAACAAGACAAAATTACCATATTCGACGCATTAATCAAGCCTTTTCTTTGCTCTGACGCCTTAACGCCTGACCATGAAGGGGATAATTTATTTGCACAGGCCATTCGCCAAGTCCTTAACTCTTCTCTGTTGCTCAACAAGATAACCATTTAGGTTGCGAACGTTATGAGCGTATGACAGCGAGAAATGGTCAGCGTAATGGCTTCAAACCTCGTACCATTCGAACTTCTTCCGGACAAATTACACTGGATGTACCGCAGGTAAGGAACTCTCAAACTCCCTTTATCCCCATCATTCCCGGATTTGAAAGCGGCTCAAGAATTGATAGATCTCTCAATCTCGCTATTGCCGAGATGTATCTGCAAGGTGTCTCTACTCGTAAAGTTGCCAGGGTAATGAATGAGATATGTGGAGGAAACGGAGTCTCTGCCACTTACGTAAGCCAATGCACGGCTCAGCTCGATACTCTTTTTGAGAAATGGCGAAATCGCCCCATTCCCCCCCCCATCGCTCACCTCTTCCTTGATGCCACTTATACTAAGGTGAGAATGCATGACATCGTAAGTGATTGTGCCGTATTTGTAGCCGTTGGTATTGACGCAGAAACGGGGCGTCGTATGGTGCTTGGCGTTTCTGTTGGACTTTCTGAAGCAGCTGAGCATTGGGCAACCTTCATTCAGAGCCTCATGATGAGAGGGATGAACAGGCCTAATTGCATCACCAGCGATGATCACAAGGGGATACGCAAAGCCCTTGCTGAAACGCTCACAGGAGTCCCCTGGCAACGCTGCCAATTCCATTTCCAGCAAAACGCTCAGGCTCACGTGACAAGCGTGCGCTACCGTAGTATCGCGGCTGCTCATATTCGAACCGTGTTTAATGCCGGGAACCGCGCATCTGCCAGGCTAATAATTCAGAACACTTTATCTGTTTTCAGAGCGGATAAACAATACAAGCTGGCCGATTGGTTTGAAGAGAACATCGAGGAATGCCTCACCGTCATTGATTGCCCTCCCGAGGTGCAGAGGAGGCTCCGAACGTCCAATATTATGGAAAGCATTAACAGACAGCTTAAACGCAGAACAAACGTTATCTCCATCTTCCCATCAGAAGCTTCTTTACTCAGAATTGTGACTGCCAAAGCTATGGACCTCTCTGATGAATGGGAGGGCAATAGCGGCAAGTCATACATTTCTCCGGAGAAGCTTCAACAAGCGGCTGAGGCGTTGAACGCAGCCTCGTCTCAGCCTAAAAATCCCGCTGCTTAACTTAAACGGTAAACGAATTTTGCGCCAATGACAGGCATTTTACAGAAAAAAACTTGCGCCGCCGTTTTCGCGCCGTTTTCGCGCTTGCTTCAGATATGGAATTTTGGTAGAATCAAGCATAAAATTATGAAACTGCATCTTCCACGTATTCTGGCTGCGGCTGTGCTGGCCGCTTGTGTATCCGCCCCGGCTTTCGCTTATCAACAGGAGTGTGATTTAAACGAGACAACTTCGCTCATAAGTTATGTTCAAGGAAATGCAAATATAAGATTTTAGGGTTTTTAGTCTTGCATCATTAACTGTAATCCTGTATACTCCCGCCGTTGTTCGGTGCAGCCCTTTCAGCATGCTAACGCGCATGGTAACGGACATTTCTGCACGGGTCGCAGCTAATCTCCTAATAACTCACACGTATATGAAAGTAACTAAGTTTGCAGCCTCTCTCCTTTTAGCTATGAGCTGTGCCGCTTCCGCCTACGCTAAGGTAGAAGCTGATAATGTTGATTATATCCTTACCGAAAATGGAGATGGTACCTATAGCTCCCAGGTAACGATTGGAGAAGGGGTAAATGTTCATTCCGGTGTTAATCATGGGCATGTAGGCGGTGTGTATGTTAATCAGGGCGCGGAGACGGTTGATCGAAAGCAACTTCATAATGTTTCTATCGAAATGACTGGCGGCCATGTGGATACCCTTTCATCCGGTAATTTCCGTGCTCAGGCTGTCAGCGGTGCGGTGAATATTAATGTCTCCGGTGGTTCTGTGGGAACCATTTTTGGTGGTAACTGCCTGAATACTGACCTGAATGGTGCATATAATGACGGTGCTAGGATTGATTCCGTGGATATTACTATCCGCGGTAATGCTCAGGTTGGTTGGGTGTGTGGTGCTAGCCATATCGGTAGTGATGGCGGGGGGTACGATGCTGCTTACATTGATAAATAAGCCACAGCCGGTGACGTAACCATTAATGTACAGGATGTTGCCCAAGTAGATGCCGTGAGCGGTGCTATGTATGGTAGTGAAAAGGTAGATGGGGATGTGACTATTAACATTTCCGGTGGTACGATTAACAATGTTTACGGTACTAATGCCGGTTCTGTAACAGGGGATGTCAATATCTACCTGACCGGCGGTTCTGTTTCTACATACATCTATGGTGGTGACGCAAATAATATAGGCGGCACGCGTACACTGTACGTAGGAACTGAGGAGAAGTCAATCGACGCTTCCACGTATTATGTATATGGCTTCGATAGCATTGTTGTAGCTGAAGGTTCTTCCTTAACAACTACTGGAGGTCTTGATTATTCTCAGGTAACCGAGTTTAGTTTTACCCTTTCCGACGCGAATCTTACTGAAGCCTCGATTAATACTGACGGTTGGGTTTACATGTGTTACAATAGTATTACTCTGAATCTGAGTGCTCTTGGCTCTCTGGAAGACGGGCGCTATATTCTGATTGATGCTGCTAACGTGTATGCTCCGTATTGGAATGCTGACTATGTCACCCTAAATACCGAGGGTGTTAATGCAACGTTTGACGATTTGAAGTGGGAGAATAATCAACTCGTTCTTTACGTGGAGTCCGAGAACGTTCCCGAGCCTACCACGGCAACCCTTAGCTTGCTTGCATTGGCTGGTCTGGCTGCACGCCGCCGCCGCAAGTAAAGCTTTGTTTTTCTTCATATAATATCAACACCATTGCTCGGCGACGGGCAATGGTGTTTTTTGTTAAGATAGAGCATAGCGGATACAATTCGATTCCACATGTGTCCCAAAGATTTTCTGAAAGGATAGCAAAACAGCAAGAATCAGGGCAAAGAAAATGGAAGGTTGATTTTTTCACCAGCAAAACGTATGCTGGTGTTGCTCAAAAAAACACCTTCCATGGGTACTGTACATCTTTTCTCCCAAGTAGAAAAAAGCGACATACGGATAAGTATTGCCAAACTCTCGATACTTGGACGCACCTCATAGCCCTGTTGTTTTGCCATATGGCAGACTGCCAATCCCTGCGCGATATCTGCAAAGGTCTGGAAGGAATCAGAGGTGGCCTTAATCACCTCGGAATTCAAAAGGCTCCATCCCGAAACGCTCTAAGCCATCAGAATGCAAAGCGCGATGCCTTGGTGTTCCGGGATATCTATCGATTGCTTCATAAGCGATTGGGACAGCAGACCTTCACCTGCCGATTCCGGGAGGGTATCAAGGCATCACGCATCATGTTGCTTGATTCTAGTGTTATCACACTCTGCCTCAATATATTCAATTGTTCCACACGAAGGCGCCCCCCCCATTCAAATAGGAGTCGCCCATCACGACGGAAGTGCGGGATTCCTCGATTCGCCGGGATTCTGGCTCACGCTTCAAACTCCTGACGTATGGCTTCGATATCGCCGTACGTGTTAAGCTGGTAATGTGCGACATTGGAAGAAACTCCCCAGGTCAAATCTGGGCTGGTATTGGGTAATCTCAGGAAATGCCTCCTGCTGCTACTGGGGAGGGGCATTTCCATATAATGGGAGTTGCTATTTTAGGACAATGTGAAAATTAGCGTTACTCTTATTTTCATTTAAGGCGCGAAACGAAAATAAGCGAAATCCATATTTTCGTTTCGTCAGATGTAGTCAGGCCTATTCACCGAGCATACTCTGATACGCAGAATAGGTATAGAGCCTGTTTCGCTCACCCTGCGTATTTTGCCGGATGATACCATGTTCTTCCAATTTATCCAGAACTCTGTAAATGGTCGATGGGGCAATACCTACTTGCTTCGCTAAAATAAGCGGTCGAGTAACTATGTGCTGTTGCATCGTGCTGAGTACTTTTTCAGCATTCTTTCGCATGCGGCCAAATGTAGCAATGATTGCTTTGTCTTGGTCTACTCGACTCTGTAATTCTGTAAGTACCCTCACAGCATCGCTGGC
>JAFZHC010000066.1 GCA_017555025.1 Akkermansia sp.
CGCATCATGTCTCGCTCGTGTGGGCTAGGTGACTCTACCTATCTTTTTAACAAATTAAGGCAATCCTTTTTCCTCCGGCACCCTTTTCTGAGACTAAAGTTAATCCCCATTCATCAGCAAATCTGAAAAAGAGCCAAAAATCTTCAGTTTACTCTAATTTTTTCTTGACATGACACAAATATGACAGTATAATCCTCCCAACGAAACCTAGAGTTCACTCCAATTTCATACCGAAAGGAGCCTCCCCGGTGGAGTTAAGCAGAACAACTCACTACATACAACAAACAAACATATATTATGAAGGTACGTAACGCACTCCTTGCAGCAGCGCTTGTGATGCCCGCTATGGCCGGCACCGAAGCTCCGATTATTGAGACTGTTGCCCCCGCTCCCGCCGCCAATCGTCTGAAAGGCTCCGTGACATTCGGCTATGACTCCAACTACACCGGTCGCGGTTATGTTGTATCTCACTCCGTAGCTCAGGGTGACAGCGTAGGTTATGGCGCCCTCAAGACCAACTACGACATCGGCAAGCCCGGCGGTTGGACCCTCGGTTTCACGATGGCCTACACGGCTCCTATGTCCGGCCACACTCTGTACGGTAATCCCCGCCTTGGCGGCAATAACATCGTTGGCACTATTCCTCATCCTCTGGATAAGAACATTCAGGTGCCCGTAACCGGCGAACAAGCAGGTGCCGCAGGCAAAACTATTGGAGAGAAAAACATTGAGAACCAGTTCTCCATCATCGCCGACACCAAGTACACCAGCCAGTCCGAGCTGTGGAACGTCACCTTCGGCTACCACTACAACCACGGTGGCCTTCTGGGCGTGATGGCCAAGCACTACCGCGGTCGCGGCGCTTCCAGCGTGAACGAACTCTTCGTAACTCCCGAGTGGACCCCCCACAAAGCTCTCGCTATCGGTATGAAGACCAGCGCCTCTGTAGGCGGTCTGTCCGGCTGGTGGTTCGAGCCCTATGTAACCGCCAAGGCCCCCATCATCGGTACTCCTGAGGATCTTACCCTGCTGGGTATGGTAACCGTTGGTGCTACCTTCTCCTCCGGCATCTTCGCCGACATCTACGAGGCTTGTGGTAACGGTATGCAGGCTATCTTCGTGAAGTTCTCCACCCCTTGGTTCGTGACCGACAACTTCATCATCACCCCCTCCGTCAGCTTCAACTGGCTGGGCAACGGCGGTAACGATGCTAACCGTCGCTCCAAGGTGCGCTATGCCACCGGTAACAGCACGATGATTCCGTTTAAGGACTTCGCCGTAGTGGCCGGTGTAAGTGCCACCTACACATTCTGATAAAAAATCTGATTTTTATCTGGCAAAGCAGAAAAGAGCTGCTATAATAAGGCTAAGCTCCTATCTGCACAAGACCGGAGCCGCTCACCCGACAAGGGTCGGGCGGCTCGTCTCTTACAGAGCCGCAACTTACATACCAAAAACAGTAACCATTCTGATACAATCATGGCTGAACTCATCGTACACGGTAAGGAAAATATCGTCAGACCGGGCTTCTACATGCCCAACCGCATCAGCATCGAAGCGGGTCGAGCCCTGCACCACCTGCTCGATGGCCAGGTGTGCTACCTCGTAGACCCGACCTACCCGCCGGCACCGGAAATCATGGATTTCCTTAAACGCAAGAAGGTTGAAATCGAATACTTCGACTTCCGCAACACCACTTCCCGCGACGTGCGTGAGCAGATTCTTGCAAAGTTCAGCCAAGGACTCAGCGTGGTTTTCCTGCCCGGTCAGGTAGCACGCATTCGCGGCACCTATTCGGATGTGCCCTCCCCCTTCCTCCGCCACGTCGGCAGTCTGCACATCTCCCCCATCCCCCTGTTCCTGGGTTACTACGGCGACAGCGTAACCACCTTGTTCCGCGAGATTCCCGATGAAGGCTGCCATGAGGAGTTCTGCATTCTTCCCCAGCTGGCACCCGGTCCGCAGACCGGCGAGCGCCTCATGAAGGCCTGGCTCGAGGCCGGCGCTGCCCGTCTGGCAGCTCAGCCCCTCCTCAGCCACTCTCTGACCACCGAGCTGGTGCGCGGCATCAAGGCTCACCCCACCACCGAAATCATCGATGGCATGACCGGCAACGCTCTGCCGTTCTTCAAGGCTCTGGGTGTATCCATGACCGTTGCCAAACTTCTGCGCAAGCGCGACGACAAGCGCATTGGCGTCATTCTGCCTCCCGGCCCCGGCGGCGTCATTGCCACTCTGAGCTGTCTGCTTGCCGGCATTACCCCGGTGCTCATCAACTACGCCTCCTCCCGCGCCTCCTTCGAGAGCACGGTACGTCAGGCAGGGTTGAAGACATTCATCACCGCCCGCAAATTCATGCAGAAGCTCGACACCTTCCCCTGGCCGCCCGAGGAGCAGCTTATTTTGGTGGAAGACCTGCTGAAGAACCTTTCCAAGCCCGCCCTGATTGCCAACGTGCTGCTGGCTAAAGCCGGCCCCGCTTCCGTCATCTGCAAGATGTTCGATACCGATGCACGCAAGGACACCGACGAGGCAGTCATGCTCTTCACCTCCGGTTCCTCCGGCGAGCCCAAGGGTGTGGCTTTCACGCACCGCATGATTTTGGCCAACGCCTCCCAGTGCGCCTGCCGTCTCGACATGAACAACCTGCGCTTCCTGGGCAGCCTTCCCATCTTCCACAGCTTCGGTATGACCGTTGCTATGATGTTGCCGCTGCTCACCGGTTGTCCCATCTGCTCCTATCCCAACCCGACCGATGCACGCACCATCAACGAGTTGATTATGAAGCACAAGCTCAGCCTTGTGGTTGCCACTCCCACTTTTGCCCGCGCTTACCTGCGTCGCGCCGACAAGGAAACCTACAAGAGCGTGCGCTACTTCGTGCTGGGTGCCGAAAAACTGCAGCCGGATTTGGAGAAGGAATTCCTCGAAAAGTGCGATGTGAAGGTGCTGGAGGGTTATGGCCTTACCGAAACCTCCCCGGTTATCGGCGTAAACATGCCCGATGCCGCCCCCGTTCCCGGCTCCAAGTTCTTCGTACCCGGCACGGTAGCTCGCAGTATCGGCGCCCCCCTGCCCGGCATTGCGGTGCGTATTACCGATCTGGATGACGACACCAAGGAACTTCCCCTTACCGAGCGAGGCATGATTTGGTTCAAGGGCGCTAACGTCTTTACCGGCTATGTAGGCAAGCCCGAGCTCAATCAAGAGTTGTTCTGGAATGGCTGGTTCAAGACCGGTGACGTTGGTCAGATGGACCTCAACGGTTTCATCACTTTGGGTGGCCGCCTCTCCCGCTTCTCCAAGATTGGTGGTGAGATGGTACCCCATGAAGGCGTAGAGCAGGCTCTCTGCCAAGGCTTCGGCTTGAGTGCCGAAGATGGCGTGAAGATTGCCATCACCGGCGTGAGCGACCCGCAGAAGGGTGAGGCCCTCGTACTGCTCTCCGCTCTGCCGCAGCACCAGCGCAGCTCCGAGGAGAAGGAAATTCTCACATCCATCCGCACCATGCTTGCCGACATGGAAATGCCGACCCTCTGGGCACCCAAGTACTTGGTACCGGTGGAAAGCATTCCCGCTCTGGCGACCGGCAAGCTCGACCTCCGCGGCTGCAAGCTGCTGGCAGACGAAGCTCTGGGCGACCTGAGCAAGTAAACCGTTCGCTGGCGAGCAACTTTCATCACCTGCAATCTGCATGGCTACAGCCCTCTGCAGATTGCAGGCTTCTTTATACCCAACTCCCGATTTAGTGCATTCTGACGCACTTCCTGCTTGCTTTACGGTAATAATGCGCTACCATGGAGTAACGTTTTTTCATGTCGACTCTCAGCACATACTCCGTCCTGGCACTCAGCGGGCTCTGCCTTCTGAGCAGCAATATATTGTGGGCTCAGACATCACATACCGGCCAGGCAGGTATGGTTACCGCCGGTCCGCGAAACCAAACCCCGCGTGACCCTGCAGAGGACTTGCTGGTGGCCTATGGTCTGCGCAATGACGCCGAAAAAGCAGCAGCAAAAGGCAACTACAACCAGGCACTCAAGAAGGCTCGTCAGGCAGAAAAAATGATGGCCGTCATCGTGCGCGATTATCCTGACTGGAAGCCAAAAATGATGAACTACCTGCGCGAGCAGCTGGCAGGCAACATTAAGCGCTACAGCGACGAGGCCGCTAAAGCCCCCATTCCTACCGGCCGTCAGCCGGGGCGCCCGGTACCGCAGGAGATTGACTTCAACCTGCCCGGCATTCAGCAAAACGCTAACAGCGAAGACGGCATGTCACCGGACGGCCTGCCTGACTACTCCGCCACCGATAAAGAACTGCGCGAAGAATTGGCCCGCCTGCGCACCGAATGTCGCGAAATGGCCAAGAGCTTCCTCACCCTCAACGAGAAATACAAGCAAAGCCAGCAGGAACTCATCACAGCCCGTAGTGAGCAGAAAGAGTACCGCGAGCGCTACGAGGAGCTGCTCAAACAGGTAACAGAGGAGCGCAAGCTCAATAACGAGGTGGTGGAATCCTTTGCACGCCGCCTCGCCGAGGCCGAGGCCAAGCTCCGTGAGTCCGAACGCGCCCGCAAAGAAGCTGAAGACCGCGCCAACGAACTGGCCAGCCAGCTGGCACAAACTCAGGCTGAACTGGAGCGCGTTACACGCGAGCGCGATCAGCTGAAAGCCGAAAACGAGCAACTGAGAGCCATTGTGGAGCTTAACAGCCCCGAAAAAACCAAAGCTCTGCTTGACCAGAACCTCACCCTTGCCGAGCAGCTCAAGGCAGCCCGTGCCCGTGTAGAAGCGCTGGAGGCTCAGGCAGCAGGCTCTGCAGACGAGAAAGATGTGCTGGCTCAGCAGTTGTCCGATGCGCGCTCCGAGGTTGACCAGCTGCGCGAACAAATGGGGCTGGTCTACGATGAAAACCGCGGGTACCGCCGCCGCATTTCCGAGCTGACTGAGCGCCTCAATAATCTCGAAGCCGAGGTGGACGCCACCGCCGCACGCCCCGAAATCGACCCGGCTCTGGTGGAGGAGAACAAGATTCTGAAAGACGTTATTGCCAAACAGCGCCGCACCATTGAAATGCAGGAGCAAGGGCGAAAGCTGCTCGTGGAAACCTATAAAAAGCTGAAGAAGAACGACACCCAGATTACAACCGAACTTCAGAAGCTCGATGATGAAAGCCGCCTCGAGCTCACCGACTCAGAGCGTCGCCTCATCGAATCCATCCGCAATGGTACTACCACCACTCAGGACAGCGATGGCACCAATGCCGTACGTCGCAGCCTGGAAATCCAGACCCTTGCCAGCCTGGCCGACAAAGCATTCTCCAAAGCCCGCTATACTTCAGCAGAGCAACTCTACCGAACCCTCTACGATTACCAGCCCGACCACGTCCCCGGCTTGGTGAATCTGGGTACTATTCTGCTATACCGCAACAAATGCGAAGAGGCTATCGAATTCCTCAACCGCGCTACAAGATTAGCGCCTGAGTTGCCCATGACCTATTATCTGGCGGGCATTTCCTACTACCGCACAGACCGCATGGAAGAAGCCGAGCGCATGTTTGTGCGCACCATCGAGCTCGACCCCGGCAATGCGGAGGCCTTCTTCTACCTCGCCAACATCGAGGGCATCAGCGGCCGCCACGAAGAAGCACTCAAGCACTTTGCCGCAGCCGTCAAGCTGAAGCCCGGCCTGAACGATGCTCACTATAACATGGCACGCCTGTACGCTGAGAATGGCCGCATACCCGATGCCGCACGCGCCTACGACCGAGCCATCGCCAGCGGTGCCGAGCCCGACCCGGAGTTCGAGAATTACCTGCGTAATCACCCGGATAATATCAAAAACCCCGGTACCGATTTAGTGGCAGAAATTGAGCCGGAACAGGAAGCAGCACGCCTGCGTGCTGACGACGAGGAGGTAGCCAAACTGCTGGCAGAAAGCGGCGCCCCCGCTGATGACCTCGAACCAACCTCCGATATGACGGAGGAGGCAACAGATGAAGAGGCTCCTCAAGCAACAACAAGCGTCAACAATAATTACACACCTGAACAACAAGCCATTGCAGATGAGTTTGCCCGCCTGCAAGGGCTCGATATACAGGCTGCACCCACCCCATCCGCTGCCGGTAAAGGCCACGCTACAGACAAGAGCCGCTTCTCCACAGTACGCGTTCGCACCAATGCCGGCGGCTACCGCCACCGCGTAAAGCTGCGCCTCAAGCGCCCCGAACCCCAGCGTCTGCGCGAACGAGGTGGCGATATAAAGCAAATTTCCAAGTCCCGCAAAAAACAACGCAACCGATAACAGGCCATGTACATTGAAGACCAATTACAGGAAATTCGCGCCAATATTGCCGCCGCAGAGTTGCGTGCAGGGCGACCGGCCGGCAGCACAACCTTGCTGGCCGTCAGCAAAACTTTCCCCGTAAGCGACATTATGCACGCTTACAACGACGGTCAACGCCTATTCGGTGAAAACCGTCTGCAGGAGGCCATGGAGAAAATCCCCGCCATGCCCGCCGATTGTGTATGGCACCTCATCGGCCCCCTGCAACGCAATAAAGTACGCAAAGCCCTCGAACAAGGCATAGCACTCATCGAGGCCGTTGACAGCCGCAAGCTGGCAGAAGCCATCTCCCGCATTGCCGGCGAACTGGGCACCACCGCCCGCGTGCTGTTAGAAGTCAACGTAGATGGCGAAGAAAGCAAGCACGGTTTTACCCCCGAAGGCTTACAACAGGAATGGGAGCTCCTCACCGCCCTGCCGAACCTCGACATTCGAGGGTTGATGTGCATACCCGCCCCTACCGATACCCCTGAAGGCGCCCGCCCTGCCTTTGCCACCCTCCGCCAATTGGCCGAAACCCTGCGCACACGCGGTCCGCTCCCCCTGCCCGAGCTCTCCATGGGCATGAGCCACGATTACGCCGTAGCCGTAGAAGAAGGCGCCACCATTGTACGAGTCGGCTCCGCCATCTTCGGCAAACGTGATTATACCAAATAACATCCATTGTACGTCTGACATTCAAATGTAACAGACCCACAATTTCCCGACCGCCCTATTTTTTGCTTGCTTCAGGAGGCTTGTAGTGGTAAATTCAACGGGTAAAAATCCACCGTAATTCCACCATGAAATATCAGACACTTTCTCTCGCTCTTGCCGCGTTGCTGGCGCTCACTCCCGCTTATGCCCAGTCCTCTCGCGGTAGTCGAGGTGCGGCAAAGGGTGCTGCAGCTGCAGCTGAGGCAGAAGCCCCCAAGACCGGCGTTCGCTTTGTCATTTGTGCCCCTGATGGCGGCAAGCTTCCCAGCCCTCTTTTCTATCAGGCCGGCAAAGACAAATTCAAGAAGGCCACAATATCCGGGCGCATTCCCACTCAGCGCATTAAGCCTAGTGCCGGTGTTATTCACTTCTACGATACTGATCCGGGTGCCGTTGCTACGGATGATGCCGGCAAGAAAAATGCCAAAGCCGCAGCCAAGGAGCTTCCCAAGCCTGTTATGACGATTAATGTGCCTGCCAACGCCGGTTCCAAGTGCCTCTGCATCGTCATTCCCGGCGACAAGCCCCAGAATGCCAAGACATTCTTCCTGAATGAAGAGCAGTTCCCCTCCAAGGGTGTTCACCTCATCAACCTTTCCCCTCAATCGGTTCGCGTATACACCTCCAAGAAGGGTGACTTCTCTGAGAAGGAAAAGGAGGACGTAGGCCCCTACCGCAAGGAGACCGGTGTGGATGGCAGCAACTCCTGGCACTACACCAAGGGTAACCACGGCGATCAGATTTCCTTCCGTATTACCACTAAGCAGACTCAGCAGCCCGCCGGCGGCGCCAAGAAGGCTGCGGAAGCAACCGTACGCATGGGCAAGTTCCTGGTATCCGACAAGCAGGGACAGGTCAACATCGTTGTAAAGGACGGCAAGCGTAATGGCCTGAAGCTCATGAGCGTGCAGATGGCTAACGACTGATATCAGAACATTTAGCTCCATTTCATCATACGCCATGCCCCTGAACAAGCTGACAGAAGGCCCCGTGGCGAGCCGCATCGCCCGCATTGGTGATCAATTTGCCATTAGTGGCGAATTTCTGTACGGTGAAGAGCTGTGCAATGGTCACATCAATACCACTTATCGCGCCTGCTATCTGACGGAAGACGGCGTGAAGGAGCGCTATATTCTTCAGCGCATCAATGACTATGTGTTCAAAGACCCGGTCATGGTCATGAAGAATGTGGAAAAGGTAACCCGCCACATACGATGGAAGACCATGCGCCGCCGCAAAAACACGGCCGGTCAGCCCCTTACCCTTTATCCTGCACGCGGTGGTCGTAACTACATCAACCTGCCGGAGGAGGGCGGCATGTGGCGCTGTTACAACAACATCGAAGGCACGCACACCTACGACGTTGTGGAGAACACCCGCCAGGCTTACCAGGCCGGCAATGCCTTCGGCTCCTTCCAGGAGCTCATCTCCGACATGAATCCGGAGGATTTGCGCGAGTCTATCCCGGACTTCCACAACACGCCCAAACGCTACGAGGCATTGCTGCGAAGCGTGGAGGCCGATGTTATAGGCCGTGCCGTCAACTGCGAAGCCGAGCTTGCCATGCTGAAGACATGGTCGCCCATGTTCAGCAGGCTCGTTGACATGCAGGCTGCCGGGGAACTGCCCACCCGCATTACCCACAACGATACGAAGATTAACAACGTCATGCTCGATGAGGAGACTGACGAGGCAGTCTGCGTCATTGACCTCGACACCGTCATGCCGGGGCTTGCTCTGTATGACTTCGGTGACATGGTACGAACAGCTACTTGTACCGCCAGCGAAGATGAGGAGGACCTCTCTCAGGTAGTCATGCAGATGCCTTTCTTCGAATCGCTGGCAGAGGGATATCTCGATGCGGCTCACGACTTCCTCACGCAGAACGAAATTGACCAGCTTGCTTTTGCCGGCTGGCTGATTACTACGGAAATCGGCATGCGCTTCCTCACCGACTATCTGGACGGCGACAAATATTTCCGCATCGAAAAACCCGAGCACAACCTCATACGCGCCCGCAACCAATTTGCCTTGGCCCGCAGCATTCAGACCAATCTGCCGCGCATGGAAAAATACATCCGCAGGCTGATGAAGTCTCACAAGAAGAAATAAACCATGGCCTCGTGGTGGCACAACGTATTATTCCCTATCGGGGCGGCTATAGCAGCTATAGTCGCCCCGGCACAGCTGTATGCCTCGGCCACCCTTAGCGACTTAGAGAAACGCATCAGCAACACGCGTAAAATGGGCGATGATGCCCTCATCTTCCAAACTCATGACTGCAACGTGCTGGTATTGGCAGATGAAGACGAAAACATAGGCGCCATACTGCTACACAGTAAAAGCAAGCGGGTAAAGGTGGAAGATACCACCCAATTACTCATCGAACTGACGGAGGATGATGAGAGCGCAGAAGTGCGTTATTCTCGCGATGGTTATGCAGCCGTCATCCTATATCCCGAAATTGCGGAAGCTGCCACCGAGGAAAATAAAAATCTGGCCGCTGTCAGCCGCCTTGTTTCTGTGTACAACATCTGCCAGACAGGGAAAGGCAACTGCGAACCACACCGCTGGCACGAAGGTGGCATTTCTTTTCGCAGTTATAGCGGCCGCAGCCTGATGTACGAAATTACGCCGGACCTGACTCAGAAAATTGTACCTTACGTAGAAGTACGAACTACACGCCACGGCAACAGCAATACAATTCCCACGTTGTTATCCCACAACTACGGTCTCCCCGAAGGCAGTCAGGCATTACGCATGCTCTCCTCCAGGCTGGGGGGTGCCACCCCGCTCTCTGCCGATGAGAATAATGACACCTACCTCACTCGCCGTAAAGACGTCTATTGCTTGGGGTACATGAACAACCTTCACCGAGCAAACCGAAATAGAGACGATGTGGGGCATTACATCTTCCCGGAGTTCATCTTTCCGTCAGACATAGCGCAAGTTCAGCACGCGGTAGACCGCTCGTTCCTCGTATCCACAAGTGCACAACAGAAAGCGCACCAAACAACACTCGCTGAAGTTCAGAAGATACTGGGGAATGCCATCTCTGTAGACGACAAATTACATACTTACCTCATTGAGGACTGCTACATTTGCGCCTTGGCTGATTCTGAT
Organism: Akkermansia sp.; assembly: GCA_017555025.1. GTDB lineage: Bacteria > Verrucomicrobiota > Verrucomicrobiia > Verrucomicrobiales > Akkermansiaceae > Akkermansia. The sequence continues at coordinate 10,167 of JAFZHC010000066.1, forward strand.
GGACGCCTGGCCGCTTTCATCCTAAAGCCGGCAAAAGGCACATCTCCGAACATCATTGAATCTGCCAAAAACGAATTAACGAAACTATTCCCGGCTTACATGTACTATCACCGCGAGCTGAATGCACGCTGCGGTATAATCCTCTACCATGGCCCTCAGGCGGCAGGTGCCATACCGGGCTGCGACCGCGCTCGAGCGCTGCGAACATTGGTACTCAACCACAGGCGACTGCGCCGTGCAGTATGGGAAGGCTCATCGCTCAACCTCACTTACAATACCTCGCAAGAGGAGGACGAACTGACTGTAACTCTGGACCTCACCCGCCCCACAGCAAATCTCATTGTAGTGACGCCCTCAACAAAAAGCGGGATAACAGCCATCGAGACCAAGTCACTTCTCAGGCTGAGCAACGCAGCAGAAGTCGACGGGGCTGAGAAAAAAGAACAGGAAAACAAGTTACAGGGCAACTTGCTGTATGCCTCTCAAGATAATAAGATTTTCCTTACCGGCACAAACAAAGCAAAGTCGTTTGCAGCCGGTACTGCCAACGAGGTAAAAAAAGCCAACACAAACACCCTGCGCAGAACCGTTTTGAAGTTACCGGATGACACATCCCAACTCTTCCCCTCCAACGCTCGTAAGGAGAAGAAAGAAGAAAATCGCCCTGACCCTTGCACCCCGGCAGAAGCCCGCAAAGCTTACATCGATTATCTCAACAAAATGTAATCGACTGCCCCTGTAGTAAACATTCAGGTGTTGCAAGAGTATAAAATCTATGCTAAACTAGACGCGCAGCATGATAGAACCCACCATAGAAGGCCGCGGCAACATACCGGCAAGCCCGACTCTGGTCATCCCTAACAGGGTTGACTTAGTGTCTCTGCGTGCTCTGGAGGAAGCACTGGGTGGCCGCGACCGAGTGGTATGGATGGTGGAGAACACCCTGCGCCCCGACCCCGAGGTAATGATGTACCTCTCACAGTCACGTGCAGCGGGTTTTCTGTGCGCCATTGACCAATCCAGCCGTGAAGACTTGGCCAATATGGTACGTGACCGTCTGCTGCAGGGACGCTATGTGGTATTGCTCTGTGGCCGCCCCGGGCAACAACAAGCTGCGCTGACAGACGTTCCCTCTCGCCTGCTCAGCTTTGCTGATGGTAGCAAGTTATCAGCCTTGCCGGTCTATGTCGGCATGTACAACAATGACTTGTTAAGAGGCATTGTAACAGCTGCACCTTACGATTATCTTCAACTGCATTTCATGCCGGAGCTGAAAGCCGGTCCGGCTCTGGGTGCTCGCGTGCGGGCAGCATGGATGGAAGCCGCGGCTGACCAGGCTGCAGCCCACCCTGCACTACAAGAGAACACGCTGACGCAAGCACTAATGCACAGCCTGACAGCTCACCCCAACGCCATGATTATTGACGGCGTGGATGACAGTCAGCTCACCTACCGCCGCTTACTTATCTATGCCCTCATACTCAGTGAAAAGCTGAGCAAGAACATCTCCAACAAGCGACTGGGCATCATTCTTCCGCCCGGTAAGTTGGCAGCTATTGCCAACCTCGCCTGCCTGCTAGCCGGTATTACACCGGTTAACATCAACTATACGGTGCCGCCCGAAACATTCCGCTACCAAATTGAGCAATCGGGAGTTAACCGCTTCATCACCGAGATGCGCTTTACCCACAAGCAGCAGCAATTCGCCTGGCCCAGTCAACGCGATTTGCTCTATATAGATCGGGAACTTGCAGATGTAGGCAATGGTAATATCAAGCTGCGTGATATCGTTATTCGCCTAGGTAAAACAGAATTGCTAACCCGCAGTCTGAAGCGCAAGACAGCTCGCCCGGATGACGAAGCCCTCCTGCTCTTTACCGGAGCCACCGGAGGCATCGCCATGGGAGTACCCATGAGCCACCGCATGGTGCTTTCAGCCATCATGCAGACAGGAAGTCGACTGACCGTCAGAAGTGGCCAGCGCGTACTGAGCGCCATGCCGCTTTACCACCCCGCCGGGCTTATATGCGGCCTGTTGCTGCCCCTGTTGGCCGGGCTTGATATGGTGACTTACCCTGACGTCAACACCCCCAGACGTCTTTGCGAGCTGACTCATAATTACGGCACCGTCATGACGACGTTTACGCCGTCACAGACCTATGAACTGCTGAAAGCAGGCAAACCTGAGCATTTTTCCACTCTGCGCCACTTCCTGGTAGTGGGTGAAAAACTGACAGCCGACCTCACTCACCTGGCCGCTAAGGAGTACCAACTCAACCTGCAGGAGTGCTACACCCTTACCGAGAGCGCGGCTCCTGTATCTATCTGTGCGCCGTCACCCACCCCGGCTCCCGGCACAGCACACATTATCCCCGCCGGTTACGCCGGCTCCGTCGGCGCCCCTCTGCCCGGCACAGCCATCCGCATTACAGACCTGCACAAAGCAGAGCACAGCCTGCCGCCAACCTCCATGGGCGTTATCTGGCTCAAGGGACCGGCAATCATGCAAGGCTACCTCAAGGACCGCCCAGAAAGCACCACCTGCATGCGCGGCAAGTGGTTCTGCACGGGTGATGTGGGGAAAATGGATGCTGATGGTCTGCTGACTATCTGCGGGCGCATGGCCCGCTTCAGCAAAGTGGGTGATGACCTTGTACCGCATGAGGCTGCCGAAGAAGCCCTCCATCGCGTATTGGGAGCAAACCCGGCCGATGGTGTTCCCCGCCTGGCTGTGGTAGGTGTACCCAACCCCAAAGGCACCGGTGATATCCTGGTGTTGCTCTCCACTCTGCACAAAAATGTAGTGCCACAAGACCTCATTACAGCCCGTTACGGTTTGCTCAATGCCCGCTACCCGGCCAGCTGGGCACCGGATCGCATCATTCCCGTCAACTCTCTCCCTGTACTTCCCAATGGCAAGCTAGATTACCCGCTTTGCTACAAGGGGGTATGCAACCAGCTGGGCATAGGGCCAGCCTGATGACCTTACTACCCACCCGCTTGCCATGCCGGATTCATCCCCCATTCTTCCCGCCTCAGGAGCCGCTGACTCCGGCTTTTCCTTCATGCAGGACATCCTCGACCGCGTAGCTGCCGGCGCACCTGAGGTTACTGATAATTTTGACGACATCTGCCCTGCACCCAAAGAACTACCGGCCAATTACATGATTAATGGCTATCGCCTGATGCGCTGCATCGGCGAAGGCGGGTTCGGGGTTACTTATCTGGCAACGGATGAATTACTCAACCGCAAGGTGGTTATTAAGGAAAATTTTCCCCATGATCTCTGTGAGCGGCGCTGCGGTAGTCTGGACGTTGTACGGCAATCCCATGTGGAGCAGGAAAGCTGCGATTGGGCGCTGAGCAATTTCCTGCGCGAAGTGCGCCTACTGGCCACTCTGGACCACCCCAACATTGTTAAAATATACACCTTCTTCGAGGCGCACAACACAGCTTACTACGTTACGGAGTATATTGACGGCAAAAGCCTTGCCGATGTAGTAGCAGACTATAAGAAACACCTTAACCACGTACCGCAGGATGCCCTCTACTCGCTCATGGTCAGGGTACTCGACGCCCTCGATTACCTGCACAAAAGAGGAGTGCTGCACTTGGATATCAAGCCTGACAACATTCTCGTCACCCGAGATGGCCGACCGGTCATCATCGACATGGGAGCAGCAAAGGAATGTTGGTCGGATGATTCAACCGGAGTGGTGGAATCTCAGGGTTACAGCCCGCCTGAACAAGGTGATGGGAGTGGCCGACTGGGGCCATGGACAGATTTGTACGCCTTTGGCGCCACCCTTTATTACCTGCTTACAGGAGTAGCACCGGCTACCGGGCGCCAGCGACTGCTTTACGACACTCTCGACCCGCTGGCCTCCCTGCCCAAACTCAATGCCATTTACCACCCACAGTTACTCGCTGGCATCGATAAGGTACTCAGCCCTAATATAGAGGGACGTTACCAGAGCGTAGCCGAGTGGATGAATGACCTGAGGGAGCACTAAACTGTTAGCGGAATCACCGCCAACATTACTTGCAAAGGTCGCAGTAATCGGGCATCATGCCGGTATGGAACACGCTCACATGATTACCTTCCGCTGCAAGCGCGAACTGTTTTCACGCATGGAACGCTTTGCCCTTGCCCGCAATATCGACCGCACCTCGGTACTCAAGCTGGCCCTGCACTTCTACATGAACCGCTACGGCATTTAAGCAGCAGTCGAGCTGCCACCTGCCGCCAGCCAGAATTGCCAGGCAATCAGCAAACGAAGTATCAGGGCAAACAGCATGCCCCAAGTTACGGCAAACGTCAGCTTACCCTTCGGGGTAAGCTTTTTGCTGCGACTGAGAGCAAAAAAAACAATGGACTGCAACACTGCCGACAAAATGAACGCAGCAGAGCTGCTGCAACCGCTCAACTTCAGCAACACAGCAGGGGGCTCCAGAAAAGCAAAAGCACAGGAGAGCAAATCCTGCTCATTACCATAAGCCCAGGCTACTATGCCGCTGGGCACCAGCACACACAAAAACAAGGTAAAACCTGCGACCTTGCTGTATCTCTCCTCTTGCGTCGGTATGTACATAAACTCCTCCGTCATCATGCCTTATGCGGCCGGACATGTCAAGCTCCAATCCAGTACGCCGAAAAGTTGCGAGGCAAAACAAACATGTTCAGCAGTACTCTCATGAAAAACGCTTGCGCAGCACCATAGGAAAAGGTACAATACCTGCACCAACCATGTCCATCTTTCAATTGGTGACAGATTACAAGCCCTCGGGGGATCAGGAGCAGGCCATCGGCAAGCTCCTCCGCTCCTTGCAGGCCGGTAACAAGCACCAATGCCTGCTGGGCGTGACAGGTAGTGGTAAAACATTTACCATGGCCAACATCATTGCGGCTCAGGACAGACCGGTACTCGTGCTCTCGCACAACAAAACCTTGGCTGCACAGCTCTACTCTGAGCTCAAAAGCTTCTTCCCCCACAATGCGGTTGAGTACTTCGTCTCCTACTTCGATTACTACCAGCCCGAAGCCTACATCGCCAGCACCGATACCTACATTGAGAAGGACAGCGCCATCAATGAGGAAATTGACCGCTTATGTCTGAATGCCATGCGCTCACTGCTGCTGAGGAAAGATGTCATTGTGGTGGCCAGCGTGAGCTGTATTTACGGTCTGGGCTCGCCGGAAGACTACCGGGAACTGACCCTTTCCATTCATGTGGGGCAGGAAATTGACCGTGATGCCATGCTGGCCTGCCTGACCGAGCTACTCTTCGAGCGCAGCGACTTTGACTTCCGCCGCGGTACCTTCCGAGTGCGTGGAGATGTTGTGGAAATTTACCCGGCACAGAGTGATGGGGAGGCAATACGTGTAGAGTTTTTTGGCGAGGAGATAGATGCCATAACCCTTATTGACGCCACAACCGGGCGAGCCCGGGAAAAAATGCAGAGTTACCTCTTCTTCCCGGTGAAGCAATACGTCTCCTCCCCCGAAAAACGCCACCCCGCCATCCTCTCCATCCGCAAAGAACTCAGCGAGCGCGTAGCATGGTTTGAAAAGCAAAACAAGCTGATAGAAGCCCAGCGCCTCAAGATGCGCACAGACTACGACCTGGAGCTCATCAACGAAATCGGTTTCTGCAAGGGGATTGAGAACTACTCCCGCCACCTCGCGGGCAGAGCTCCCGGCTCCACCCCCTCCACCTTGCAGGATTATTTCCCGGCCGACCATCTCACCATCATTGATGAGTCGCACGCCACCGTGCCACAGATTGGCGGCATGTACGAGGGGGACCGCTCTCGCAAACAAGTGCTGATTGACCACGGGTTCCGCCTGCCCTCAGCCCTCGATAACCGCCCGCTGCGCTTTGATGAGTTCATGGCTCGCCAAGCTCAGCTTGTCTATGTAAGTGCCACACCCGGTCCCTTCGAGTACGTAAACTGCGTGCCCGGCAACGCACATTACATACCGGTACTCAAGGCCAAACGCGGAAACACACACGCCCGCAGCGAGAAAGCCAGCCAAGCCATTACTCGGGCGCCGGATGACTTCCGCGGCGTATTCTTCCACCGCTTAGAAGAGCTGCGAGTGCCGCCGCACCCTTCATCAGCTCCGATATCCGAGTTCAATCCTCGCCGGATTGGGCAACCCCTTATTGTGGAGCAGCTCATTCGCCCTACCGGCCTGCCGGAACCCAAAATCACCCTCCTGCCGTTGGAAGGGCAGATTGATAAGACCATCGAACTGTGCCATGCCCGCGTCAGTATACGGGAACGCGTACTCGTCACCACTCTGACCAAGCGTACAGCAGAAGACCTGACGGATTATCTGCGCAATATCGGCCTACGGGTTGAGTACATCCATGCCGATGTGGATGCAATTGAACGCGTGGAAATCCTACGCAAACTGCGCAGCGGGGCGGTTGATATTCTGGTAGGCATTAACCTGCTGCGAGAAGGTCTGGACCTGCCGGAAGTCTCACTCGTGTGCATTCTGGATGCCGATAAAGAGGGCTTCCTGCGTAACGAAACCAGCCTGGTGCAGACGGCCGGTCGAGCAGCTCGCCATGTGCATGGCGAGTGTGTGCTCTTCTGCGACGTCATCACCGACTCCATCCGCCGACTGGTGGAAGAAAGCGACCGCCGCCGAGCTATTCAACTGGCCTACAACGAAGCTCACGGCATCGTGCCCCACACCGTCGCCCGAACCGACCAGAGCACGCTCCGCCTCTACACACCGGATGATGAGGAGGAAGACGAGCGCCTACTCATGGCCGCGGAAGACGAGGAAACCGTGGCCGATACCATCCGCCGTCTGGAAAAAGAAATGAAAGAAGCCGCAGCCCGCCTCGATTTCGAAGTCGCAGCCGTTCTGCGCGACAAGATTAATCTGCTGAAAAAGGGGTAATACACTTATCGCATATAACCTCTGCTACCGGCATATAAGCTGCGCCTGACCGCTTCCAGCCCCGGCGAGAGCGAATGAAAGGGAGCATAGCCCTGGTGATTGAGGGTGCGCAGCAAAGCGGAGTCCGGCGGTAACGCGAGGGCATGCACATCTACCCGAGCGTCCAATAATGCGGGACCGTCAGCAGACAACCAACGGCGAACAACCGTCGAGACTTCGCCCACAGAACTAAGGCTGTAGGATTCCACCCCCATACAATGAGCCAGAGCCGCATAATCCATCACAGGGGCTTCTTTTTGACGGTTATCCCCCTCCGGCCAGCGATTCGAGGACGCCTCAGAATCATTGTAAAGAAACACTTTAACGCTGAGTCCGTAACGCAGCATCACACTCAGCTCGGGCGTGTGAGCGGCAAAAGCAGAGGCTGAGCATAGTGCCACCACCTGCCGCGAGGGCTCAGCCGCCTTGGCACCAATTGCTAACGCCACCGCACTCCCCTCTATCCCCTGATAAAACGAGGCCAGTAATCGACGCTGAGCAAACATTTGCAGGTAGCGAGCAGCCCATATCATCGACGGTCCGGCATCGACCACGAACACAGCATCCGGCTCAGCCAGACTGCTGATAAAGCGGGTAATGTATTCCGGGCGCAGAGGAGCCCGCTCATTCACCATGCGCAACGAGCCTTCCATCTCTGTAACCGCTCGTGCATGCCGAATGAGAGCACGAGCCAAAAACTCATCCGACCGATTCCTCTGCAACATAGGCAGCAGCAAAGTGGCCGTTTCGGCTACATCTCCGTGAACAGCAAGGCAAAGCCGCGTTCGGCGCCCCAGCGCCGCAGCATCGGCATCCACCTGCACCACTCGACCATGGGTCGGCAGGAAATCAGAATAGGGAAAATCAGCTCCCCATATCACCAGCAAATCAGCCACCTGCACCACAGCCGGAGCATCTCCCCACCCCAGAAGTCCCAACATACCTACAGCACAGGGATTATCTTTCTCCATAATATCCTTGGCTCGCAAAGTATATACTATGGGAGCGCCCAAGTGCCGCGCCAGATTAATCAGCGCTTCGCGAGCTCCTTTGCACCCCCTCCCGCAAAGAAAGGCTATTTTACTGCTCCCGTTCAGCAATTCAGCCAGTCGCACAATATCCTCCATCGGCGGCTCTACAATGGCAGGATGTCCGCCGCTTGCGGCAAAGGCCGGCAACATCGGCGAATGAGCAATAGTATTGGCGCAGACAGAGGGAACAACGCACACCTCCGCAGTGGAACGACTCACAGCTTGACGTAGCGCCTCACTCACAGAGCAATAGCCCGGCTTTTTGCAAAAGTCAACAGAGGGCACACCCCCCTCTTCCTCCGGCACCAGCGCCAGCACCGGCGCCGAGCTTCGCCCGGCTTCGCACAGGCCGGCATGCATGGCATATCTCCCACCACAGCAGGCAGCAATTCTACCGGTAAACATGGCCTCCCCCAGAGCGGCAGATACCGCCGCCTCTGACGTTGGCATTTCCACTACATGAAGAGTGTCGCAGCGCTGCAAGTTCTCCACCATCCGGCCACACATGCCGGAGGCCGCACAATACACACGCCTTACACCACCCTGCACCAGGGCAAAGCTTATTTCTTCAGCCGGGGTTCTGCTCATCACCCCTCTGTTTTGCCTCTACCGAAGAAAAATCGCAATCTATTTATCCAACAATTTGAAAGCGAAACGCAAAAGCGACCGCCCATTAAAAAATCATTCTGTTTCCGCCATCAAATACCCTTGCGTCCCTCCAGAGCACGCATAAGTGTAATGGCATCCGCCTGCCCCAGACCGGCACCGGCAGGCATGCCTTGAGCCAGACGAGTTACCCGGCAATTCAGCGCCGAAAGCTGCTCGGCCAGATATAGAGCGGTAGCCTCGCCCTCCACATCACTCCCGACAGCCAAAATCACCTCACAGCCGGGTACCGCACGCACACGCTCGACCAGCAGAGAGACAGACAAATCTTCCGGCATAACGCCATCCAGCGGGGATATCTTACCCCCCAGGCAGTGATAGAGGCCACGAAAGGAACCGCAGCGCTCAATGGGCAACACATCGGTGGGTTGTTCCACAACGCAAAGGAGTGAGGCATCTCGCGCAGGATCGCCACAGGCTGTGCACAACTCGCCGCGCGTAGCAAAAAAACCGCAGCGAGGGCAAGCAGACACATCATCTACCGCAGCGGTGAGAGCCGCAGCTAGGTTGCGGGCATCCTGTCGCCCGTGCTGCAAAAACCAAAGAGCATGCCGCTCGGCGCCACGGGTACCAATACCGGGCATGCGTTTTAAGCGGGCAATCAGCTCCTGCACGGGTTGCGGGTAATCCTGAGCCTTCATGATTGTTTGCGGGTAATGAGAGACATGCAGGAAACCAACAGCCAGCTGAGCATGATGCAGAACACCGGAGCAGCAGCATAAAACACACAATCCCACAACACGCAGAGCAAACCGGGCATCAGCGCGGCCATCAGAGCCAACACAACCACCTGCATACGTGCAATAAAGGAGGGATAGCGCAGCAACACAACAGCCAGATAAAGCGTAATGGCCGTGCAAAGGGCAAACATACCGCCCGGGCTGAGAGCAGAATACTGGGTTGCTTCGGCCTCAAGATAAAAGGGAGAACCGCACAAGACTTTGAGCTGCACGGTATCCACCCATTCAAAGGCACCGGTAAGCAACATCAGCATGGTCGCAAGCAATACCACCACGCAAAGTACCACCCAGCGCAACAACAAAGCATCCCCCCGGGTCAAATGCAGTTGCCCGCCGCCCTTCGGGCGTATGTTTTTCAGCCGTGCAGCCAGCGCGAGGAAAAATGCTTTCATATCTTTACGAGAGTGCGGCGGTGGGATGTCCCCAACCGCCGCAGTCAATGATTTAGATTTATTCAGTCAACTGAGGCTCAATCAACAAAACGCTTCACAATAAGCGAGGAGTTGTGACCACCAAAACCGAAAGAGTTGCTGAGAGCCACATTCACCTGCATCTCGCGTCCCACGTTGGCGCAGATATCCAAGTCGCACTCGGGATCCTGATTGAACACGTTGATAGTGGGCGGCACAAAGTTATCCTGAATAGCCTTCACGCAAGCCATCAGCTCAATACCACCGGCAGCACCCAACAGGTGACCGGTCATAGACTTGGTAGAGCTGACCACCAACCCATTCTTAGCGTAATCACCGAAGGTGCGCTTAATGGCCTTCACCTCGCAGATATCGCCTACAGGAGTGGAAGTGCCGTGTGTATTCACATAATCCACATCCTCAGGCTTCATACCGGCATGCTCCAGAGCCATCTCCATACAGCGGCTGGCGCCCTCACCCTCAGGTGCGGGGGCAGCGTAGTGATAGGCATCGCAGCTCAGGCCATAGCCTACCAGCTCGGCAAGAATGCGAGCGCCGCGAGCCTGAGCATGCTCCAGCGTCTCAAGAATGATAACACCGGCACCTTCGCTCATCACGAAACCGTCGCGATCCACATCGTAGGGACGAGAAGCGGTAGCAGGGTCATCGTTGCGGGTGGAGAGAGCCTTCATGTTGGCGAAACCGGTAATACCGATGGGCAGGATTGCACCTTCAGCACCGCCACACACCATCACATCAGCATCGCCGAACTTCATGATGCGCCAAGCCTCACCAATGCAGTGATTAGCAGTAGCACATGCCGTGGAAATGCTCATATTGGGGCCACCGAAACCGTACTCCATGCTCACCAGACCGGAAGCCATGTTGGTAATCATGTAGGGAATGCAGAAAGGAGATACGCGGCGAGGACCGGATTTGAAGAGCACCTCGCAGTTGTCGCTGAGGATACCCAGACCACCAATGCCGGAGCCTACCATCACACCGACGCGATCCTTGTTAACCTTGTCAAGGTCGAGACCGGCATCCTCCAAAGCCATACCCGTAGCGGCCATGGCCAACAGCTCAAAGCGGTCACAGCGACGGATGGACTTGGGATCCTTCTTGAAGTAGGGAGTAGCATCAAATTCCTTTACCTCACCTGCGAAATGAACGGAAAGATTCTGCGTGTCAATACTCTTAATCTCAGAGATGCCGGAGCGACCAGCCTTCATACCTGCCCATGTCTCCTCCACGCTGTTGCCGAGGGGAGAAAGAGCACCCATACCAGTAATTACGATTCGACGGTCTTTCATGACGTTTGTGTAAAAAACTTAACCGATACTTCGAGCAAAGTCAAGCATAAAACTAAAACTCTTTATTCAAAAAGAAGCTTTCGCTCATATTAACTTCACTTGCACGCAATACACGCTTGCCTGACGGCCGGTCATCTGGTACAATAGGCGCATGAAGCCCCTGACCAGATTAGGTGAACACAAGATGGATGACGGCAGCGTATGGGAGCTCTGGGAGCGTGACGGCGAACTGAGCCTGCAGCTCGATGGCCTGCCTTGCGCCAACTCATTTACGCACGGTAGTGAAGATTCGATGGCCGAAATTGCCACTTCTCCCATAACCCGCGCCACACAACCCTGCATTATGATTGCCGGGCTGGGGCTTGGTTACGGGCTGGCAAAGGCCATGGAATGCCTGCCCCGCGAAAAAGCAAAGTTCATCGTTGCCGAGCCAGTTGCGGCCATTGTAGAATGGAACCGCACCTACAGTCCGACTCGCGATGTCTGGGCAGATAAGCGAGTGAGCGCTGAAATTGCGAGTGCCGTTGAATTGTGCCGCAAACGCACCGGCTCTCTGCATGCCATTCTGCTGCGCCATGTTCACGCCCGCTGCGAACTCACGCTGGGAGATGCTCAGGCCTACTTCAATGCCCTGAAAGGCGGAAGTCTGCTGGCCATCACCGTAGCCAAGCGCGACAAGCGTCTGGAAAGCACCCTCATGAAAGCAGGGTTCGAAGTCAGCACTACGCCCGTACCGGCATCATCCAAGGGCAAGCAACTGCGCATGCACACCGTTGTGTTGGCTCGTCGCGGTCGCTTTGTACCCTTTGCCGAGCGCAACAGCAAGTAACCACTCGCATCTCTACCGCTTGTGAATATTCCTTTTCTGCGTCGTTCGTATCCCACGCTGGAGGAGCTGGAGCGCATACGCGCCCAGCGCTCCATGGGCATACGCCGCGTGCTGGGGGTTTCTGCTCTCATCTTTCTGGGCTTCGTCGCCTTTCTGGGCTCAATGCTGATACTCCCCCCCATGCTCGAGTTGCAAAAGCTCAAGCAAGAAAAGGAGCACACCGAATTTCAGCTCAGGCGCGCCCGTGCCGAAGAGGCCGAAGCTCACAGCCGTTACCTCTGGATGACTACTGACCCGGAGTACTACGAGCAGCTGGCACGCGACCGCGCCGACATGGCCAAGGACGGCGAAACCGTCATCCGCCGCCCTTCCCCCGCAGACTTGCGCCGCCAGCAGCAACAGCGCCGCAAACAGAAGAACTGACCGCCGACCGACGGGTTGATTTCATGCGAGTTCTCTCCATAGACCCGGCAGTCCGCAATACCGGTTTTGCCGTACTGGATGGTGACCATCGTCAAGCGGCAGCGCTGGAATACGGTACGTTATCGCTGCCGCAAAAATTACCTTTGAGCCGTTGCCTGCTGACCATCCATGAAAAAATCTGCTCCCTCATTGAGCAATGGCGACCGGATGAACTGGCCATAGAGGGCATTATTTACGTACAGTCTCACCGCACGGCTATCACCATGGGTTCAGCAAGAGCCGCTAGTGTACTGGCTGCTGCCCGATATGATTTACCCATCATGGAATATCCGCCCAGTTGCGTCAAACTGGCAACCGTAGGGCGCGGCAGCGCCGGCAAACAACAGGTGGCTTTCATGATGAGAGCCATGCTCCGCCTGACCGAAACACCCGCAGCCGATGCGGCAGACGCTCTCGCCATCGGTTTTACTCACCTTGCGGCAAGTGACCCGCTAAAAGCACACCTTTTTAAGGAACGCAAGTATATATAACGGAGCTTCTCGCTCAATGGCAATGGCCACAGCTGCACTCATGCTCCCCGCCCTCATGATGACAGCCGCAATCACAGGAAGCTTCGCTGTGTAGGTGTTCAAACACACTATCGGCAAATCCCTCCGGCATAGGCATATCCTCCATTGTTGCTGCCGCAGGGGTAAGACGCTCCTTCAAAGCGGCATCCTCCGTCATATCAGCCGGCAGTTTGCCACCGTGATTGCGCACCGTCAATTTGGCACCGGCCGTCAGCAGCATATCAACGATATTAGCATACCCATACTGAGCTGCAAGATGCAGGGGTGACTGCCCGTATGCATTGAGCGCGTTCACATCAGCACCGGTTGCGATGAGCAGCGTGATAAGCCCCTCATCCGGCTCAATCCCCATGGCTGCCAGCTCGGGGGAAAAATCAATTTCATCCTGTAACAACAAGGTGGAGGCCTTCTGCAACTCCTCCACATCATCAGCCTTCATCAACTCCTCCAGGAACTCCTGTACAGGCTCATCAAAATCATCCGGGTCGAGGTCTGCGGCAAGCTCTCTCAAATCCTCCATACTGATTTGAGGTTTTTCATCATCGCCGATGGTCACACTATTCCACGCAATATCGCTCATGGGGGCATTGTAGCGTATAATGCCGACAATTGCGAGACTTTTTACATCGGGCAACCGGCAGAATGGCATTTATAGCTTGCACAGACAGGATACTGAGTGATAGAATAAACAGCGCTGCAACACCTCTTTCCTCTCAATATGATACACGCACTCGTCATCGGGCTTACTCTGGCATTGGTACTGGGCATACTGGCACACAAGCTCAAGCTCTCCCCTCTTGTCGGCTACCTGATTGCCGGCATGCTTGCAGCACAGCCATGGTGGGGCGAGCCGGTAGACAGCCATATCGTGGAAGACTTCTCCCACATCGGCGTAATCCTGCTCCTCTTCGGCGTAGGGTTACAATTTCACATTAAGGATTTGTTAGCAGTACAGAAGGTTGCTGTACCGGGTGCACTCGTCTGCATGGCTACCAGCACAGTCATGGGGGCTCTCGTCTTCCACACTCTGGGAGGAAGTTCCGGGTGGTTAAGCAGCATTATGTTCGGCCTCTGCATCTGCGTAAGCAGTACGGTAGTTCTTACACGTGTGTTGGGTGATAACCGTCTGCTGCAAACACCCACAGGCCACACGGCACTCGGTTGGCTTGTTGTGGAAGATATTTTCACCATCCTCATGCTCGTGCTGTTGCCCGTCATGATTAGCGGCAAGGAATTAGGGCCTGCTATCGGTAGTGCCGCCATCAAACTGACGCTGCTTGTACTTTGTGTGGCCTTCCTGGGGCGCAAGGTAATGAAAAAGATTCTCACCTATGTATCTCGCAGCGCCTCCGGCGAACTCTTCACCCTCTCTGTACTGGTGTTTGCCCTAGGTTTTGCCGTATTGGCAGCCGAAGGGTTTGACGCCAGCATGGAGTTCGGTGCCTTCCTATCAGGCATGGTAGTGGGACAAAGCCGCTTTGCCAGCAGAGCAGCCAGCGATGCACTACCGATGAAAGATGCCTTTGCGGTGCTCTTCTTTGTTTCCGTCGGCATGGGCTTTGACTTCATGGGGATGATGGAGCATTGGCAACTGGCTCTGGCAACCTGCGCCGTGGCCTTTCTCATCAAGCCGACGGCGGCGTTCATCATCATACGCTTGCTTGGTAAGCCGCTGCGCATGTCTCTCAAAACAGCAGCTTCGCTCTCGCAAATTGGTGAATTCTCCTTCATTCTGGCCACCCTAATTGCCTCGCAATACCACATGTTGCCGGACTACGCCGCCAACGTCATTACCGGTGTCGCCATCATTACCATCACCCTGAATGCCGCACTCTACCGCTTCGTTCCCCGTATGGCCGATAAACTGGAAAAACGCGGAGTAGGAGCAAGTAAAAATGTGGTTGGCAACATACCCACTCCCACAGAAGAACGCCACCGCATCATTGTGGTGGGCTACGGTCCCTGCGGTGAAATCATGAGCAACATCCTCCGCAAGTACGATTTGGAGGTAGTGGTACTGGAAATGAACATTGATACCGTAAACCGTCTGGCGCAGGCCGGCATACCGGTACTGCACGGCGATGCCCGCCTGCGCAGCATTCTGCAGATAGCCGGCATAGAACAGGCAAAGGCTATCATTATCACCTCAGCAGCAGCACCGGCTCACGACATAGCCGAAAGCGCCCGCAGCATCAACCCCTCCATCTCGGTAATGGCCTACACCACCTACATTCGCAACGCCCGTTTGTTGCGCAGCCAAGGGGCTGAAACTGTGTTCTCCGGCGAAGAGGAAGTGGCACTCAGTATGGCCTCATTCACCCTTCGCTCCCTCGGCGCCACCGAAGAACAAGTTGCCCGCGAAAGGCAGGAAAACCGCCAACGCCTTGCCAATGAAACTGCAATAGGCACCACTCGTGGCGTATGAATAAAAGCCCGTTCAGAATACCTGATGATATGGAAAAGAGCCGTTTTCCCTGGGAAAAAGGCTGCTATGTACTGCTGGCAGCCATCGGGTTTATCATGCTGGCTTCATGGATACGCGATTTCTTTGAAGTTATGAGTGCGCTGATGATGGGCGTCTTCTTCCTCTGGCAAGTGATACGAGGGCTCATCATCAAACGCTATTTCTGGCACATTGCAGAAGAAAAAGTGAGCTTCTGGGGGCTATTCGGGGGCCTGTGCTTGGCCATCCTCTTCTACATGATTTGCCGTAAGTGAGGTCACACCGAGCAACTCCTCAGGGCTGAGGTTCAGTAAAAGCTTCTCCAAGCCGCCCGAGAGCAGATTATCCGCCATAGCACTCTTACGCGTGAGCATGTTGTGGATATTCTCCTCTATCGTGCCCCGGCATACAAGCGGATGAATGATAACAGCCTGCTGTTGCCCCATGCGATACGCCCGATCGCTGGCCTGATTTTCGACCGCCGGGTTCCACCACCTATCAAAATGAATAACATGCCGCGCACGGGTAAGAGTAAGCCCCGTACCGGCCGCCTTGAGCGACAACACAAAGAAGCGAGGCCCGCCCGGCGCCTGAAATGCCGACACCAAACGCTGACGCTCTGCTATGGGCGTACCCCCATGCAAAGTAAGCCCGGGAGCTCCGAAAATCTCTACCAACAATTCATGCAGAGGCTCAATCATGCTGCGGTATTGCGTAAAAACGAGGCAACACTCCCCCGCTGCTGCAATACGACGAGCCAGATGACGCAACTGTTCAAATTTACCACTGGCTCCTGCTTCAAACCAGCTTTCACCGCGGTACTGAGCCGGATGGTTACAAATCTGTTTAAGTCGTCCGAGAATGGGCAAAAGCAGAGAAAGGCGCGTCTGCGGGTCAGGCTCAGCCACCACAGCCCGCAGAGTATCAACCTCGCGGGCATATAGTCGGGTTTGCTCAGGAGTCAGCAGACAATAAGCCGTTTTTTCCGTCTTGGGAGGCAGCTCCGGCAATAAATCAGGGTCACTTTTGAGGCGGCGCAACATGAAGGGGCGCACCAGACGCCGCAAGGGCGTATAGTCGCTCCCCATGCTCTGAACCAACGCATTAAATTCTTTCGCAGTACCCAGTAAGCCCGGGGTCAGGAAATCAAAAAGGCTGCGCAACTCAGAGAGCGAGTTTTCCACCGGAGTACCGGTAAGTGCCACCCTGCGAGGGCTGCTCAGGCGGCACACCGCTCGTGTGCGCTGAGAATCCTCATTTTTAACAGCCTGAGCCTCATCCAGTATTAACGCAGGAAATTCATACCGAGCCAACAATTCATTGCGCGTAACAATACCGTAGGTTGTAAGAGCGACATCTGCGCGGCGCAATAGCCATTCGGGGTTATTATTCAGATAATGAGCATCCTGCCGGTTGAGGGCATAAGGATGCAGCACCACCACCTGCAACTGAGGCGCAAAACGCCGCAACTCATGCTGCCAGTTTGTCAGAAGCGACGCCGGCGCCACAATCAATGCTGCGCCACGGCCGCCCCCCAGCGCCCCTTTGCGCTGCAAATGGGAAAGCCAGCTGATTACCTGAAGCGTTTTCCCCAATCCCATATCATCTGCAAGGCATGCACCGAACCCGGCCTCTGTCACATTAAGCAAAAAGCGCACACCATCCATCTGATAATGCCTCAATATAGATGCCAACGGAGCAGGCAAATCGGGCTTTTCATCACCAAAGCGCAATTTTGCAAGAGCAGATGTCAGGCCTTCTCCGGCTACCACTCGCAGCCCATCCTCCGGCGGCGGCAACTGGGGCAATGCCTCACTACGCTTACCCAGAAGATAACGCAGTCCCACCAGCAGGGGAATACCACCGGCAGCCATCCGTGTAGCCTGCCGCCAGCTATCCAGCAGTTTGGTTAGCTTTTCCCGATCCAACCTCACCCATTCCCCCCTAAAACGCACCAATCCATCATCTTCAGAAGCCAGCAACTGCTCTAATTCATCATCAGACAGGTTGTAATTTCCGAGAACAACTCTCGGGTAAAAACGCAGCAACGAATTGACATTCACAGATGGCGCGGCATCCGGCTTACCGGACCCCGGCTCTGCCATGTCCATTCGCACCTCCAGTTCCACTCGAGGAGGCTGCGTTTTCCACAGGTTCACCATGCGAGTTTCAATACCGGCAGACTCCAGCAAAGGAAGAGTCTCCAAAAAGGCATGAGCCTGGCGTGCACTCCACCCACATGGTTTATACACCGATTGAGAATTGATTAAATCAGCAAGAAAAGCACTTTCATCAGCCAAGCGTCGCAGAGGACGCAACAACGCCAGCAACGCCGGGGTATCATCTGCCAGCAAACGCACCGCCAATCCCAGCGGTGCATGGCGAGGTTTTCCATCCTGCCCCACTTTATGAACAAATGTAGCAAGAAACGCAAATGGAGCATTTTCAGCAGCCTCTCCCGCATTTTCCGCCAAGTGAAAACACAGCATTCCCAACTGCTGCCAACCCTCGCCCAAGCGAGTCAGCCATTGCTCAGGTGTGCAGCATTCCCTGGCAGCCAACCACTCCAGAGCAGGTTTCAGTCCGGCCACCCACTCTGTAATATCGGATGCACTTACCCCCTCACCCCCTATGGGTGGAAGCTCCTCCAACATAGCTGCAGCCTGAGCAGCTGACACCGTTAAAGCTGCTTCCATTTCCTCGCCACGGCGCAGCGCCCGCAAACAATGCATCATGCGACTGCGAGCCCATTCCTGCAATCTCGCCAGAACCGGCGCTGCCTCACTCGGCAAACCATACCGCAACAAATCCAGCATGCCACGCCCGGCAGAAACAGCAAAGGCTCGCTCCAGTCGCGGCTGTGCCCCCGCCGGAGTGAGTATCAGCCTGCCGTCAGACTTGCATAGCGAAATCTCCACAGCCCCATTGTACCGTGTCCGCCGCAGCAAGGCAAGCCGATAGCACGTTTTTACGAACATAATCCGGCTTCGTTCATCTTTCAACTTGCTCCGGGGCGCGAATCATGTTATCCTCTCGTCTGTTACAGCATGTGTGCACGTTATAAATCCGGTTCCGACAACACCCCGAATCGAAAGGTTCAGGGCGGTGGCGGAGCATATGGTCAGGCAGCACCACGCAGAAGAGTACAAGCAGGGCGGAGTGACGATGAAGAACTCCTTTCGCCGCCCGCAGACGTCAAAGTAACGGAATATCCCAGGAACTCGCACCAGAGCTCCTTGCATGTCAATGTAAACCGACGCAGCACTCATACACCGGTTCCCATGGCGGGATATGCAGAAACATCAGACCCGCTGCAAACGCCAGCCGGACCTGACGGCAGAAAAGTGCTTCACCGAGACACCCCCGACCCTGATAGCGCTTTCGGCACTCCGGGGCCTAAACGGGAATACAAAAAACACAGTCCGTCCGCCCCCTATACGGATACAGCTCCCGGCCCCTGGCAAGAGCTCGCAGCTCCGCCCAAAAAAGGCACCAGTTTGTGGAAAGGCATCAGCATCTGGCTGTTCTTCCCGTTCCGCATGATTGCCTACCTCACCCGCACGTTACCATCTGTCGTAAAGTGGGGGCTTCGCTTCCTGATAAGCGGAGCTTTTGTCGGCACCGTATTTGCATTTTTCATGGTCATGTTCTATGCCATTAAGGCAGGTCGCTACGACCTGACGCAAGTCATGAGCATGCCCCAACGTACCATTGTACACGACAGAAAAGGTAACGAAATCGGCACCCTGCACGGCGAAAATCGCCGTAGTATTGAAAACCTCGAGAGCGAAGTTCCGCAATACTTCATCGATTCTCTCATCATGCAGGAAGACCGCTCGTTCTGGACGCACGGCGGCATCGACCCTCGAGGCATGCTGCGTGCCGTAGGTCAGGTATTCAAACACGGTCGCACAACTCAGGGTGGTTCCACCCTGACCATGCAGTTAGCCAAAAATACCTATAATCACCGCACCCGCAGCTTCGATGCCAAGTTTACAGAAATGGCTCTGGCACGCCGCATTGAAGCCACATACGATAAAAACACCATTCTCACCTGCTATATTAACCGAGTCTTCTGGGGGCATACCTTCCTGGGGCTCAAACAGGCTGCTCACGGCTACTTCTCCAAGGAACCCCGCGACCTCACTATCGGCGAAGCTGCCATGCTGGCCGGCATTGTGTGCAACCCCAACGAGTTCTCCCCCTACCGCAGCCCTTCATCAGCTAAGATTCAGAGAGACAAAGTGCTCAAACTGCTTGTTGAGCACGACAAAATCACTCGCAATCAATACGAAGCGGCTCTGGCAGAAGAGATTATCACCAATAAACCTGAAAGACGCGGCATTGACAACTATGCTCTCGATCTCATTCGCAGCGAAGTGGACCACATACTGGAAATGCTCGATACGCGAGAGGAACGCCTGAAAGAAGAAACCATGTTTGCCGGCGGCCTGATAGTACGCACTACATTGGACGTGGACCTGCAGGATGCCGTCATGAAGGAAATTGACAACCGGCTGGTGGATATGCTGGAAAAACGCCGGCAATACCCGCACCAGACCCGTGCTCAATATCAAGCCATGGTCAAAAGCCTGAAGCCCGGCGCCATACGCCCTGCCCCCAAGTATGTACAGGCAGCCTGCGTGATGATAGACAACGCCACGGGCGCTCTGCTCTCAGTTGTCGGTGGCCGAGACAGCACAGAATCTCCCCTGAACAGAGCTTTACAAAGCCGCCGCCAAGTAGGCTCGCTCTTCAAACCGATTGTCTATTCCACCTTCTTTGAGCGCGGCGGCAGCCCCAAAACCATGATTTCCGACGGTCGGCTGCAACCGGGGGAAATCCCCGGTGCCAAGCGCTGGAGCCCCCGCAACTCCGATGGCCGTTTTACCGGCAATCATCCCGCCGGCTGGGGACTTCTGAAAAGCCGCAACACCATGTCCGTGCGCGTCGGCGCACGAGCAGGCCTGCAAAATGTCGTCAATACAGCCCTGATGAGCGGCTTCCCCGAGCCGCCTAAGAAACCCGGCCCCACCATATACCTCGGTACTTGGGAAGCCTCACCGTTGGAAGTAGCCGGTGCCTATACCGCCTTTGCCAATGGCGGTGTACGCCCCACCCCCTACATCATTCAGAGCATTACCGATGCTTCGGGGCGCCTCATCTGGCATAATCCTAATTCAGCCCGTCGCGTCTACAGTCAACGCACGGCCAATTCCACCTCTGAAATTCTACAGCAGATTACCAAACCCGGCGGCACCGCCGGCAGCATGCAGCGCCTCGGTTTCAAAGCCCCGGCCGGTGGCAAAACAGGTACAACCAATGCCTACCGCAATGCGTGGTTCTGCGGCTTTACCTCCGATATCACGGCGGCGGTCTGGGTGGGATTTGACCGCCCGGTCACCATTGCCGATAAGGCATACGGCGGCACGCTGGCTCTGCCCATTTGGGTAGGTGCCATGCAACAAGCCGAAAAGCTCGGTTACCACATGGGGCCCATACGCCTGACAGCGGCAGGCATGCGCAGCAAAGGCATGCGCCTCTGCCGTGAAAGCGGGGCTCTTGCCCACTCCGGCTGCGAATACAAGCGTACGGCCTATACGGAAACCATGGCAGACTTCACCAAACCGCGCAGCTTCTGCACCCGTCACTCCACGCTGCAAGCCCCCGGAGGCGATGATGATTTGGCTGAAGACCCCGATGATACGGAACTGCAGGAAGATGACATTGCTGTGGACCCCGAAGCTGAAACGCCGCTCTTTACCGATGACGACGTTGCCGAGGAAGTCTGATTACAGCTCGGACTGAGGAACCACCGGAGCTATTTCCGCCGACGGCTCCAGGAAATACCATTGCAGCACGTTCGTAAATACATACCAACCACCTGCTGACACCCCTGCAGCGGCCAAGGGAACAGACAACATAAGTGCCAGACTGCGCCAGAGACCAAAGCGCAACAGATAACGAGCAACTATCAACGGCGTGATGAGCCACAAGCCGCCTGCAACAAACAGGATTGCACACGATATTGCGTTCGTGACATAACCAAAATAAATACCCAGCAGCATCAGCAACACCACCAGAACTGCACCACCACAAAGCACAGGTGCCAAAATGCGCTTCAACCATGATACCCCGCACCCACAACCGGCCAACATGAAACAAAAACCGGCAACGGCGGCATAAAACAAAGGCACCCCGACAAGTAGAAAAGCCACAACAAGTGCGCTTATCAAACAGTCCACCATAAGGTACGGATCATGAGCCAGAACCTGTAACATAGTAGCATACTATCACAGGCAATACTGAGGTGTCAAACTCAAAGCCAATTTAAAATGCTCACCCCGTTTCATTTACAGGCATATTTTTCTGCTTGCAATCTCGTATAAAAAGCGTATACTTGTGCGCGTATTATCATTTTCACATACAAAGCACAATGAATACGGTACGCACATTCACGACAGGCGCAGGCGCAGAGGGTAAATACTACTCCCTGCCCGCATTGGCGGAACAGGGCTTCGAGGGCATTAAGCGTATGCCTGTTTCTCTCCGCATCGTGCTGGAGAGCCTGCTGCGCAACTGCGATGGCCTGAAGGTTACTGAGCAGGATGTTAAAAATCTGGCCGCTTGGAATGCCAAAGCCCCCGGCAGCTATGAAATTCCCTTCACCGTTGCCCGCATCATCCTGCAGGACCTGACAGGCGTACCGCTGCTGGTTGACCTTGCCGCTATGCGTGCCGCCGTGCAGGACCTCGGCGCCGACCCCGTCAAGATGGAGCCGCTCGTACCCGTTGATTTGGTTGTTGACCACTCCGTGCAGGTAGACTGGGCCGGTTTCCCCGAGGCCTACCAGAAGAACCTCACCCGTGAGTTCGAGCGCAACGTAGAGCGCTACGAATTCCTCAAGTGGGGTCAGCAGGCATTCAAGACCTTCTCCGTCGTGCCGCCCAGCACCGGTATCGTACACCAGGTAAACCTCGAGCACCTCGCTCGCGGCGTGATGGAACAGGACGGCGTGTACTACCCCGACACCCTCGTGGGTACCGACTCGCACACCACCATGATTAACGGTCTGGGTATCGTGGCCTGGGGCGTAGGCGGCATCGAAGCAGAGGCCGGTATGCTCGGCCAGCCCGTTACCTTCTTGGTGCCCGAGGTGGTTGGCGTGCACCTGACCGGCAAGCTGCAGGAGGGCGTGACCGCTACCGATTTGGCTCTGCATGTAACCCAGATGCTGCGTAAACACGGCGTGGTGGGCAAGTTCGTGGAGTTCTTCGGTGAAGGCGCAGCCAGCCTGTCCCTGCCCGACCGCGCTACCGTGGCCAACATGGCTCCCGAGTATGGTGCCACCATGGGCTTCTTCCCCATCGATGCCACCAGCTCCGCCTACCTGCGTGCCACCGGCCGCAGCGAAGCACAGGTAGCCACCTACGAAGCCTACTACAAGGCGCAGGGTATGTTCGGCATGCCCATGCAGGGTGATGTGGACTACAGCGTGGAGCTCGAGCTCGACCTCTCCACCATCGTTCCCGCCGTGGCCGGTCCCAAGCGTCCGCAGGATCGCATCCCCCTCGCTGACCTGAAGCAGAACTTCGCTACCATCTGCGAGAGCACCTACGGTCACCCGCAGAATACCACAGCAATCCCCGTCACCATGAAGGGCGACGCCGGCAACCCCGATGCCGATACCACGCACGACGTAACGCTGTCCGACGGCTCCATCCTCGTAGCAGCCATCACCAGCTGCACCAACACCAGCAACGACAGCCTCATGCTCGCCGCCGGTCTGCTGGCCAAGAAGGCCGCTGCCCTCGGCATGAAGGTGCCCGCATATGTAAAGACCAGCATCGCCCCCGGCAGCCGCATCGCTGCCCGCTACTTTGCCAACAACGGCCTGACTGAAGCCTTGGACGCCATTGGCTTCTCCATCGTGGGCTACGGCTGCACCACCTGCATCGGCAACAGCGGCCCGCTCAACAGCGCTATCGAGCAGGCTGTAACCGAGCACGACCTCGTATCCTGCTCCGTGCTCTCCGGCAACCGTAACTTCGAAGCTCGCATTCACTCCCACGTGAAGGCCAATTTCCTTATGTCGCCCCCGCTCGTCATCGCCTTCGCACTGGCCGGCCGTGTGGACATCGACATGGCTAACGAACCGCTCGGTACCGCCGCTGACGGCTCCCCCGTTTACCTGAAGGACGTATGGCCCACCGGCGAAGAAATCGCTGCAGCTCAGGCCTGCGCCGCCACCCCCGAGGACTACGCCGCATGCTACGCCAACGTGGTGCCTGAGTGGGGCAAGGTAAGCGCCCCCGAGGGTGCCACCTTCGCCTGGAATGCCGATAGCACCTACATCCACCGCCCGCCCTTCTTCGAGGGCTGGAACGGCAGCAAGGGCGATATCGTTGAGATTGTGAATGCCCGCCCGCTGGGTATCTTCGGCGACTGCGTGACCACCGACCACATCTCCCCCGCCGGTGCCATCAAGCCCACCGGCCCCGCCGGTAAGTTCTTGGCCGCCAATGGGGTGGAGAAGCGCGACTTCAACACCTTCGGCTCCCGCCGTGGTAACGATCTCGTGATGGCTCGCGGCACCTTTGCCAACGTGCGCATCAAGAACCTGCTCACTGAGGGCGTAGAGGGTGGCTACACGCTCTACTTCGGCAGTCAATCCGTCAGCGAGCCCGATACCTGCATCTGCGCCCCCTGCGGCACGCCCACTTTCATCTACGATGCCGGTATGGCCTACAAGGCCGATGGCGTACCCACCATCATTATCGGTGGCGAGGACTACGGCATGGGCTCCAGCCGCGACTGGGCCGCCAAGGGCACCAACCTGCTGGGCGTGCGTGCTGTAGTGACCAAGAGCTTTGAGCGTATTCACCGCAGCAACCTCATCGGCATGGGCGTACTGCCCCTCAACTTCGCCAACCCGGAGGACTACGACCGCGTGAAGGGGCTGAAGGACGTCACCTTCTCCATCACCGGCCTGAGCAACGACCTGCAGCCGCGCGACGGCGCCACCCTCGTGGTACAGCCCGCCGGCGAGCCTGCCTTCGAGCTGCCGCTCATCGTGCGCATCGATACCCCCATCGAAAAGGAATACTTCCGCGCCGGCGGTATTCTGCAGTATGTGTTGACTCGCTATTGCTGATTATAACGCAATGCGTTACTACCCCTTCAGGCCCCTGTTGCTCGCTGCCCTGTGTGCAACAGGGGTCTCTTCATGCATCCGCACCGATATCGGCAACACCATTGGCAGTATCGGCAAAGAGCTACCCAAGGCTGTGTCAATGCACGGATATGGAGGCTACACCGCCGAAGTTTACGCCAAAGACGGGTACTACTACGCATCCCTGCCCATTGCCTATGTACCGGAGCCTCGCTGCGGGCTGGAATATGTACCTCAGTTCATCGGCGAGCCCATAACGGAGGTCTTCGGCGAGAGTTCGAATGGTACACCTACGCTCAACGAGGTTTACTCGGAGCAGGAATTGAGGAAATTTCCCGCCCGTCAGTACTATGTAAAGATAGCTCAGGATAAAGCTAAGCTTGAACACTTTCCCACAACGAGCCCTCGCGGCACCACCGGATACATCTTCACGCCTCACGAAGAAGAAGCGCAGCTGGTGCAAGCGGAGGAGTTCAACCCGGCCGAAGCACAACACCTCGGCTCCCGGGATTTCTCACAGGCAGTATACTTTGCGGCCACACTCCCGACCGAACGCGCCTGGTATAACTACCCGCTCATCCCCCTGCAATATACCGCTATGCTCGTGCTGGATGTACCGCTGAGCCTCATCACCATGCCGCTCTCTCTGCCGTATGTCCTCAGTGAGCCCATGATTTACAACATCGACACCACTCAACCCGAATAATCCCCCACCATGAACGCCATCGACTTCACCGCCTTACAGAAAAACCCCGCCGAGCTCATCGGCAAGCAGTGGATGCTTATCACCGCCGGTACGCCGGATAACTTCAACACCATGACCGCCAGCTGGGGCGGCCTGGGCTACCTGTGGAACCGCCCCGTAGCCTTCGTGTTCGTGCGCCCCAACCGCCACACCCGCGGCTTCATCGATGCCCAACCCGCCTTCACTCTCTCCTTCATGCCTGAGCAGTACCGCGACGATCTCATCTTCTGCGGTCGCAACTCCGGTAAGGATGTAGACAAAATGGCCGCCACCAAACTGGCCCCCTCCACCACACCCAACGGTCTCGTTGCCATGGATGATGCCGACCTCGTCATCGAATGCCGCAAAATGGCAGTAGCCCACATGCGCGAGGAGGATTTCGTAGACCTCTCCGAAGTGGCTCCCAAGTGGTACGACGCCGAGAACCCGATGCACCTCGTCTACATCTGCGAAATCGCCGCAACCTATATCCGCTGATAGCGTTTTTATCACAATGCAGTAACAGTCTGCTCATTCCAATGGGCAGACTGTTTTCTTTCGCGGAGAGACTGCCATATTTTTCTTGCAATCCGGTAACAGAGTCGATATACTCAGGATACGGTTACAAGTTCACCTTAACTGTTATTTCTCACCACGCCTTCGCAGTAGAAGTTCTAGCATAACGTATGAAAATTAAAATTCTTTCATCATGGGGGCCCTCCTGGCTGCAAAACTATCTCAAGTTGGGAGATGTAGAGTTCACGCGCGACCCTGATTGTACTGACTACGACTGGCTGGTGGTCTATGACGAAATTCCCCGTAAATTCAAAACGGTAGATGTTCATTGTGCCCCGGAGCACACGATACTGGTCACGCAGGAGCCCCCTGTCATTAAAGTTCACGCTCCCTGTTATACCAAACAATTTCACTACATGCTCACCACGCATAGTCCGGCTATATGCCGCCACCGCGGCTACAGACGTGGTGCAGGCATCCTGACCGGCATGACCGGTCACCCGTTTGAGGAGTTGATAACCTTTCCGGAACGCCCAAAAAGTAAACTGATATCAGCAGTTTGCAGCCGTAAGCTCATGACGCATACGGAGCACAACAAGCGCCATCACCTCTTTGAGTACTTGCTGAAACACCTCCCTGATTTTTCCTGGAAAGGTAAAGGCATCTCCCCCATCTCCATGAAATACGAGGCGCTCGATGATTACAAGTACCACATTGCCGTAGAGAACACCACGCTCGATTACCATTGGACGGAAAAAATTGCGGATTCCATCATGAGCCTCTGCCTCACGTTCTACAGCGGTGACCCCAAGCTGGAGCGAGTGCTGCCCCCGGAGTGCTTCATACGCATCCCTATTGATGACCCGCCTAAGGCTTTAGCCATCATTCAAGAGGCTATTGCCAACAATGAATACGAAAAGCGCTTGCCTGCCATTCGCGAAGCTCGCCGCCTGCTGGTGGAGCGCTACAACCTTTACCAACAGATTTTGAGCATCGTCGCAGAACAGGAGGAGAAACCGCGCCCTGCTCAGCCATGGAAACTCTACGAGCGTCACTACATGCGCCTCAACCCGTTTAATCTTCTGGGAGAAGGCCTGCACCTGCTCCGCGCACGACTGTTCCACTAAAAAATCGTTCCATAGCTTCTTTCAGGAAGGGAGCGTTGACATAACTCTGCGTTCCGGGTGAGTTTGCCCGGAGTTGACTCATTTCTTACTTGTCATATCAGGTAGGGGCATGATACCATGTGCGCATGAGGAACATTGTACGCCATTTCATTCTGTTGCTGGGGCTCATTATGCTGCTGGCGGGTGGCGTGCATGCACAAGGCAGCCGTTGGAACATATATGACATCGGCGGCGTTAAATATGTAAAACTCAATGACGTATGGAAGTTTTACCGGTTCTCCCCCAAACAGGGTAAACCCGGGTGCATTTCATACGGAGCAGCCAACCGTGTCGTCTCCGTAAAGCCCGAACGCCAGGACTTTTACGTTAACAATTATCGCTACATACTCTCCTACCCGGTTCAGCGCCATGGGGGAGAATTACTGATTTCCGCCATTGATATGAAGAAGCTGGTGGACCCTGTACTACGCCCCCGCTTCTCCAAACGTTCCGGTGTGGTTAAAACGGTAGTTATTGACCCCGGGCACGGCGCACACGATGCCGGAGCTGTCAGCCCCTGGGCTCGCGAAAAAGATTGCAACCTGTCAGTAGGCCTCAAATTAAAAGCCAAACTGGAAAAATTAGGCTTTCGGGTTGTCATGACCCGCAGTACGGATATCTTCCTCACACTCGGCCAGCGTGTAGCTATCGCCAACCGCACACCGGATAGCATCTTTGTGAGCATTCACCACAATTCCGGCCGACGAGCAGCCTCCGGCATCGAAACCTTTACCCTTGCGCCGCAGGGAACAACCTCCCCCTTCGCCCGCTCCCGCCGAGATGAAGACTTGGCCGGCAATGACCAGGATAGTGAGAACATAGCCCTTGCCACAGCGGTGCACAGCCGAGCCATTAAAAGCACCAAAGCCATCGACCGCGGCATTCAGCGCGCCCGTTTTTCTGTACTCTGCACCATTGAGCGCCCGGCCATTCTGTTCGAAGGCGGCTTTGTGAGTAACCCAGAGGAAGGACGCCTTATCGCCACCAATTCTTACCAAGAGAAGCTGGCTGACAGCATCTGCCAAGGCATCGTCAGCTATGCTCAGACCGTAGGGGGCCGCGGCACCATCCTCAAATCCCGAAAAACCCACTCCGGTGGTTCACAGAAAGGTGGTGCACGTCTCAACGGCGGCACCTCATACAGCGGCACTACCAGACTCTGATTGCGCATTTCACCCCTCCACATTTTTCCCATACCATGAAGTTCTCCGCCGTACTGCCCCTGTTCGCCTCCGGACTACTGCTAGCCGCCGTCGCCCAACCGGCAGCAGCTCAAACGGCTTCCACCCCGGCGGCGGCCATCCCCGTCAATGATGCGGAGTATGTACCCTTGGAGCAACTGCGCAGTTTCTACAAACTCCTGCCGCTGCCCGGCAATAAGAATGAAAATCTGCGTCTCTTCGGCAATTCCGGCACCACCCTCACCTTCGGACCGGGCAAAAAAGACTTAAGTATTGGCGGTTATCGCTGCCTGCTCTCCCACCCCATCCGCGAAGACGGAGTCGGCGATTTACTCATTTCCAAGGTCGACATGGTAAAACTTATCGACCCCATCCTGAGACCGACCTACATCAGCGATCGCCGACTGGTACGCACCGTTGTCATTGACCCCGGCCATGGGGGATACGATATCGGAACTCAGGGGGAAACTCTTAAGGAAGCGGCATTCACACTTCAGCTGGCACGAGAATTGAGAGAGAGCCTCATCAAGCGTGGATATACAGTTGTGCTCACGCACGAGCAAGACCGCCACCTCTCCGACCAGCAACGCATAGCCAGCGCCAATGAGGCCGACGCCGCCATTTTCATCTCGCTGCACCTTAACAGCGGCCGCAGCGATATCAAAGGCATCGAAACTTACACCGCAGCCCCCGATCAACCCGGCGACAAACGCCGCCCTGCCCATAAGTACGATGCCGCCAACACCGCTCTGGCCTTTGCGCTGCACAGCTCCCTGATTGCCACAACCGAGGCTACTGATGGCGCCTGCCGCCGCGCTCAATACAGCATTCTCAATTCTGCTGACTGCCCCGCTGTCATGCTGCTGCTGGGCTATGCCACCAACAAGGAGGAAGAAGCGCTACTGGCAACGCAAGAATACCGCACCAAATTAGTAACTGCAATCACAGAAGGTATTGCCACCTTTGCAGTTCAGCTCAACCCTCAGGCCACGCTCGCTCCGGCACCCGAAGCCGAGCCCGAGCCCCCGACGCCCGTCAAAGTAGAGCCCCCCAAGCCGGAACCACCCAAAACCAAACCCAAGGCCACTCCCGCCAAAAAGAAGCAAACCGGCACCACTCGCAAGCGCCGCAGCAGCAACAAGCGCAAAAAATAACAAACGATGGCTATCATCCTGCGCCGAATGCTGCGGGGCATTTTGCTACTGCTGTTATTCCTCCTTGTAGTCGCAGGGGTGCTGACGACAATCTGCCTTTCCTCGGCAAATCATCCGGTATCGCAGGCAACACCGGCTCGCATAGTCCGCTTGCAGCAACATGTTGACCGGCTCTGTGAACAGGCTCGATACGGTGAAGATAAACAATTCGCCCGAAAATATATCGCGGAGCAACTGAAGAAAGCCGGCTGGACGGTTCAACTGCAATACTTCACCAACTCCGAAGGCGAAACTCATTGCAATATATCGGCCCTACGCCCCGGTAAATCACCCCAACGCTACATTATAGGCGCCCATTACGATGCCTGCGATACCGGCAACAGCAATCCCGGCGCTGATGACAACGCCAGCGCTGTTGCAGTCTTGCTGGAGCTGGCACACAGCCTGCCGCAAGCTCCGGCACAGTATGGCATAGAACTCGTGGCCTGGGATTGCGAAGAGCCGCCCTATTTCGACACCGAAGACATGGGCAGCGTGAACCACGCCGCTTCGTGCACTCCGGCAAGCGTCCGGGCTGTCATCTGCCTGGAGATGCTGGGCTACTACAGCACCGAGCCCGGCAGCCAGCCGGAATTATTCCCGGGGCACAGGCTTTTGTTGCCGACCATCGGCAATTTTACCGCCATCATCGGCGACTGGAATTCCCTGGGAATTGCCCGCACAGCGTTCAGAGCGCTGAGTTCCGAGCTGCCTTGCGTCAGACTCAACATCCCCTTTGCTCAGGAAAGCGCTCTGTACTTCAGCGACCATCGCAGCTACGCAGCCGTTAACATTCCCGCCATCATGATTACAGACACCGCCATGCTGCGTAACCCCAACTACCATACCGCAGAAGATTTGCCCTCCACCCTCAGCTTTGAAAACATAGCTCGCAACGCGCAAGGCGTCATTCATCTCGTTCGGCAGCTCATGAATCCCTGAATTTCCTGCCTCCCAGGCAGATTTTCATTTATTTTATCACATTTGAGACTTTACAATAACAGTCGGCAGGAGTATAGTCCCCGCTGAGGATATATACAGTTATGCACGCTCCCAGTCTTATCAAATCCCTCAAGTCGTACGACAAAAAAACATTTTTTGCTGATTTAACCGCTGGTCTCACCGTAGGTGTTGTGGCACTACCACTGGCCATGGCCTTTGCCATTGCCTGCGGCATAAAAGACATCACGCCCGCCACAGGCCTCATCACAGCAGTCGTGGCCGGCTTCATGATTTCGCTGCTCGGTGGCAGTAAATTCCAGATTGGCGGTCCCACCGGTGCCTTTGTTGTACTCATTGCCGGTGTAGCCGGCAGCTTCGGCATGGGCGGCCTCATTCTGTGCACCCTGTTGGCCGGTATATTCCTCATCCTATTCGGTGTATTCCGCATGGGCGCCCTCATTAAGTTCATTCCCTATCCGGTCACCACAGGCTTTACCTCAGGCATTGCCGTCACCATCTTCTGCACTCAGATTAAAGACCTGCTGGGGCTTGAAATACCGGTAGCCGTACCGGCTGAGTTTGTTGCCAAATGGGGCTGCTATTTTGACTATTTCCACACAACCAATTGGTGGGCACTCGGCATTTCCCTGCTCACCATTGCCGTGATTATTATCACCAAACGTCTGCTGCCCAAGGCGCCCTTCATGCTGGTCGGCATGTTGGTCAGCACCTTGGTGTGCATCATCTTCCGCCTGCCGGTAGAGACGATTGGCTCCCGTTTCGGCGAACTGCCCCAGGGCTTACCCATGCCGTCGTTCCCGGAGTTCAACTGGGCCAAATTACCTGAGCTCATTAAGCCCGCCTTCGTGATTGCCCTGCTGGCCGCCATTGAATCCCTGCTGAGCGCCAGCGTGGCAGACGGTATGACCGGCTCCCGCCACCACCCGAATACCGAGCTCATCGGTCAGGGCGTAGGCAACATTGCGAGCGCCCTCTTCGGCGGTATTCCCGCTACAGGCGCTATTGCCCGTACAGCCACCAACATCCGCGCCGGTGCTAAGACTCCCGTATCGGGCCTTATTCATGCCGTTACCCTGCTACTGATTCTCATGCTGGCCGGGCAGTATGCCGCCGTTGTACCGCTCCCGGCGCTGGCCGGCATTCTGGTGCTGGTATGTTGGAACATGGCCGAGGTCAGCACCTTTGCCCATCTCCTGCGTGGCCCGAGACAGGATGCCGCCGTGTTGATTATCACCTTCATTCTCACCGTTCTCATTGACCTCGTTGTTGCGGTGGAAGTAGGTGTCGTGCTGGCCGCCCTTCTCTTCATCGGCCGTATGGCTAAAATCAGCAACGTGGAATCCATCTCCCGCGAAATTGAAGGTGAGGACCCCGAGGAA
The DNA here is from genome assembly GCA_017555025.1 of Akkermansia sp. Classification (GTDB taxonomy): domain Bacteria; phylum Verrucomicrobiota; class Verrucomicrobiia; order Verrucomicrobiales; family Akkermansiaceae; genus Akkermansia. Next base: position 41,843 of record JAFZHC010000066.1, read on the forward strand.
CAACCCGCTCGCTCCCGTTACCTGCGCCATATTCCCGACAATGTGGAAGTATTCGACGTACAGGGGCCGTTCTTCTTCGGTGCTGTGGAGAAGTTCAAGGACAGCGTGTTCCGCACCATGGAGGACAACATCGAGTACGTGCTGCTGCGCATGCGCCTGGTGCCTGCGCTGGATGCCTCGGGTCTGCACGTGCTGGAGGACTTCCTGGAGTACTGCCACCGCCACAATATAACCCTGCTTCTTTGCGGTGTACAGCCCCAGCCGCTCAAGGTTATCCGCCGCGATACCAGCTTCATTCAGGATTTGAATATCGATAACGTCTGTGAGAATATCGACACCGCTCTGTTGCGCATTCAGCAACTCGAGGAGAACAAAACAACGACCGACAACTGATTCGGACGTTGAGACAAAACATTGAGTTTTTCCCATGAAGAAACTCTCCATTCTGCTTTGCACGGTTGCCATGCTGAGCGGTTGCTCCTCATTGCACATGTAGCAACAACAGAAAAAGTTCACACAAATCTGCGCTGAATGGAGGGTGCAGTCATACCAGCGCAGACAGCAGAACCGGCTCACCGCCTACCGCACCTGGCAACAATCGCTCAGCTGCATAACAGCCGCTGAGCTTGTACACCGGGCACCGACGGAAGAAAATCCCACCCCGACCATTATCGTCAAGCTGAGCACAGCGGAGGTAACGGAATTAATCGACCTGCTCAGCAAAGGACAACCCGGGAAATTACCGGAGATGAATCAGCTCATCAAACCCGGTGACGAGCCGTTCGAGCTGACCGCCAACGGTGACATCATCCCCGCCTACAAGCTGCCGCACGATTATGCCCCTATCGACTACAGAGAAGATTTCTTCCACCTCTATGATGCCGACGGCAACGAAATCGTGCCGGAGCTCAGCCCATGGGAAGACGACATATGCGGCACCGCCACCCCCCGAACAAATGCTTTTGTTCAGCTGCCTGATGAAGAGCTCAACAGGCTCCACGCCCTGCCCTCCTACCGTAAATTCAAAGCCGCAGTAGCGGCTCTGAAGAAGTAAGCGGAGCAAAGGGCGAAAAACCTTCGGACGAACTACCTCAGCTCCTTACTTCAGAATACCGCAGGCTTTCAGGTGAGCATCGGGGTCGGGTTCACGCCCCATGAAATCGCGGAAGGCATCTATAGCGTGCTTGCTGCCACCGACGGAAAGCACAGCCTTGCGGAAGGCCGCAGCCGGTGCCGGATTGAGAATCCCCTCCTCTTTAAAGCGGCGGTAGGCATCTGCAGCCAGCACATCGGCCCACTGGTATGAATAATACCCGGCGGCATACGCCCCCGTCATGCAATGCGACAAGCGGCGCATATACGAGGGTTCATCAACATCCGACGGCATCTGCCACGGTGCCAGCAACTCAGCCGAGGCCTCATCAATATCACGTCCGGCAAAGCGTTGGGCATAGTTCATGTGCATTTCCAAATCCAGCTTAGCTAGGCAGAATTGGCGCATCATGGACAATGCAGGCATAAAATGTCTGCCGGCATTCAACTGGGCGACCATCTCCGCCGGCATGGGCTCTCCGGTTTCATAATGCCGGGCATAAAGCGCGAGAGCCTCGGGCTCCCAAGTCCAGTTTTCATTGATGGTGCTGGGCAGCTCCATAAAATCCCAGGCAATGTTGGAGCTCCAATGAGCAGCCAGCTCGGTATCCGTCAACATAGCGTGAAGCATGTGACCAAACTCATGGAAGAGCGTCTGCACGTCCATGTGACTGAACAATGCCTGCTGATTACCCACAGGGCGCGTAAAATTGGCGGTAATCGAAGCCAGATGCGGAGCATGGGGAGCACCATCCTTACCGGGAGCACCGGCTCGCAAGGGGGATACCCAGGCACCTGCCCGCTTACCGGCTCGTGGGTACAAATCGAGGTAGAACGAACCGAGGTGAGCACCGTTAGCATTGTCTGTAATAGCAAACATGCGCACCTCCGGGTGCCATACCTCCACCTTACCTTCGGGGCAGCTCTGCCCGGGCTGCAGGCAGACCACGGGCAACTCCGTCACAGAAATGTTGTACAGCCCGGAAAAAATGGAGAACATGCCTTTCAATACATTTTCACAGGCAAAGTAAGGGCGTACTGACTCCGGATCATAGGCACACTTTTTCTGAGTATACTCGTTGAGGTAGTAGCGCAGGTTCCAAGGTGCCATGGTATCGCTCTTTTCCCCGCGGCGTTCATTGGCATAGGCTATCAACTCCGCACACTCCGCACGGAAGGCCGGAGCCAGACGCTCCATCACATTGTCAACAAAGCCCAAGGCCTTGCTGCCGCTGTTGACCATGCGGTGGTGAGTTTTGTAATCCGCGTAAGTAGCAAAACCCAACAACTGAGCCAACTCTGCACGCAGCTCCATCACGCGGCCCACAATAGCGGCGTTGTCATACTGACCGCCCTTACCAATCGTGAGCTGAGCTTCCCAGCAGAGTTTACGAGTAGCCTCCACCTCACAATCACGCAGCACGGAGCCGGCGCTACCGGCTTTCAGCGAAATACGCCAGGCCGGAGACTCCGGAGTACCATGCCCGCGAGCAGCGGCTTCGGCAGCAGCTGCGGCTAACCAATTATCGCTCATGCCGGTCAATCGGCTCTTATCCGTCACAATGAGCTCCCAGGCATTGGTAGCATCCAGCACATTCTTGCCAAACTGTATCGTCAGCTGAGAAATTTCCTGCTCAATCTTCGTCTTGCGAGCCTTTTTATCCTCCGGCAGCTCGGCCCCGTTATCGCGGAATCCATCCAGCGTTTGTTGCACCAGCATTTTCTGCTGAGTGCTGAGCTGAGCCGCCCAAGGACAATCTGCGGCAGCACACAGCACCTTCCACAAACGGGTATCAGCCATGATAGACGAATAGAATTGATTAAGCTCGGGCATGAGTGAAGACTGAGCCTCACGCACATCAGGAGCATCCAGCACAGCGGCACGAGTACGCAAATAGTCAACCACACGCTCCAGTTCCCGGGTAGCTTCACCCAGAGCAATAAAGGTGTTCTCAAATGTCATCTGTTCGGGCGTAAGTTCGCGAATGGCATCCAGACGAGCAGTAGCCAGCTGCAGAGCAACCGGAGCATCCTTCAAAGCCTGCTCTGCTGTCAGCCGAGACCAGGCCGGGTAAGGCATATCTTCAAAATACGGATGTGCTGACTCAACAGGCTGTACCACAGCCGGTGCAGATTCCGCAGCCTGCACGATAGCGCCCGGCGCAACACAGAGCGCCGTTAATAAGAGTGTACGTAATGTCATAAAATTTCCGGGTGCACCGGCATCAATCCAGCGCATAGCGGGCCGCAGCCGCAGCCATAAACACAGCCGTCTCCACCCTCAGAATGATAGGCCCCAGACCGGTTGGTGTGTAGCCGGCAGCCTCGCCGGCAGCATACTCAGATGGCGAAAAATCGCCCTCAGGTCCAATCAGCAGCACACAATCATGTTGCCCGGCAGAGCGCCCGGCCTCCAACACCTCGCGCAGCGGGCGGGCATGCGGCACGATAGCACATTGTACCTTAAGTTCAGGCAAGTCACCGCGCTGCAAAAACAGTTTGTAGGGTTGCGGCTCCTCCACTACCGGGAGCTTGTTCACGCCGCATTGCTTGCAGGCCTCAAGCACGGTACGGCGCCACTTATCGGCCTTGGCTGAGGCCTCCTTACCACTCAGGCGCACGATGGTACGCTCCGTCATCAGGGGCACAATGCGGCTCACCCCCAGTTCTACAGCCTTCTGCACAATGAGGTCCATGTTATTCCCCTTGGGAACGGCCAGAGCCAGAGTCACACCGGCCACAGGGGGCATAGGCGGCAGCAGTTCCTGCACCTGCACCGTCATGCTGCTGCCTTGCCCTGCCAGCACCTGAGCACGGGCAGCCTGCCCATCGCCGTCAAAAACCTCACAGATATCGCCTGCCCGCAGCCGCATCACGCGCAGAGCGTGGTGAGCCTCCTCACCCTCAATGGTGAGTATACCGGCGCTGAAATCAGCTTTGGGCAGGTAACAACGGTGCATCGTCAGGTTCAGTTCATGTATTTGGCAGCACGCTTATTGAAGTCGCGCACCTCGGGCTGGTTGTCGTCATCCAGCAGAGCGCAGAAACTCTCCAGAGCCTTCAGTTGCTTGGAGCTGAGGCCGGCAGGAGTCTCCACCAATACCTCTACCATCAAATCACCACGTGCAGCGCTCTTAAGCGAGGGCATGCCCTTGCCGCGTACTCGGAAAATGGTACCACCCATTGTACCGGCAGGTAACTTCAGTTTGGCAGCGCCATCCAGAGTAGGCACGGTAATGGTACCGCCTCGGGTGGCATCCAGCAGGCTGACGGGCTGGCTGACATGCAAATCCATGCCATCGCGCGAGAAAATCTCGTGAGGCTCAACCTCAAGGAATACATAAAGGTCGCCGGTTTCGCCACCATGCAAACCGGCATCGCCATTGCCGGAGGAGCGCATCTTGGTACCGGTATCCACACCGGCAGGGATATGCAATGTTACCTGAACATCCTTGTGTACACGGCCCTCGCCATGGCACTTGGAGCAGGGATTGCTGATGGTCTGACCGGCACCTCGGCAGCTGGGGCAGGTGCTCTGCTGTACAAAGAATCCGCTCTGGCGCGTCACCACACCGCTGCCATGGCAGGTAGGGCAGGTCTTAAAGCCATCGCGCCCATCCTTCGAGCCGGTAGCACCACAAGCATCGCAAGGCACAAGGCGCTCAATCTCCAGCGTCTTATCGCAACCGTGAGCAGCTTCCTCCAGCGTAATCTCCAAGTCATAGCGCAGGTCAGAGCCCGGCTGACGAGGGTCAGCCTGTCGGCGACCGCCGCCGCCAAAACCGCCAAAACCACCCATGCCGCCAAAAAACTGAGCAAAGATGTCCATGGGGTCGGTAAAGCCACCAAAGCCGCCGGCACCACCGGCACCGCCCATGCCACCATTCTTGAAGGCTTCATGACCCAAGCGGTCGTAAGCGGCGCGTTTATCGGCATTGCTAAGCACCTCGTAGGCCTCACCCACTTCCTTGAATTTCTCCTCGGCCGCCTTATCATCAGGATTGCGGTCGGGGTGGTACTTCATAGCAAGCTTGCGGTATGCCTTCTTAATGGTGGCATCATCAGCCCCCTTCTCTACCCCAAGCACGCTGTAATAATCATTAGCCATGGTCTGCAAAAAGTATGTTTTTACTCAGCGGCGGCCTCAGGAGCAGCTGCAACCACAACATTGACAGGGCGCAGCAAACGCCCCTTCAGGTTATACCCACGGCGCAGAATGCGGATGATGGTACCCTCGGGCTGGTCAGAGGGTTCGCTCTGAATGGCCTCGTGGATGTTGTGATCAAACATCTGCCCCACCTCGGTGGGGATAAGCTCCACACCCTGACCGGCCATGAAGTCATTGAGCTGCTTCTGCACCATGCTCATACCGATGTAAATCATGGAAGAAGTATCCTGACAGGCCATCATCATACCCATTTCAAAGTTATCCACCACAGGCAGCAACTCCTCCAGCAAACTGCGTGTAGCATAGCGGGTAAACTCCTCGCGGTCCTTCACGCAACGCTTGCGGTAGTTATCATATTCCGCAGCGGTACGCATAGCCATATCGCGCCACTTCTGCAGCTCATCCACGGCGGCCTCAGCTTCACCTTCGGCAGATTCATCCACAGCATCGGCATACTCCTGCTCAGGCTTTTCAGGCTCATTGCAAGCGCAGGGGTCATCGCAAGCAGCACCCTCGGGCATATCCTTCTCCAAATCTTTTTCGGTTTCGCTCATGCCCTCATTATATCGCACGCGCGCGACTTGTCAACCCCCACGCGCGACATGCAGGCATGACAATAGACTAACCACTAATCAAAAAGCTCTGCCATGCCCCAGCGGCACAGCAGAGCCGAAAATCCGTTTATGCCGAGGCATCATGCATCGTCCAGCGGGTCACGACGGCCTACAGTATCAAACAACGGTCGGTAAGAAGGCAATTTCCAGTTGTGGTGCACAGCCACCATGCGCACAATAAACACCATCGCCACACCAAGTATGAACGAAAGCGAATACGAACACCCGAAGAACATGAGCACTTCAAATAATACACATCCGGCAAACGAGGCCGTTGCATACAATTCCCCCGGGCGGAAGACATAAGGCACGTTGCCGGTCAGCACATCGCGCAGCACACCACCGGCCACACCCGTGCACACACCCATGCAAATGGACACCAGGCAAGGGCAGCCTATGCAATGAGCCTTGGCAATTCCCAGCAGCGTAAAGAACGCCATAGCAAAGGCGTCGGCCACGCGAATGGTACCCACAGGAGGCGCAATAAAACGAGTGACAAAAAACACAAACAGGCTGGCACCCACAGCGCAATACAGGAATACCACATCGCTGGGGTTAACCCAAAACACCGTAACCGTTGAACCATCGGGGCGAGTCAGCCCGGTCAACAACATATCGCGCACGGTACCACCGCCCAGAGAAGCAATGGTGCCGCAGGCAACCACACCGAAGAGGTCCATCCGCACCCGGCTCGATGCCGAGGCACCGGCCAAAGCACCTACCACCGAACCGAAAATAGAGCAGAGGTAAAACAGCCAGTGCTGGTCAAATGACTGCACTTCGTGCAGCGATAACCCGGCAGCAAGCGGCATCATAGCAGACATATCAATACCTCATACTTAACGAACAGCTCTGGCAAGCAGCCACACGGCTATTGCTACCAGGATGAAGGGCCAAGCCACGCTCAGCACACCCAGCACCAAGAGCACAAAGACTACCGCCACGGCACCCATCAGCACGAGATTACCGGTTGACATATTGCGGGTAAGCAGCTTCCAGAGGCTGGGGTTAGCCTCCTCCTCTTCTTCTTCGCGCAGGTCGGTAGACCCCAGCGGGCGCCAGGTGGAGGAATCCTCCCGGCGCACCCAGGTCTTATTATCAATCCGGCCGGAGGAGCGCAGCTGTACCAGCTCGTTCCCGGTTACAGGACCGATTTTCTCTTCACCGGTATCGTAGTAATACTTGTGGGCCATCAGTCGTCAGCAGAGGGTTCAGCCGTGAATTGCCAGTCCGTCAGCAGCAAGCACCGCCTCGTGAATAGCCTCCGAAAGCGTCGGGTGGGCATAAATCATTGCCTTCATGTCGGCATCGGTCAACTCGCTGCTCATAGCCAGCTCCGGCTGAGTAATCATCTCAGTCGCGCTGTCACCCATGATATGAGCACCCAGCAGCTCACCGTTTTCCTTGCCGAAAATCAGCTTCACAAAGCCCTCCGTCTCACCGGCGGCTACAGCCTTGCCAATACCCAGGAAGGGGAACTTGCCAACTTTGTACTCCACACCGGCCTCCTTAAGCTCGCGCTCACGCTTACCTACGCTGGCCACCTGCGGGTGGCAATAAGTACACCCGGGTACAAAAGAAGGCTGCTTGGGCTTATACTCGGGGTCAAACATACCCTCCACAGCCTGCTCTGCTTCGAAGCTGGCCGTATGGGCAAGCATGATGCCGCCAATGCAGTCACCCACGGCGTATACACCGGAAATGCTGGTGCGGTATGCCTCATCCACCTTAATGAAACCGCGCTCCGTAAGCTCCAGGCCATTCGCCTCGGGCACCACAGGAACCACACCGATGGCCACCAGGCACACATCAGCCGTAATCTCCTGCAGCTTACCATTTTTAGCCGTAATGGTGGCTGTTACGCTATCACCATTATCCTTCAGGCTCTCCACCTTAGCACCGGCCATGCAGGTGATACCCTGCTTCTTGAAGGAACGCTCCATAGCGGTGCAGACGTCATTGTCTTCGTTGGGGAGGATTCGGGGAAGAGCCTCCACCAGAGTTACCTTCGTACCGAAGCAATGGTACACATAGGAAAGCTCAGTACCGATGGCACCGGAGCCGATAACAATCATGCTTTCGGGGCGGGAGGGCATTACGAGTGCATCCTTGCTGCCGATAATCGTCTTGCCATTGAAGGGGAAAGCGGGCACCTCGCGCGTACGGGCACCGGTGGCTATCAGAATGTTGGCACCCTCAATGGTGCTCACCGTGCCATCGGCAGCCGTTACCTCCACCTGACCGGGTGCCACAATACGAGCCGTACCGGCTACCTGATCAATCTTGTTCTTTTTGAACAGGAAAGCAATGCCATTGGAAAGACGCTCCGACACAGCACGACTGCGAGCGATAACTGCGGGCCAGTCCACACTCATCTCGCCGCAAGAAATACCGTATTCAGCGGCATGTTTGGCCATCGTGTTGTACACCTCGGCATTCTTCAGCAAAGCTTTCGTGGGAATGCAACCCCAGTTCAGACAGGTACCACCCAGATTCTCCTTCTCCACACACACCACGCTCTTGCCCATCTGTGCTGCACGAATAGCGCCCACATAACCGGCAGGGCCACCACCAATCACTATCAAATCGTAACTCATGCCACCATTTTACTCCTTTACTCGTCGGCATGCAACCCGAAAGCACGCCCCTGCACGCACGTGTGTGTCATGCAGGGGCGCTTTTTTTCGGTCATGTTCACTCAGCATTTTTTCGACCTGAAAAATCGTAATCAACCCACCTCACCATCCGAGCTCCGAACCTCATCCCGGCGGCGATGCCAACACTCGCGCACAAACTTCCACATACCCATTACGGCACACAGGCAAAGTTTCGGCAACCAACAGATGACTTTCACCGTCACACATGGGAACAAGCATACCGCACCCACCAACAAAGCAAGAACAGCCAAGCTCAGCACGGGATGGTCCCACATCCAAGTGGCGGCATTGCTCAGCTTCTCCACAAAGTCCGCCGGGCTCTCACTCGTCATCACCATGGTGACGGCAGCCCCCAGACCGACAAATTTCGCAGCCTTCAGCACTTCATCCAGCTTGGACGGCGACATTTTAGCCAGTCGCTCCGCTGCCTCTTCACCGCCTTCCCGCACCATGAGTACCATCGTCTTGCAATCATCTGCCCCAAGACCGAACTTGCGGGTACACATGGACAGGTACTGAGCGGATTCACGGTTCATGGCACCCAGAGCGGAAGCCACCTCCGCATCCGGACAAAGTCGAAGGGTATTCTCCGCAATATTAGTATGCCTGAGCAGGGCCTCCGCAGCATCATCACCCAACGAATGAACCAGTTGGACTCGCTCGGGATGACGAGCCAAGGTCACAACGGCATCGTCCCCATAGTTCCTGACCAATCGCGCCCAGGTCGGTGACTGTTCCGCCAATTCGCCTACAAGGTTACGTGCCGCTTTGCCGCCGCCGGACGTAACTACCCGCACCAGGCTCCGAAGCCCGGAGTCGAGCACCCCGCCCTGAGCCTCGCCGCCACACCAAATCATGACGGCCATCAACGGAACAACCAACATATAAGCAATTTTTTTCAGCATAATGATAATCTCCTTTCTGACTGATATTACTTCCACTCCTGTGCGCGCTTCTCCAGAACGTCAAACATCGATTGCTCAAACTGAGCCCGTAAGGAGGCAGCACTCTGCGTCAGTTGTTTATTCAGTGCCGCCTCAATTTCCGGAGTCGGGTCCGTAAATATATTGACCAGAATCGCTACGACACCGCCGACAACGGTAGAGATACCGAAGGTCGCCCAACCCGAAACAGCCGAGGCCGACAGAATACCGGTCGTCACTGCCATATTGGTAGCAACCGAGGCCAAAATCTCAGCCCCCACCTCTGCTCCGATTGTGTACATTAACTGCTTCCAAATTACCTCGTTCATCCCCTGCGGGGCGGAACCCGAGTTCATCGCAACAGCATTACCCTTCTCCGCCTCACCGATAACCGGTCGGCCCAGCTTATCAGCCATGATGTTCTCCTGCTCCATCCAGTCTTTCACGACCAGAGCAGTCGCCTGTGCCACAACCTGCGAAGTCTCCAGCTCATCGTAAAGAGCGCTCTTCACCTTTTGGCTCATCCACTCTTTCACCTCTTCCTCACTGTTCCAAATTGTCTTCCACGTCGCGTTAAACCCCGTCAAATCATCGGCCAATTCTTCCACACGAGAACCGCGAGCAAGAATGGCGCGCTCCAGTGCCGCTCCATGAGCATAGACAGACTTGCGGCAATTCATATACCCCTCCTTCAAAATAGGAGAGGAATCGACCGTAGTCTCTGCCGCGATGATTCCACCCGACGGGCCATCCGTCTTGCATACCTCGTACACACCGGCACCGATGGTGCCCAGTATGAGAGCGCTCAACATACCATAACGAAATAGGGATTTCTTCTTGTCTGTATTCATAGTCTTATTTTTGCTGAGCGTTTGTGTCGCTTTTGCGATTTCTTGTTGCAGCGACGAGAGATTTATATCACCGATGTAGCACTTGGTCAAGAAAAAATATAAGATATTTATCTTTTTTGCTACTTTTCAATTTTATTGCGATTTTTCTCAAAAAACGACTAAAAAAGCACTGCCGAACTACCGGCAGTGCTGAAAAGAAATCCGACGCAAGAGCGCTTATTTGATAAGCCCCTGAGCCTGAAGGAGAGCATCCGGGTTGGGGTCGCGCTCCATGAAATCGCGGTAGACCTCTGCAGCGGGCTTGCTATCACCCTTGCTGAGCACGGCCTTGCGGAAGGCTGCGCCGGTGGCAGGGTTCATGATACCCTCTTTCTTAAAGCGGGTGAAGGCATCCGCCGAGAGCACCTCGGCCCACTTGTAGGAGTAGTAGCCGGCAGAGTACCCACCGGTAATGCAGTGGGTGAGATGGCGCATGAAGGAGGGTGCACTGACAGACATTGGCAGGCGCCAGGAGTCGAGCAACTGGTTAGTAACCAAGTCGAGGCTCTTGCCCTTGAACTTCTCGTCGTAGTTCATGTGCATCTCGAGATCAAGCTTGCCGTAACAAAGCTGCCCCATGTTGTCGGTACCGGGCATGAAATATCGGCTCTTCTGCAATTTCTCGATAAGCTCGGCAGGCATGGGCTCACCGGTCTCGTAATGAACGGCGTACTGAGCAATACCCTCGGGGTACCAGGTCCAATTCTCAAAGAGTTGACTAGGCAGCTCCACGAAGTCCCAGGCAACGCTGGTACCACAATGAGCCTGCAGCTCTGTATCGCCCAGCATGCAGTGCATCATGTGGCCAAACTCATGGAAAATGGTCTCAATATCGTAGTGTGTAAAGAGGGCGGGTTTGTCCTCTGTGGGGGTGGTGAGGTTGCCTACCAGGCAGGCAAGGTGGGGGTCGTGCGGGGCACCATTCTCACCGGCGCGACCATAGCGAAGGGGCATGACCCAGGCACCGGCACGCTTGCTGGCACGCGGGAAGAGGTCCATGTAGAAGGTACCAAGGTGAGCACCGGTCTTGTTGTCTGTCACCTTAAACACCTTGACCTCGGGATGCCATACTTCCACCACACCCTCGGGGCAGGTCTCACCCGCCTCCAAACAGGCGGAGGGCAGCTCAGCAAAGCTGATATCGAACAGATGGCTGTAGATGGCAAACATTCCATTAACCACATTGTCTGCTCGGTGGTAGGGACGCAGCTCCTCGGGGTCGAAAGCGTATATCTCGCGCGACATCTTGTTGAGGTAGTAGCGACGGTCCCAAGGGTCAATAAACATAACATTGCGCCCCTCCTTGGCGGAGATATACTCCAACAGCTGGCGGCACTCCTCGCGGAAAGCCGGCAGCACCTTCTCTGCCATGTTGTCGATGAATGCCATGGCATTGTCGCCACCACCCACCATGCGGCGGTGCGTGGTCATGTCAGCATAGGTTTTAAAGCCCAGCAGCTCAGCCAACTCGCTGCGCAACTCCATCACGCGAGCCACAACGGGTTCGTTATCCCACTCACCCACAGCACCGATGGTGTTCTGCCCCTCCCAGCACATCTTGCGGGTGGCCTCCACCTCACAATCTCGCAGAACTGAGCCCACGCTCGTGAAATCAAGAGTAATGAGCCAGGCGGGATTTTCTTCGCTGCCGAAGCCACGCGCCTCAGCATCCGCCTGAGCCTTGCTCATCCAATCATCGCTCATGCCGGCAAGCTCAGCCTTATCAACAATGAGAAGTTTCCAAGCATTGGTGCTATCAAGCACATTCTTACCGAACTTAAGAGTCAACTCGGAGAGCTCTCGCTCAATCTCAGCCTTGCGGGCTTTTTTATCCGCCGGCAAATCAGCGCCGCTGTCCACAAAGCTATCAACCGTCTGCTGCACAAAGCGCTGCTTAGCCGGGGAGAGCTCCTTCACCCACGGCTGAGCTGCGGCACTCTTAATAACAGCCCACAGCTTCTCATTGGCTACAATGCTGGCATCGAACGCAGTCAACTCAGGAATAAGCCCTTCCTGAGCATTTCGCAGCTCTTCATTATCCATCACAGAAGAGAGATGGTACATATAGCCCTGCACCTGCCCCAGCTCATCGCTGGCCTGATTAAGAGCAAAGAAGGTATTTTCAAAGGTCGCTTCTTCGGGGGTGATACGGCAAATGGCTTCAATGCGCTCGTAGGCTTTGGCAAGAGCAGCACGAGTATCGGCCACACCCTGCTGCGGGGTCATCTGCGACCAGGCAGGATATGGTTGATCTTGGAAAAACGGATGCGTAAGCTTTTGCTGAACAACTTCCTGTTGAATGGCTGTAACGGCCCCGGCGGTTTCCTCGGCCTGCAGCATGCTCAACCCGGTCAGGGCACATACTGCGGTAATGAGTATAGTCTTTGTCGTCATAGCTGATGGTTAGTAAAAAACTTTCAGTCTGTATATCAGACACACGAACGGGTGTATTCTATCAAAATTTCTCTGTCATGACAACAATTAAGTGCCACCCTATCGAGTAGTAATTAATGAACAAAAATCCTCCAAACCGTACAAGCAATTAACCTGCAAGAAATAACAAACAAAAAAATAATCCGACACCCGCCGCTCAAGGCAAATAGGCAGGCTAATTTTTTAAACGAAAAAACAGCAACAAAAGTTACCAGCTCCCCTTGTTGAAACGGGAGACCTCTCGACGCGCCTCCATCATTTCCACCCGAGCCTTAAGGTCATAGCGCTGGTCACGGTGCGTCTTGCCACGTCCGGTACCGATTTCAGCCTTCACCTTACCGTTTTTCCAGTAGAGGCGCAACAGAGGAAGAGCAAAGCCCTTCTGCGCCTGCTGAATCTCTAATTTTAGAATCTCGCGCTTGTGCATGAGCAAACGGCGGGGACGCTTAGCCTCGTGCTGAAACCACTTACCGGCCGTCTCCCAAGGTTGAACATCACAGCCATAGAGAAAGAGTTGCCCCTTCTCTACACGGGCGAAAGCATCAGAGATATTCACTCGCCCCTCACGGATGGACTTAACCTCAGTACCCCGCAATTCAATACCACACTCGTGCTTGCCGAGAATTTCATAATCTCGACCTGCTTTTTTATTGCTCGCAATAAGCGAAGACTGAGGAGCCGGTTTTTTAGCCATAGCAGAAAATGAAAAGCGGGAAGTTTTGTAATGAAAAGACCCGACAACCGGAGATTGACCGGCAGCCGGGCCTGCTTCAGAGAAGATTAGCTTTACAGCTCGATAGAGGCCGTAATGGTGCGGTCATCCTCAGAGACATCCTCCGAGCCGCTCAAATCAATGAAGAGATCGTCCTCCAGATCAGCGCCGGAAATGTGAGACTCCTCGTCACCGGCCTCGCGCCACATGATTTTACCCTCAACAATCTCAGTAAGGGCGATATCACCACTGCCCATCTCGGGGGTGGTGGGCACGTAGGGGTCAGAGCCCTGATTCAACTGCTGCACACGCTTGGATACGATATTGACCAGCAACTGGTTATCGCCTACAATCTGAGCAGCTTTCTCGATGAGTTCAACTTTCATGGATGGAAAAATGGTCTGTTCCCACAGCCCGTGGGGTGGTGCATTATACTATGCAGCCTACTGAAATGCAAGCCTATAATCGCGTCAACAAGTAAAAAAGACGGTCTTCTTCTCTCTTTTTGCTTGCCAAGAGGGGTAAATGGCGGGTAGAATAAGCGCGAAACATACTTCCTGCCGTGAGCCTACCGGCCTGAGCGGGATTCTTATACTCCGAACGTTATATTACACACTCACGATTATGGCTAATCTGAACAAAGTCATGCTCATCGGCAACCTCACCGCCGACCCCGAGGTTCGCCAGACCCCCCGCGGCAACTCCCTTACCGAACTTCGTCTGGCAGTTAACCGCGTATCCAGCGGCCCCAATGAGGGCGAGCGCCGCGAAGAGACCACTTTCCTTGACGTAACCTGCTGGGGTCGCACCGGCGAGGTTGCAGCTCAGTACCTGAGCAAGGGTCGCCCCGTATTCATCGAAGGTCGCCTGCAGATGGACACATGGGAAGACAAGCAGACCGGCCAGCGCCGCAGTCGCATTCGCATCATTGCCGAGAATCTTCAGCTGCTCGGCGGTCGTGATGGCGGCGGCAACTTCAACAATGGAGGTGGCTATCAGGGTGGTTCTCAGGGCGGTTACAATAACGGTGGCGGTTATGGCCACAATGGCGGTTATCAGGGCCAACAGCGTAACAACGGCTACGGCAACAATGGTGGTTACCAGGGCCAGCAGCACAGCAACGGCTACGGTAACAACGGTGGCTACCAGCAGGGCGGCTACCAACAGGCACCGGCTCCTCAGCAGGCTCCCATGCCCGACGAAGCCGATGACGACATCCCGTTCTGATAACTTTCTTTAACCTTCAGCTTACTCAAAACCGGCGGGAACTCCCCGCCGGATTTTGTGAAAGCCTTTTCATCCCCCCCCGAAAAACGACATCTCGCCCCATGTCTTGCAGCTACAAAGAAGCACTGGACTGGCTCTATTCCACCCAAATGTTCGGCATTAAGCTCGGGCTGGAGGGTATTACCAAACTACTGCAGGCCTGCGGGGTTCTTTATCCCCGTGCTCGCGTAATTCATGTAGCCGGCACGAATGGTAAAGGCTCCACCTGCGCGTTTGCTGAAAGTGTGGCACGCGCAGCCGGCTACAGCACCGGCCTTTTTACATCCCCTCATTTGGTGGAATTCAACGAGCGCATTCGAGTGCAAGGGCAAATGATACCTGATGACGCCGCAGCCAGGCTCATCTGCCGCGTGCGGGACATCATCTTCGACTGGGAGATTAAGCCCACATTCTTTGAACTAGTGCTGGCTGTGGCGATGATGTACTTTGCCGAGAGGGAGGTAGATATTATCATCTTGGAAACCGGCATGGGAGGTCGGCTCGATGCCACCAATGCTGTACCCAAAGACGTTGCCGTGCTCACCCCCATCGGTATGGATCACACCCAATACCTCGGCAGCACGCTGGAGGAAATAGCAGCCGAAAAAGCCGCCATCATTTCCTGGCATCGCCCCGCCCTGAGTGCGCCTCAGCCCCCCGAAGCGGTACGTGCTATTCATGCAGCAGCTCAACGCATGGATACCAATTACCGCATCGTGACCGAAGAATGCGAGCTGCCGCTTGGACTGCGCGGACCTCACCAGCGACGCAATGCCGCGCTTGCGCTGGCTGCGCTGCGTGCGCTGCCCCACTTCCTGGCCGGCGATGAGGAGATTGCCCGAGGCCTGGCTGAGGTACAATGGCCCGGCCGCTTTGAGGAAATTGCCCCGCAGGTTATCATGGATGGCGCCCACAACCCGCCGGCCATTCGTGTGCTGGTGGATAGCTGGCAGCAGGCCTATGGAGAACAGAAGGCCCGCTGCATTTATGCCGGCTCGGCAGATAAGGCTCTCGATGAAGTGCTGCAGTTACTCTCCCCCATCGTTAAAGAATGGGTATTACCCCCTGTGCAGAGTCCTCGCATCCTCTCCCCGGTTGAAATGGCTGTTAAGGTACGCTCCATCAGTCAGGCACCCGTCAGCACCCCGGCCACTCTGGCCGAGGCCATAGCTGAGTTACCGCCGTACACACTGATTTGTGGTTCTTTCTTCCTGCTGGGGGAAGCTAAGGCTCACCTGCGCAACCACTCAGATTACCGCAAAACCGAGCAGTAATCCACCTCCGGTTTATGTCCGCCGATACGCTCAATATCATTGCCTCGCTGGTATGCCTGACTTACCTGCTGGCATTTGAGCACTTGGGTAAATGGCGCCACCTGCTGAGTGTGGCATTCATCATCGTGAGTGCCATTTCCGTAATCACGCTGTTGCTGCTGGAGTTGCCGGATGAAGCGGAGGCACCCATGATAGCCTTTGTGCTACTGAGCGGGCACGGACTATGGGAGCTGGGCAAATGGCTTTTTATCGAAAGCCGTTACCGCCTGCGCAGCCGCAAACGCGCCAACCTCCCCGCACGGCGCCACAAACGTGCCACAATTCCCTACCCGCTGAGCAATGCTGAAGTCGTAGCTCACTTTACGGAACTAGCAGCCAAAGATGAGCTGGCAGTTGTAAAACCGGCGCTCAATTTCCTCTCTTGGAACAACGGGGAAGACTACATTCTGCAAGTACATCTGCTACCTCAAGGCGGCTGGATTTCCATCTTCTGGTCCCCGGCCGATTTTGAGCTGCGAGATAAGGAGGTAAAAGCGGCCTGCAAAGCCGCCGAGCTTCCCTGCCACCGCCACCTGCTGGGCATGAGGACACAAGGCATTGCCATCTGCCGCCGCGGTCAAATTACCATTACACCGGCAGACCAGCTCATCCATTTCGATGAGTTCCTGCACACCGTCCTCGCGCCGCAAGAGGAGTTCCGCCAATGGTTGAATGATTATCGCGCATAGGGATTATGATTACTGCTGCTTATACCCTGCTAATCATCGCCGTTCTCTGCTGGTGGTATATTGAAGAACAGCTGCAACAGCGCTTATGGTGCCATCTGCTCAATGCAACTTCCGTGGCACTGCTGTTCACCATTCATTACCTGTTGCCGGATAGCCGTACACAGGTTCACGAGTTTACCTTCGTAGCAGCCTATTTATTACTGTTCCGCTGGCTCTATGCTGCCGGGTTGGAAATATCTGACCGTTACCGAGCACACCGCCAAAGAGCCCGACGAGCAGCCATGCCGTTGCAAAAACCGCTGTGTACCACATCAACTATTCCGTGCCATTTGAGCATTAAGGAACTCTATGCCCGACTGCGGGAACAATTTACCATCAGCACCGAGAAAAAGGACGTTGAGTTCACCGCCATGCTGGCGGAAGTAGCGGAGTGCTACGAAGTATGGGCCAAGCCCCTTCCCGCCGGTGGATGGGTACTGGTAGTGTCGGACTACAACAACGATGACATTTTGTGCGATAAGGAACTGGAGTTCATATGCTGTAAGCTCGGTAACGTCCTCTCTCCCCGAGATATCACCCCGCCTTGCGACATTACCGCGCTTGGCATCTGCCATGAAGGGCGGTTGTACATCAGCCCTGCTTCGTGTGCCGAGCTTATTGAGCAGTTGGATATTATTAATGTAAGCCCCGAAAGCCCGGACTCACCTTCGGAGAATGGTTAGTGCGAAAAAACTTTTTATTGACTCAACCTCTACATGTGCTATCATTTTTCCGAGCATGATAGATAGTCCGCAATCATGAATTTTGCTCTCTTTTACAAGATTTTCGGCAAACAACTCCTGGCCTCAGCGCTGGGGGTGGTTGGCGGAGCTCTTCTTCTGAGCACACCCCAAGCAGCGGCTCAGTCCAATAAGCAATTGCTTGAGGAAGCTCGACGCGGCGACCCCGTCGCCATGCGACGATTGGGGTACCGTCTTAATCAGGGACTATCTCTTAAACGCGACCTCCGTAGTGCCGTAGGATGGTGGAAGAAAGCCGCTGAGAAGGGCGATTCACGTGCGCTCGTTTATCTGGGCGACTTGCACCTGAAAGGCGAGTACTATGCCGAAAACCGAAAGAAAGCCGTCGAATTGTACCGCGAAGCGGCTAACATGGGCGATGAAGTGGCGATACAACGCCTCGACAAATACGCACCCAAACCAAAAACAAGCAACCCCAAACCTGATCCTAAGCCAAAGGCAGAGCCAAAGCCTGAGCCACCCCCTGAGCCGGAACCCGAGCCACCTCAGGCTCCCCATGTATCCGCGAACAATAGCATAACGGAAACCACACAAGCGGCACAAAATATCGCCCATGCTGCACGAGATAACAAAATCAAGCGCATTGTTTGCTTGCAATCTTTCCCGGCAAATGGCTGGAAAGATGATGCGCTGGCCCAAAAACTATACTCACAGATAAGCAGAACAATTGCCACGAGAATTGACATACAAAGTTCCGATGAAGAAGAGGAGCTTACAACCAACCAGCCCAATACAACGGCCATCCTGGTGGGTGAGATTTTCTACAGCAAAGATGAGCCCGTCGGGTATATCACCTACCGCCTCTACCGCGCCGACAACAGAGCCATCATTGCGGCAGGTTGTCATGTAGTAGGATGGAATGATAGCGAAATAAGTCAAATGTCAGCTACTGAGCAGGAAAAATTACCCCCTGCAAACGAAGAAAAGCTGGAGAAAATGGCAAATCTGATGAGTAGGCTCTATTCCTCTCAATCCTTGGGGCTCAATCCAAACAAATCTCTAAAAGGCAAGAGTACCCCGCCCCTGCGCTTGATGTACGCCCGCCTCATACCCGAACTACTCAAAAAAGGCCTCAAGCTCTATGAGCCCGAGACCTTTGATGATTGATATCCGTGTATTACTGCTATCGGTTCACTTTGAGGCTTCCAATAAAGGGAAGCTGCCTGTACGCATCAGCTCTATGGCTTCCACCCAGGGGATATTGTTGAGATAGAGCTGTTTCACGATAAGACCATTGCGGCCGCGGCAGGCAAAATCCACCGTGGTGACAATGCGCTCCAAGGGGAAGGGCTTACCCTCATTAAGAATCCCTTTCCGAGCCATCTGCCCTTCCTGCCAAGCGGTTCGGGGCTCGCCGGTTTTCTCAGGTACATAAAAGCGGAAGTAACAACTACTGTTGTAATCCCCAACGCAGAGTTTTAACGTCACCGTTGCTTTAACCTTATATTTTCCATCCGCATACTCCACCCCATTATTGATGTTGCCATCCATAGCAGTACGCAGCTCACCCGGGCGAGGCACATCAAGTTCACTACCGGCCTTCACTACACGCACAAGGGTAGCGGAGCCTTGCTTATTGACACGCCAGTATCCGGCCAAATCTCTCAGATAACGATTGTCTTGATAGGATACACCGATGGCACCATCATTGCTCGCAGCGCGTGCCGGAATACCCACTACATCCTCCGCTTTAATTTCTCTGCGCTCCATACGCCCGTTCTCACCCTCAACCCACACATTCACGACATCATCACCATCATCCCCTCGGGATTTCGGTCCATATTCCTCATCCCAATACAAGAGGTCAGAGAACAACGGCGAAGTTAACGGGTGGTTAAACCGGCACACAAATTGCACATAATCACCGCGAAATATATCACGAGGGTCGAGGGCATCGCATACTACATTAAGCGTGGCAGCCTCAGCTATTTCCTCCGTACGAGCGTGGTAATTATAGCCCAGCCAGGCGAGCTGACCGAGCACTACTGCGGACATCAGAATAAGAGACAGACGTTTTTTCATACTTGGGAAGAAGAAGGTTGGATGTTCTTAACGGCACGGATGAGGCGACGGCGACTCTTCTCGAGCAGCAGCCCCAGCCCCAATAACAACAGACCGGCCACCACCAGAACAAGCCCGGAGAAAGTGTAACTATCGAGAACATCGGCCACCAGAGCAATGGCTGTATACACCACCATGAGGGTTCCGACGTTAATCCAGCTCATGCGCAAAGCACGCACGCCGCAGAACATCATGAGCAGCGCCATCAGGAAGTAAATGAGAATACCTACAAACGGCTCGAACCGGTACCCTATCACGTCTGACTGCTCTACAAGCCCCATCAGGAACAGGCAGGGCTGCACCAAACTAAGGATTGCAGACACACCGCACCAGGGCATCCAAGCCACATCGCGCGGCTTCAGGGCAAACAAGACCACGGGTACTACCGCCATAATCACACAACTCGTTACATCCAACGACTCAGGAGGCAAATTATCATACATCATTGCCTGCGCAACACTCATCCCCACCAACAGCATCGCAGGTGCAATCCATTTATAGCTATTCCAGCGCTCAGATGCCGTGTTCCACCGCTCTGCCACAGCCCACCAAACAGCGACCAACAAAGGCAAAGCATTGTACATGTAATCATCCCTCCAACCGGGTATCCAATTCTCAAACTGCAGGTAACTAGCCCTGCCATGCCCCAAAACTACCAGCTCCACAAAGGACACCAACACCACCGCCCATATCAGGAAACGCTGACGACAAATGAACGGTATGAACACAATGCCTGCAAAAAAGAGCGTACAGCCCTCGACAAAAGGATTTTGCAACTGAAAAATCTGCCCGTAGAGAGCAATGCAGGCCAACCACATGCCACCACCGCAAAACCCCAGCACCTCTGCCGTGATGGGGTGTACCTCGCGCTGCTTTGCCCAAGCAAGCCAGAACCCCGCCATCAACAGCATGGCCACCAGCATCTTCACCAAAGCGGGGATGGTGTACCAATTGGCCGACACCAGCATCACCACACCGGCCACAATCAGCCCCGCCGCCAATATCGACAGGCAAATCAGCAGCCAGCGCATCCCCTTCCCCTCATTCAGGTTGAAATGCTCCACAATAGCATCCCGCTGAGCCGGAGAAATAAGTCTCGCAGCCAATATCTTATCGATGTCACTACGTTTCATGTTGATAATATCATTATTGGAAATTAACCATACCGGCAGCCTTCAGCACATCCCAGCCGCCCTCCAGCACATAAATAGGGGCCTCCGTCAGCTGCAACTCCCGCAGCTCACGAGCAATATCCTCCGACGTCGTACAATCATTCGTACAGAACACCACAATGCACTCCCCTCGGTCGCCGGCCTCCATCAGGCGCTCTACCGCAGCATCCAGCAAGGTCTGCTTCTGCGCACCGGGGCGTACCGGGAACATGCGGTTATCATTAAACATGAGGTGGTTGATTTCAAAATCACTCTCACTTCGCGCATCTATCCACACCACCTTATCACCATACTGCGCACGCACCGTCTCCAGACACACCCGCCCCTCCGGCAACGATGACTGTACACAGGCAGGCAGACGGCGCGGGGCAAACCAAGCGGCATCCACCCAATACAGCACCAGGGCCAGAGCCAGAATCATGAAGCCAAGTCGGATAAGCTGGGCAAAGGTATCTTTCATTCCACCCCTCTTTTACCATACAAAACCCATGCTGTCAATTTCGTTTTTTAGTTGAAATATGGGTCACTCTGTGGTAAACATAGGTCATGCAACGTCTCAACAACCGAGGGCTGAATGAAATGCGCCCGCTCGAATTCGTACTCGATGTGGCCCCCCACGCCACAGCCTCCGTGCTCTCCTGCTTCGGCAACACCCGCGTTATCTGCGCCGTCACTATCGAAGAGGACGTCCCGCGCTGGATGAAGGCTCAGGGCGTTCCCGGCGGCTGGCTTACCGCCGAATACGCCATGCTCCCCTACTCCACCCTCGACCGTAAGCGCCGCGACAGCACCGCCGGCAAGGTAGATGGGCGCTCCGTCGAAATTCAGCGCCTCATTGGCCGTTCCCTGCGTGCCGTGATGGATTTGGAGGCTCTCGGCCAGCGCACCGTATGGATTGACTGCGACGTTCTACAGGCAGATGGCGGCACCCGTACCGCTTCCATCACCGGTGCTGCTGTGGCTCTTGCCATTGCCATCAACCGCATTATGGCAAAAGGGGCTATCACCACCAACCCCATGCGCCAGCTCGTCTCTGCTGTCTCGGTCGGCAAGCTGCAGGGCACTCCCATTCTCGACCTCTGCTATGTGGAAGATAAGGATGCCGAGGTGGACATGAACGTCGTCATGACTGAACAGGGTCAATACGTTGAGGTACAGGGCAGCGGCGAGGAAGCCGTCTTCACCGCCGAAGAAATGGCTCAGATGCTCACGCTGGCCTCCAAGGGCATTGCCGATATTACGGCTGCCCAAAAGGAAGCCATTGCCCGCGCAGATCAACCCACGGCAGAGGACTTCAATTCCCTGCGCGATTTCTTCGCCAAGTAAATATCCCGTTAAAAATCCGCGCCGTGGTGATAATTTTCACTCACGGCGCGGATTTTTTGTTTCAAGTTATCAGGCCCGGCGCTCACTTCTTCACCTGAAGGTAGATGATGTAGCGGGCAAAACGCGGGTCGGAAGAATCAGTATCGATAATGAGGCGATTAAGAGCACGTTTAGCCGTAGACTTCGGGGTAACGGTCACGGTGAACTCGCCGGGGGTCTTGCCTTTGCGGGGATCGTAGTCAAAATCGGTACCGGAGAGCGAGGCGTTGGTCACATTGCGCAGGGGCGAGCCCTTGGGGATGCTGATGCGGAGAACCTGCGGGGTGGCAGGTGCCCCCAGCTTCCACCGCAAGGTGCGGGCGCTTAGATTGAGGGCGGCCGGCACAGTAAAGTGCATGCTGAGGCGCGTGGTACGGCCATCATCCGTGGTGGCATCGATCGTCTTCTCTACTTCACCTTCAAACTTTGAGGTATCCACCTGCGCCACAAGGCGAGAGCCCTCAATGTTTACCTCTGTACAATCACAATGAGCCTCGGCACGGCGAATGCGTTGGTCGGCCTCAAAGGTCAGAGTAACGGCATTCTGCCCGTGCTTCAGCTTAACAGTCTGCACCGGCTGACTGAACCCGGCAAGTGCCGGTAAAGCAGCCAGCAAAAATAAAGAAGTGCGCCACATCTCCGTATAAAATCAGGCTTTCTTTTGCTCCTCAGTCTGCGGCTGCGGCATGAAGGATGCAATCAGGAACAGAGCCGCAGCAATGCACACGCAGGAGTCGGCCACGTTGAAAGAAGGCCAATGGTAGCCGTGGGGGAAGGCCTCAGTAGGCAGCCAGGGGAAGGAGAAATCAAGGAAATCCACCACATAACCATTAATGAGGTTAGTGAAGAAACCCTTACCCTCGGCACCGGGCAGGAAGAAGCCTTGCGTAAGGCGGTCGGTCATATTACCAAACACACCGGCCATTATGCAAGCCCAAGCCACTTTAAGCGTGCGGTTATAGAAGAAATTGCGGCGGTACAACATGCAAAGTGCCACCAGAGCCACCACCTGTACCCCCAGGAAGAGGAAGGGAGCCCAGGCTGTTCCGTTACCCATACCGAAGGCCACACCGGTGTTGTGCAAGCGCACAATATTGAAATTGAGGATGCTGCTATCAGTTATAACCGGTGTGCAATCCATGTAGAACGGCGTGGGCAGGTTGTAATGGAACACTATATACCATTTGGACACCTGGTCCAGAATGTAAAGAAGAACAATGAGGATAATGAGATACAGGGTGACACGCTTCATAGCAGACAAAAAGAAAGCAAAAAGGGGAGATTCAAGTTCCCCCTGCCCGCTAACACAGGCAGGGGGAAACAGAAGTTTGTGGGTTATTTGCAGATGGCTGCACAGCGCTCGCAAAGGCCATCCTCATTCACGGAGGGCTCGTAGCGGCGGCAGCGCGGGCACATACCGTGAGCCGTCTTCTCAGCGGTGGCAGCCAATTCGGCACCACGCACCACATTCAGGCCGCTCACAATAAAGAAGGTCTTGGCAAACTCGGCATCCTCCAGCAGGGCTACCACCTCGGCAGCTTCATCCTGCGGCAGAGTAAGCGTTACCACGGCCTCGTTGTTCTTGTTGAAAGCCTTGGCCTTAATCTGTGCCTCGATGGCAATCTGAATCGCACCCTTAATCTGCTGCAAGCGGGCAAAGGTAGCCGTCATCCCCTTATCGAAGGCGGGGTCAGCGGTGGGGAAGTCCTGCTCATGCACAGAATCCGTGTGGCCGGCGTGCTCCCAAGCTTCCTCAGCGGTATAGACGAGGATGGGGGCCAACAGGCGCACCAGCACATCAAATACACGGGAGATAGCAAACTGACGGCTCAGACGGCGGGTGCTATCAGCGGCATCGCAGTACAGGCTATCCTTAGTGATGTCGATGTAGAGGGCAGACAGGTCGTTCGTGCAGAACTGGTTGATAGCCATGAACACCTTGCGGAACTCGTAGGCATCGTAAGCAGCACGCACTTCGTTGATGAGGGCATTGCTGCGCTCCAGAATCCAGGCATCGAGCGGGTCGATGGCAGCAGGCTGTTCACCCTTATACCCCTTGAGGTTAGCCAGCAGAATGCGCAGCGTGTTGCGCAGGCGGCGGTAGGGATCAGTTACCTGCTTGAAGAGGTCCTCGCCGAAGGGCACCTCATTCTGCCAGTCTACAGAGCTTACCCACAGGCGCACGATATCAGCCCCGTACTTCTCGTAGAAATACTTGGCGTTGGTGGGCTTGGTATAGGTACCCTGAGCGCTCTTGGAGAGCTTGGAGCGGTCCTGATTCACCACGAAAGCATGGGTGAGCACCTTCTTGTAGGGAGCCACACCGCGCCAGGCGCAGGAAAGCATGAGGGAGCTCTGGAACCAGCCGCGGTGCTGGTCAGTTGCCTCCAGATAAACATCAGCCGGGGCATGCAGCTCGGGATGATTCTCCATGACGGATACATGAGAGCAACCGGAGTCAATCCACACGTCGAGCGTATCGCGCCCCTTCTTCAGGTTAGCGGGCAGCCCCAGCTTCTCGCACAGCTGCTCATCCGTAAGCTCGAACCAGATGTTGGTGCCGTGCTCCTCCACGAGGTCGGCCACTTTGTTGACGATTTCGGCAGAGAGTACCGGCTTGTCGTTCTCATCAAAGAAAACAGGCAGCGGTACCCCCCAAGTACGCTGACGGGAGATACACCAGTCGGGGCGGGCCTCCACGGTGCTGTAAATACGGTTGCGACCCCAGGCAGGCAGCCACTCGGTCTTGTCAATCTGCTCCAGAGCCATACCGCGCAGCTTCTCCATGCTGATGAAGAACTGCTTTACAGCGCGGAAAATGATAGGAGTCTTGGAGCGCCAGCAGTGCGGGTACTGGTGGGTGAACTCCTCGCGACCCAGCAGACGGTTGCCGTCCACCAGCAGCGTAATGATATCCTCATTGCTCTTGAAGACATGCTTACCAACCAGATGGGGCAGACCGCACTCAGCAGTATAGTTACCGTCATCATCAACGGGAGAAAGCACGGGCAGCCCGTAAGCCATACCGGCAATGTAGTCGTCCGCACCGTGGCCGGGGGCAATGTGCACAGCGCCCGTACCGGCATCGGTCGTTACATAAGCGGCATTGATGATGAGAGATTCACGATTCAGGAAGGGATGACGGGCGGTGCGCTTTTCCAGCTCGCTGCCCTTGAACGTGCTCAGCTCCTCCTGCAGCACCCAACCGGTCTTGCCGGTAAAGGTCTCAATTAGCTCGCGCACGACAATAAACTTGCGCTCGGCGCCATCCTTGGCATAGCGGCCGATGACGTAGGTGAAATCGGGATTAAGAGCGATGGCCAGGTTGCTGGGCAGAGTCCAGGGTGTGGTGGTCCAGATGACCATCTCGCAACCCTCAATGCCATTCACGGCACCATCCATCTCAAAGCCCACATAAATAGCCGTGGAGGTATCCTCCATGTACTCCACCTCAGCCTCAGCAAGGGCGGTGTGGTGAGCGTAGCTCCACTGCACGGGCTTCATGGACTGGTAGACAGCGCCGCTGTCCACCAAGCGGGCAAACACGCGCAGAATGCCGGCCTCGTACTTGGGCTCCATGGTAATGTAGGGGTTGAACCAGTCGCCAAATACGCCCAGACGGCGGAAGGAAACACGCTGCTGGTCAATGTACCCCAGAGCAAACTCCGTACAACGGCGGCGAATCTCAGCGGGCTCCAGCCCCTGAAATTCCTTAACAACCTTAGCCTCAATCGGCAGACCGTGGCAGTCCCAACCGGGGATAAAGGGGGCATAGTAACCGGCCATCGTCTTGCTCTTGACGATGAGGTCCTTAAGAACCTTATTCAGACCGGTACCCATGTGAACATCGCCATTGGCAAAGGGAGGGCCGTCGTGCAGAATAAAGGTCGGCGCACCCTGAGCTTTGCGGCGGCCGGTAATTCGCTCGTAAAGCTTTTCGTTTTCCCATTTTTCCAGACGAGCCGGCTCCTTGGTCGTGAGGTCACCGCGCATGGGGAACGTGGTGTCCGGCAGGAAGATGGTGTCTTTGTAGCTCTTGGTGGGTGTGCTCATACGCGCGAAAGTATATATCCCGGCGCCCTCAATGTCAACCTTATTGTGCTTTTTCAAGGGGATATGGAGCAATTTATCGCTGCATCACCCTCTATTTCACCCCTTCCCGGTT
The DNA here is from genome assembly GCA_017555025.1 of Akkermansia sp. Taxonomy (GTDB): domain Bacteria; phylum Verrucomicrobiota; class Verrucomicrobiia; order Verrucomicrobiales; family Akkermansiaceae; genus Akkermansia. The sequence goes on from JAFZHC010000066.1 coordinate 68,163, forward strand.
ATACTCAGACTTTCTTCACTACTATTGTGAATTGCAAGGATAAATGCGACAGAGGTGAAAAAAATGGGACTTAGGCTAGGATTCTGTTAAAATGGAAAGAATAGACTTTGGCTAGTTGCCATGCTGAGCGCCCATCAAGTAGCTTTCGTGGATATTTATTCATC
>JAFZHC010000067.1 GCA_017555025.1 Akkermansia sp.
TATTCTCACACTACCTGGGGCTTACGCCCCAGTCTACCATATTCCACCCGCGCAAGCGCGGGTTTATAAGTGAGTCGAGCCGCTGGCTCGCAGCTCTTAAAACAAGACACTTCTCTTGGTTATCTAATTGTTCCAACGCGTTACCTATATGATATTTAACGCCTTTGCTGCCTGTACCATCATTACTTCACCATGTACTCCTTTTTCATTCGTCGACCTGTTGTGGCCATATGTGTAGCACTCATGCTGGTACTGGGTGGTCTGATAACAGCCCTGAGTTTGCCGGTGGCTCAGTACCCGGATATTGTGCCGCCCGAGGTTAGTATATCCACATCGTACCCGGGTGCTGATTGCCAGACCGTGGCAGACTCAGTAGCAGCCCCCATTGAACAGCAGATGAGCGGGGTGGAGGGTATGGCGTACATGACCAGTACCAGCACCAATGAGGGAGCCATGGGTCTGAGTATTCTCTTCGATATAGGTACTGCCGCCGACATGGACCAAGTGCTTTCTTACCTGCGTTATGCACAGAGCACAGCTGCACTGCCGGCGGAGGTACAGCAATTGGGCGTAACCATGCGTACGCTGAGCGGTCCGCCCATGTTGCTTTATGTATTGCGAGCGCCTAAGGGGGAGTATGATGCCACTTGGCTGAGCAATTATGCTTATATTAATTTTGTAAATCCTCTGCTGCGTACTCCCGGCGTGGGTAATGTACAGGTATTCGGTGCAGGAGAGTATGCCATGCGTATTTGGATTGACCCTCGCCGTTTGGCAGCCTTGGGGCTTACGGTGCAGCAGGTACAGGCTGCTGCACAATCGCAGAATACTGTTCACCCCGTGGGTAAAGTGGGGGCAGAGCCGGCAGTTCCGGGGCAAAAGACAACATACACCGTGCGCACGCAAGGACGCCTGAAAACGGTACAGGAGTTCGAGAATATCATCGTGCGGGCAGATTCTGACGCTCTCGTTCGTTTAAAAGATGTAGCTCGTGTGGAACTGGGCTGCGAGACATATAACATGAGTTCATCTTACAATGGAGAGGCTTGCGCTATTGTGGCCATATCGCAGAGCCCCGGCAGTAATGCCCTGCAAACGGTGCAGGCAGTTGAGAAAACGCTCAACGGTTTGCAGCTTGCTCCCGGCCTTAAATTGCAGCAGGCTTTGGATACGACTGAAAGCGTACGCCTGGGTATTGAGGAGATTCTTTATACCCTTGGTTTGGCTTTGCTGCTGGTGGCATTGGTGGTATGGGTGTTTTTGCAAGGCTGGCGAGCTACACTCATACCATTGACGGCGGTACCGGTGAGTGTGGTGGGTACGTTTATCTTTTTCCCTTTGTTCGGAATGGAAGTCAACACTATTTGTCTGATGGGGTTAGTGCTGGCGATTGGTTTGGTGGTGGACGATGCCATTGTGGTGGTGGAGGCGGTGCAGACACATCTTGATGCCGGCGAAGAACCCGTAGCTGCCACGCAGGCTGCCATGGGAGAAGTGGCTGGCCCGGTCATGACAACAGCTCTGGTACTCGCGGCAGTATTTTTCCCCTGCATGTTGTTACCGGGTATTACCGGGAGACTCTTTGCTCAGTTTTCAGTTACAATTGGTGTATCCATTCTCCTTTCGGCCTTCTGTGCACTCAGTCTCAGTCCGGCCTTGTGTGCGCTGTTACTGCGCAGAGGTACTGGTGGCGGCGGCCGTTTGGCTGCGGGGTTTAACCGTATGGTGAACCGTGCTCGCAATCGCTATGCTCTGGTGGCGGGCAGCCTGATACGGCGCGGTGTACTCACGGTTTTATTACTGGTGCTGCTGGTAGCCTGTATATACCCTGTAGTTAATCGGGTGCCCGGTGGTTTTTTGCCGAATGAAGATGAGGGGTACCTGTACGGCTCTCTTCAGCTGCCCCTGGGTAGTTCGCTTGGGGTAACAGAGCAGGGGACCGAGCAGATTGTGAAGTTGCTGAAGGAGAACAGCGCCGTAAAAGGTGTGGTGATGGTTAATGGCTTTAACCTGCTCACCGGTGTGCAGAGTCCCAATAACGCCTTTTTCTTCATTACGCTGAAAGATTGGAATCAGCGCAACCCCGACACTCAGAACGCAATGGCTCTGGCAAGCACCCTGAGCGCGGAGCTTAACGGACTACCGACCGGCGGTATAGGGATGGCTATTCTCCCCCCGCCTATTCCGGGTGTGGGTGCTACGTCTGACGTTACCTTCATGCTTGAAGACCGCAGCGGGCGCGGTTCCGAATATCTGGCACAACAGGCCTCCGATTTTATTCGCAACGCTGCCGTGTATCCTGAAATTGCTAATGTGCAGAACTTTCAGGCAGCCGATGCTCCTCAGTATTACTTGTCGTTGAACACAGAGAAAGCACTTACTCAGGGGGTGAATTTGTCGGATGCCTACGACACTCTGCAAACATTCCTTGGTAGTTCTTTTGTCAATTACTTCAACATTTATGGTTACCAATACCCGGTGTACATGCAGGCAGAAGCAACCTCGCGCATGCAAGTAGAGCAGTTAAGTGGCTTTTATCTGCCGGGTGCCGATGGTCAGCAAGTACCGCTTGATTCTCTGGTGGATGTACAGTTTACCTATGGACCCCAGTTCATCATGCGCCAGAATATGTATAATGCTGCCATGCTCAATGTGGGAGCGGCCTCGGGGTATACCTCAGAGCAGGTCATGGCAGCTCTGGAGCAATGTTTTGCCCGTACCATGCCGGAGGATATGGGCTACTCGTACTCAGGCATGAGCTACCAGCAAAAGAAAGCGGCAGAGGGTGTGAGCCTTGTGGGTATATTTGCCATATCCGGCATCTTTGCATATTTGTTGCTGGCTGCTCTGTACGAGAGCTGGGCGTTGCCGCTCAGTATCGTGCTCTCCGTACCCGTGGCCATTCTTGGTGCTCTCGGTACCCTGTGGTTGACCGGAATGGAGTTGGATTTGTACGCAGAAATAGGTCTCATCATGCTCATTGGCCTTGCTGCTAAGAATGCCATCCTCGTGGTGGAGTTTGCTCAGGATCGCTTGGCCGAAGGTATGCCCCTGCTGCAAGCCACCCTCGCCGGTGCTAAAGCCCGCCTGCGCCCCATTCTCATGACCAGCTTCGCCTTCATTCTTGGCTGCGTACCGCTCGCCCTAGCCACCGGCCCGGGCGCGGAGGCTCGCCGCTCCATTGGCATAACCGTCATCGGTGGCATGACCACCGCCACTCTCATCGGCATACTCTTCATCCCCTTCAGCTATTACCTCATTGCTAAAATGCGGCGGAAACCATCGGCTGTATCATGAGTATATAGGAGATAATATCTTGCCATATCGATAGAGAGTGGTAGAATTAGTGCATGAACATGAATCATGCACTTCTTCCCTTGATTCTCTGTGCTGTGCCTGTGGTCGGGGCGGCCTGCGAGTGCTACCCGGATTGCGAGTGTGAGCCATGCTGCCGTTGTAACAGTGAGCCGGAACCTGCTTGGCTGGAGAATATGCGTGAGGCTTGTGCCGATGGCGATACTGAAGCTGTCAAGCGCCTGCTGGCAGAGGGAGCCAATCCCGGTAAATACTGGAGCTTGGTGCGGGATTCTGAGTTGGCAGTTCAAGAGTTGTTGCTGCCGTATTATACGGATTTATCGGTAGAGGAACAGCGAGGGTATCGCGCCTGTTTTGCCGCGCATTATGGGCGATTTGAAGAGTTGAAGGAGCTGTTGGCCACAGGTGTTGACCCGAATGCGTCCTTACCCTGTGCTTCCGTTGGGGAACCGGTGTCGCTGCTATATCTGGCTGTGGCGGGATTGCACACGGAGTGCGTGCAGCTGTTACTGTCGTGCCCTGGTATTGATGTAAACAGGCGAAGCTCCCTCATTTGTGCCACTCCTTTGCATATAGCTGTGAGTCGCAACAGCCCCGAGATGGTGCGCCTCTTGCTATCTGCCCCGGGTATCGATGTGAATGCTGCCGATTCTTGGGGCATGAGCGGTTGCCAAACACCTATTCACATCGCAGCTGCACTCGGGCGCACAGAATGCCTCCGCCTGCTGTTGGCTGCCCCCGGCATTAATCCACACGCCCGCAATCGCTGGGGGCGCACACCTATGCAACTCGCCGAAAAAGCCGGCCACTCTGCCTGCGCTGAGCTTTTGAAAATCATGCTGCAGTGGAGTGTCGCTTATTGTTCCTTTCTCCGAACGGGATGCTGGCTACGTTGATTGATGGTTTGCAACAGGAAGGGTGAGAGTGAAAAATCGCACCCCCGCGGCCGGGATGGCAGCGGGGGTGGAAAATGGGTGCTTTGTAAATCTGTGTTTACATTCCCTTGAGGGTTTCGATGGCGGCCTGCAGGGAGGGCACGTCCTCGATGGAGATGACGGTGGCTTCCTTGGAAATGCGACCCATCATGCCGGCGAGGGTTTTGCCGGGGCCCATCTCGATGAAGAGGGTGTGACCCTTGGCCACGAGGTCCTGCATGCTGGCAGCCCAGCGCACAGAGCCGCAAACCTGAGCACCGAGCATGGCGCGTACATCGTCCGTGCTTGTCACGGGACGTGCCTCGTAGTTGCAGTACACGGGGCAGGCGGGCATCTGCATGGTGGCGGCGGCGAGCTCGGGCAGGAGCTTCTCCTGAGCGCTCTTCATGAAGCGGCTGTGGTAGGCACCGGCTACGTTCAGCTTCTTGGCCAGCTTAAAGCCGGCAGCCTTGGCACCGGCCACGGCTTTGTCCACACCTTCTACGGAGCCGCTTACCACGGTCTGGCCGGGGCAGTTGAAGTTGGCTACGTCGATATCGCACTCAGCGGCGAGAGCTTGTACAGCCTCATCGTTACCGCCAATCATGGCAGCCATGGTGCTGGGAGCAGCCTGGCAGGCTTCCTCCATGAAAGCACCGCGCTTCTGCACGATTTTGAGGCCATCCTCCATGCTGAAGGTACCGGCGGCGGCGTGAGCGGTAAACTCACCCAGGCTCAGACCGGCAGCGGCCACGGGCTCAATCTCCACCTCGCTGCGCAGAATCTCGTAGAGAGCCAAGCCGTGCAGGTAAAGAGCGGGCTGGCAATTGCAGGTGCGGGTCAGCTCGGCATCCGGGCCATTGAACATGATGTCGGTGAGTGAATAGCCCAGCGCGGCATCTGCGGCGTCCATCATGGCCTTAGCGGCGGGGTAGGTGTCGTAAAGGTCTTTGCCCATGCCCACTTTCTGGGCACCCTGTCCGGGGAAAAGTATGACTGCTTTCATAATCTGTGAATCGTGCAGGAATTCAGGTTGTCTGCTACCCACATGTTAGCTAATCGCGGGCCCAAGGTCAAGAAAATTCAGGAGAAAAAGCTAGAGCAATATCAAATAAATGTGCGTTAATTGCTGATATGGAGGATTGTTCGTTGCCGTTATTTTGTTAGCAGTACCGAGGTGAAAAAAAATATAGAGTTTGCTCAAACTTTAAAAATAGTCTGAATGCATGTTTTTTCTTTACAACGTGTGGTTAAAATGGTACTTCTATTTTTGGCAAAAAACGGTTTTTTATTCGTTTGGTGTTCATAACAATTCTCTCACAAAACTATTACATCTGATTACTATGTCCGTAGAAGAAGTTACAACTGAAAGCTGGGGCAGTCGACTGGGGAATTCCTTCAAGGGAATTATCACAGGTGGTGTCCTTTTCCTTGCAGGTATACCCCTGTTGTTCTGGAATGAGGGAAGAGCTGTCAAAACTGCTAAAGCCCTTGAAGAGGGCGAATCCGTTTGCCAGACTGTGCAGTCCATCGACACGGTGGACATGCAGAACGAGGGCAAACTGATATATGCTACGGGAAATGCTGTCACGGATGCCGTGCTGACGGATAGCATGTTCCCCGGCATCAGCCTGAAGGCCATGAAACTGGCCCGCTCGGTAGAATATTACCAGTGGGTGGAGCATGAGTCCACCCGAGAGGAAAAACAGGTGGGCGGCAGTGTGAAAAAAATCACTACCTACACTTACAGAAAAGATTGGGTCAGTACGCCCATCGAATCATCCGAATTCAAAGAGGCCGGTCATGACAATATCGTGCATCTGACAGGGCTGGAAGATACGCGACAGAGTGCGGAGAAAGTGAATTTCGGTGCATTTGCGCTGACATCGGGGCAGATCAGCCGCATATCGGGCAGCAAGCCCGTGGAGCTGAAGGATGTTCCTATGCCTGAGGAGCTGAAAGGCCGCACCACCGTATCCGGCAACACGGTTTACATCGGCAAGCCTGTGGTTTCCCAGGTGACCATGCCATTGCCCAACGGAATGCAGCCCGGTATAGCCCAGCAGATGCCGGTCGCAGTAACAGTGACAGTGGACTCCTATCCCGGCAAGAACCTCTATGTTGTAGCGGATGAAACTCTGGGAGCTTACGTACAGGGACCGACCGGCGACATGTACCCCCTGGTGGCCGATGAGGAGAACGACAGCGCCTACATACTGGTGAACAACACTCCCCGCACGGTAACCGGTTACAATGAACTGACCGAACCGGCACCCACCATGGGTATGCAGCTGCCCGGCCTTATCAACGTGGATCGTCTGGGTGTACTGCCCGTTGTCTGCGTGGCAGAGCGCGCATACGTACGTACACAGGACAACCGCCTGCTGCTCATTAAGCCCTGGCAGGATTACTACGTTGTAACCAACAATGGCGTGATGCTGAAGGCATACATCAATCTCGGCCCCACGACTACCACCGATATGGGGTCCGCCAACCCCGGCGCTCCTGAGGTGGGTGATGTGCGTATTTCCTGGACCTACGTGCCCGATACCATGCCGATCTCCATTGTTGCCTGCCAGAATGCCGGCACCTTCAGCCCCTATGTGGCAGAGAATGGTTACACGGTAGACCTGCTGCAGATGGGTACCCGCAGCAAAGAAGTCATGTTCCAGAAAGCCAAGGACAGCAACAGCATGTGGACCTGGATTCTGCGAATCGTGGGTTGGCTGATGATGTACATGGGCCTTAAGATGATACTGGCTCCGCTCTCCGTTCTGGCAGATGTGCTGCCCATTCTCGGCAACATTGTGGAAATGGGTACCGGCATTATTGCCTTCTTCGTATCCTCCATTGTGGCTCTGGTAGTTATCGCCCTTGCATGGGTCTTCTACCGCCCGGTACTGGGTATTCTGATACTGGCAGCTGCCGTCGGTCTGGTGGTGCTGCTCATTAAGAAGAAGAAAGCAGCCAAGCCTGCAGAAGCTGCTCCTCAGGAGTAAATACAATCAACTGTCTCATAAACAGGCGGGGTGCTGCGGCACCCCGCACTATTCTTTCCCCATCCCCCCTGAATGTTATGAAAAATGCTGTTGTCTTTATTATTGCAGGTCTGCTGAGTAGTGTTTTTGCAGCAGGTGAAAGTGATGCTCTGCTGAGGGAATATGCCGATTCCCCTCACTACGATTTCGTGAAGACCTGCCTGAAGGGTAATTCCGCAACAACCGATAAGAAAGGTCGCACCCTGTTGCTATATTGCTTGGAGGAAGTGCCTCAAGTATATTTTGCCAAGCAGGTACACTGGCTTTTGATGACCGGCCAGAACCCGAATGCCGTGATACCGGCTACAGGTCAGACAGCATTGCACCTGGCCGCTCTGCGTAATGATTACCGCCTGGCTCTGCGTTTGCTGGCATTCGGGGCAGATTATCGTCTGCGTGATAAAAAAGGGCGTACCGCAGCTGCTCTGGCTATGATGCCGCAGTTGCGGGCACTGCTGCGCACAGGCACCCCCGTGGAATTGAAGAGTGATGTTGCCTGCGATACACATGCCGCGGCCTGTGCGGGAGACGCCGCTGCACAGTACGAGATGTCGCTTATTTACAGCGATGATACCGGCGAGCAGGCCGATTCCATGTGCGACTGGGTGCATGACCCCGCAACCCCCGACCCCGATGCCGCCGAGAGCCGTGCATGGCTTGAGCAGGCTGCCGCTGCGGATGAACCCCGTGCTCTGGCTGAGCTGGGTATGCGCCTGCTCTGGGGGCGCGATGGGCAGCAGGATGAAGCTCAGGGGCGCCGTTACCTGCAACGTGCTGCCGAGCTGGGCCATGCCGGTGCAGCAGAAATACTCAGCGGACTTTGAACCTGAAATCATACACGCGTTATGCTGGTATACGTGAACAACGCTGAGGTCAGTATCTTTACCGGGGCAACGGCACTGGATGCCGTTCGCCGTTATTGCACGGACGCCGGTATTGCTCTGCCTGAGGGTGAGCTTTACGATATGTATGGCAACGTGCTGGCTACAGACAGCCCCATGACGGAAGAGCGCTGTATTTTTACATATTATCCCTTCTGAAAGAACTTATCACCGCTTTGACAACGATGAAAAAAACAATTTTCACCCTTTTCTCATTGCTTGGCACCGCTTTTGCTGAGCATGTTACTGTGCTGGGCGTGAACGATATGCACGCGAATATTGACGGTATGCCCCAACTGGCTACCTTCGTGAAACAGGAGCGCCAGAATGCCCCCGGTTTGCTGCTCATGGCTGCGGGCGACAGCCGAACCGGCAATCCCTACGTAGACAACGGCAACCGCCCCGGCATCCCCATTGTAACCCTCATGAACCACGTGGGCTTTGACCTCTCCACTTTCGGTAACCATGAGTTCGACTCCGGCGCGGCAGCCCTCCGTGACTATATCAATGCGGCAGAATTTGACTTTGTCTGTGCCAATATATTCACCACCGATACTCAGGGTATTGATGTGAAGCCATACAAGATATTTGAGCGCAACGGCGTGCGTATCGGTGTGCTGGGGCTGGTGCAGGTCGGGGAAACCGGAATTCCGGATGCCCACCCCGACCAGTGCAAGGGGCTGAAATTTGCCTCGCCCTTTGAAACCGCTGCATACTACAAGCACTTGCGGTCTTTCTGTGACGTGCTGATAGTGCTGACCCACCTGGGGTTCGAGGATGATGTGAAGCTGGCGCAGATGTTCCCCGAGGCAGACGCCATCATCGGAGGGCACAGTCACACCCGCGTGAATGGCGGGTATATCATGAACGGGGTTCTCATTACCCAGGCAGAGAACAAACTCAAGTATGTCACTCGCCTGACCTTCGATGTGGAAGATGGCAAGGTTGTGAGCAAGAAAGCCGAGCTGCTGCCGCTTAAAGACTTGCCGGCCGATGTCGCCACAATTGAACTGGTGGAAAAGACCAAGTCGCTGCCCTTCTTCAAGCGCCAGCTTACTACGGTGAAGCGTGGAATCACGAGCCGCGAGAGCCTGGGTTGTATGATGGCGGATGCCATCAGTGCCCGCGCTGTCAGCGACATAGCTATTGTGAATCGCGGCGGTGTGCGTCTGGAGGACTTCCCTGCCGGCCCGCTTACCGTGGCGGATGTCTACCGCCTGGATCCCTTCGGTAATGCCATTATTCGTGCCACACTGACAGGAAAGGAACTCATAGACTTAATTGAGAGCATTCCGCAGGCAGACCACTACGGTGCCCCCTGTGTATCCGGCATGACATATAAGTGCGTGAAGCCCTCTGCAGAGCTCAAACCCATGCGTGTTACCGAGGCACTCCTGGCCGATGGTACGCCCATTGACCCCGAGGCCCGCTACACTGTGGCTTATAATTCCTACATTGCCTCTGTTGCGCCGGCTAAGCCGGCAGATGCCGGTATTGCCATTGACAGCGATGGCGCCGAATGCCTCATACGTTTCCTCGAAAAGAAAGCGGAGGTGGACTACGAAGGCGTATCCCGTGTCGATACGACGATTGAGGACTGAACGGCTTATTCCTTATGAAAGTACCATTCTCATTGGGCATCCTTCTGGCGGCGTCTCCGGCTTTTGCTGCCCCGGCACCGGCTCAGTTGGCCGGCAGGATTCTGGAAGTAAACTTCAATGGAGCCATGGCCTGTGGTGTCATATGCGATGAAGCCGGTGAGTGGAAACCGGCTGTTGCCACTCCGCTGGTGATACAGTTTCCCGCAGCGGAGGGAACGTGTTTTCATATACAGCTGGATAAACCTGTGCCCGGCGAGGAGGACTTGTGGCAGCCAAACAAGGTGAGCTATGCACCGCAGGGAGAGGTAGCTGTTGTTCAGGTGCGCGGGTACATGCGTAACCTGGTGCTGACGCTGAACTTCGATAACCCGGACCGCGGCCGGGCAGACCTGAGCTGGGGGATGGATGAGAGCGCCTGGTTGGCCAGAGGAGCTACCTTCCGCCTGCGCCCCGCCAAAATCAATAAGGCGCGTGTGGAGCTGCCGACACGCGAGGAAGATGTGGATGAGGGCGCCCTGCAAACGCTCGATGATGGTTTGGGGGAACTGGTGCGCGAGCTGGAGCAGCGCAAGTACCCCACCGCCGTGGAGCGCTTGTATCGCAAGCGCTTGCTGACTCTTCTGCCGCAGATTATGGAAGGAGCACCCATCGACCACAGCCTTTCCGACTCCAACGGCACCACCGCGCTGCACAATGCCTGCGGCCTGAGCCATGTGGAAATCGTGGAGTGGTTGATTGACCACGGGGCAGACCTGAACGCCAAAACAGCCAAAGGCGCCGGCGTGGATGACTGCGTGGGCGGACCGAATGCCGCCGCCATCCGCGCGATTCTGAGAAAAGCCCGCCAATCCGCTGAATGATTGAAGGGATAACAACACTTTCAGCAAAATAACAGATATAATGAAAAAATCCATTCTTGCGTTATTGCTTGTTCCGATTCTTTGCAGCAGCGCCCCCGCTGCTGCGCAGAAAGCCCCCCAGCGCGACCTAGGGTATACGGAGTATTATCTTAAAGAGTTCGAGGCAGAGGTAAAACGTGCCCAGGGCAGTGCCAATACAATGTTCCGTAACAAGAACGAGGCTTTGAGCCGTGTGCAGAGACTCATGAAAGCCTACCCCGAAGACCCGGCTGTGCAAGAGCTCTATGAGCGTGCCCGCCAGGCTCTCATGATGAGCAAGGGCGACTATATGCCCATCACGCCTGCCATGGTGGCATACCTGAACAACGAAAAAGAACTGCGCGAGAAATACGGCAGGCTCAGCGCGGAAAAATGGCAGCAACTGCAGCAGGGGCGCGAGCTCGTATCCCGTGTATTTCCCGCTGTGGATCCGTTGAAGAACTCCGCGGAGTCTTCACCCATCGGAAAAACTATCGTGCTGCAGGATGTCAAGTACCCCGACAATCAGTTCGTGGGCGGTTCGGGAGAATACATTGTGGTGGGCAAGCCTTCCACCGGGTATTACTATGTCAATATCGGCGGGCGCGAATGGGTGGGACCGTATGAAGCCATTAAGCGTTTTCGCCGCGAGGTAGATGGCTCTCTGGGGGAGAGCCACAACTTTACCGTGCTGGGTACAGTGCAGGGGCCTGTGATGGAGATACCCGGTAATCGCCGCATGAATATGGCCTGGGGCTGGGTGGTAGAGCCAGAGGCACTCTATATCGATGGTCGTATCGTTGCTACCTTTGACGCCGACAGCGAAAAGGGCGGTTCCTATGTGGAGGAGGAGAAGGTGGACGCGATTAAGAACAGCTGGTATACAGAAAAATCTGTGCCGCAGGATGCCACCCCCCAGCGCGTCATGGAGATTTTCCTCGCTTCCATCAAGGAGAAGAATTTTGAGCTGTATCTTGAGTGCATCAACCCGGAGCGTCGCAAGACGGAAACAGCTCAGTCGCTGATTCGTTACCACTGGGATCTGCACCAGGAGCGTCTGCATGGCGAATATGTGCACGCCGTCTTCAGCGATACGAAGATTACCGTAGCCAAGGGGCATGATGATAAGAACGAGCTGGAAAACTTCTTCCTCGACGACAGCCAGCGTGCTCAGCTGACAGGTATGATGGGTGAGAAAGTCGAGTACGCCACGGTGCAGAGTCGTGCCTTCGATGCCAACGGCAAGCAGATAGGTGTGAAACATGCTCACAAGCTCATTCGTAAGGGCGGCCAGAACGGACGTTGGTACGTGGATGATTACGCCATTCGTTTCTGATACCCTTTAATTGAAATTTTCCATATCTCATGAAAACGAAAACAATTTTATGTTCATTGGCTCTGGGTGGTCTGTCATGTCTTCCGCAGGTTCAGGCTCAGGCCGGCTATGGCTATGACTTCACGGAAGATGAAGCCGCAGCCGGTTACGATTTCACCGATGATGAGGCCGAGGCTGACCGCAAGGCCGAAGCACTGCAGAAGCAGACGCAGCAGCTCATTTACAACGGCGCTCAGTATGTGTCGACCTGCCGCAAAGCGTATCAGGAGGACATTGTCTGGGTGGTGTCCGCCTGCTGTGACGGTATTATAGGCACAGAGGATTTTGTGGATTGCATCTATGACCCCGTGCCGGCTGATTTGCACCGTGAGGCACTCGCCAAAGTCATGGCCAGGCATCCTTTTGCTGCAGATTCCGGTCAATTCCTGCAGGGGCCGCTGTCGCGCGCCACACTTAACCAGGCCAAACCCAACATGAGCTCGGCACAGTACACCGAAATCGAGCACATGATTACACGCTCCGAAATGCTGATGAAGTGGTTTACCGGCCGCTTTGCCAAGGCCTGCGCCATGCACAACTATGATTTCCTGAAAGAAGTGCAGCGCGTAGCCCGCTTCAAGGAGTACCTGAAGAGCGCGGCAGTGGAAGAATTGGGAAATGCCTATCTGGCTATGATTGATTCTTTCCGCGGTAACTATGTGCGTACGCGCATCGATAAGGCCTATTCTGAGTTCAACGGCAACAGCAAGCGGTGGAGTCCCGAGTTCTTCCGCCATTTCCATAACAGCATCAGCTCACAGGAGCGCGACAGCTGGCTGGGCTACATCGTGCTGGGCAGGGGAGGGCGCTCCCCCTACAACGGCCCGAACTTCGGGGTGGAAGGCTTTTTCATGCACATGGGGCTGGATAATCCGCATGAATACCTCGACATACGCGGAGGCAAGGCTATCTGGGCACCGACAACATCTGCTGCAGAGCTTGCCAGCTACATGCGCTATTTTGAGTTCTGGTCCGCCAATCGCATAACAGCAACGGAGGAACTGGGATTCAACGCTCGCAGCGAAGTCAAGCGCTCTGCCGATGAGTTTTATAAGTCCGTAGCGGCTGTCGCAGCTGAAATCGTGGTGAAGGAAGATGCCGATTTCAAGCGTACTGTGAACAATCATGCTCAATATGCACTCAATAAATTGGTGATGTTGGATGATGAGTTACTCGATTTCCAGGAGTACCTGAAAAAGAACACCAACTTTATCAAAAACCGTGAGCGTACCAAAACCTACGGGCCTTTGCTGACCCTGTTCCAGCAGAGAGTGGATGAGGCCAACCGCTGCCTGAACTCCATTCAGAAAACAGCCGAGCAGCATGTGCCCGCGCAGGACGCCTCGCGACAGAGTGATTGATTGCCATGATGAAGAGAACTTCAATCCTTGCGTGTGCGCTGCCTGTGCTGGTGCAGGTCAGCATGGCTGAGCCTGAGTCAGGGACCCTGGCCGGCTGTATATTGGAGTTCTCATTCTCCGGCGCCATGGAATGCCGCAGTTCACTGCCGGTGGCGACCAATCAATGGACATATTGCAACAGCTCAGCGCTCTTGCTGCAGTTCCCGGCAGACTGCGGCAAGAGCTTCCGCACGGCTCAGGGAACGGAAATCAGTGGCTATACTTTTGAGAGTTCCGGGCACAGGTATGGTGGTATCGAGCTGAAATTTGCCGATTTCCTGATGGTGATATCGCTCGAGTTCACTTCCGCCGGTGAAGGTGTGGCGTCCATACTGCAGCGCCCTGTTTCCGGTAAAGGCTCGTACCATGTGCGTGATTTGCATTTTACCCTGCGCTCTACCGACAGTCGTGAGGGGGTGTTGTGCTTACCGCAACCGCTCTCTGATGAACTTCCCCGCCTTATCCGCGAGCTGGAGCAGCACCGCTATACTGATGCCGTGGAGCGGCTTTACCAACTCCGCTTGCTGGAGGCTCTGCGGGGTATTCAGGAGGGGCGTTATCATGTGAACTCTGTGCTTGCCAATGCGAACGGCACCACCGCGCTGCACAATGCCTGCGGCCTGAGCCGCGTGGAAATCGTGCAGTGGTTGGTCGACCACGGGGCAGACCTTAACGCTAAAACGGCCAAAGGTGCCGCCGTGGATGACTGTGTGGGAGGGGCGAATGCCGCCGTTATTCGTACCATTCTTCAAAAATCCCGTTCGGAACAATAAAATAATATTTACTATATAATGAACACATATTCTCAGTTTTTTATGGTGGCTGCACTGAGCATGCCTGTTGCTGCCGTGTATGCCACTCCGGAGCAAGATGCCGTTGCTCGCTTGCAGGCAGCTCTTGCCTGCGACTATATCACTGATGTGCACTACGAGATTCCGCAGACCGATGCTGCTGCTCAGGAAGATGCCGTGACCCTGTACCGCTATGTGCGCCGCCAGCGCCGCCTGCCCGCCGGGGTCAGCGGGCAGAGTGAGCTGGGGCGCCTGCTCAAGCCGCTGCTGAACAGGAAAATCAGTGAGAATGATTTTGCAAAGACGGTGCAGAAAACATTGATTCGTTTCCGTGAATATAAGCTCGATGAGGTTTATGAACAGAACTCATACTTCGGGGAGGCTGAGTTGCCCCTCAGCCTCTACGGCGATGAAAAGTCTGTTACCATCACCTTCGATACCACCGGTGAGAACCCGCCCGCAGTTCAGATTGAGCGTCCAGAGCCTGTAAACAGCAAAGCCTATGAAGTCACACTCTGCTTCAGTGGGCGCATAGCTCTGCAGGGCGACACCCGTGCCACTCTGATATTGGACCCGCGTTATTCGCTTGTAACCATCAATCGCGCAGATGACCGCTTTTCTGCCGAGTTGGCCAGGCATTTCGGGCGTCATTGCCGCTACGTCACCTACATGGGTGGGTTTGACAAAGAACAACCGGATGTCATGGAGCTCACTTATTCCCCGGATGGCAGTACAGATGCCCCTGTGCGCGGTGTGAGAGTCATACCTGTTTATATTCGCCTGTCTGAATGATACATGGCAGCAGAGTTTAACCAACATTCAAAGATGATATGAAAGAAAAACTGACGAACGCATTTCTTGCTACAGCATTTACCTTTGCCTTCAGCTCATGTGAGGTCATGCTGAATGATTTCATCAATTTCAACACCGCGCCCATAAATGTTCAAACCGGTACGAACGCCGCTCAGACCGGTTTTACGAACAGCGTACAATGGCAGTCAGGAAGCTACGATTCCAACGGCATCCCGATTTACGGCTACGCCGATGGCCGCCCCGTATATGGCTATACCAAACAGGGCTCGCTTATATATCAGGTTAATCATTTATACTCGGGTTGCTATGTCCCCAGCTGGGGTAGCTCTGCCTACCACCCGCAGGGTGTGATTCGCACTCGCAATTCTCCGCTCTGACAGCCTTTTCACCTCCGGTTGCAAATCCGAACAAATTGATAAATCATGGACATTAAACCTGTTAAAAATTACCCGGGTATTCTGCCCGCGGCTGCTGCTCTGCTGGGCAGCCTTGTGACCGGCTGCGACAGACAGACGGCTCCCGGGAGCGTACCCCATCAGCAAAATCCCAAGGAGGTCGAGCAACAGCCTATCGGTCGCTATCTGATTAACCAGAAAGAGGATGAACCGGAGCAAGAACCACAGGTACTCGGTGGTGATGTGCCGGATGTGCTGCCGATAGTGCCCGGAGATGAGGAAGCGCCTGAAAATTGAACATCGGTAGACAAATGAGCTTGGCCGTATCATGCGCAGGCCATTACAGCTGACCTTGTGCCTGACGCACGATTGCACGCTGCGCTGCCGCTATTGCTACGCCGGTCGCAAGTATGCCCGTGCCATGTGCCGCGAAACTGAGCACCGAGCATGGCGCGTACATCGCATGAAGCGGCGAGAGCTTGTACAGCCTCGTCGTTGCCGCCAATCATGGCAGCCATGGTGCTGGGAGCAGCCTGGCAGGCTTCCTCCATGAAAGCACCGCGCTTCTGCACAATTTTGAGGCCATCCTCCATGCTGAAGGTACCGGCGGCGGCGTGAGCGGTAAACTCACCCAGGCTCAGACCGGCAGCGGCTACGGGCTCAATCTCCACCTCGCTGCGCAGAATCTCATAGAGAGCCAGGCCGTGCAGGTAAAGAGCAGGCTGGCAATTGCAGGTGCGGGTTAGCTCGGCATCCGGGCCGTTGAACATGATGTCGGTGAGTGAATAGCCCAGCGCGGCATCGGCGGCGTCCATCATAGCCTTGGCGGCAGGATAGGTGTCGTAAAGGTCTTTGCCCATGCCTACTTTCTGGGCGCCCTGTCCGGGGAAAAGTAATACTGCTTTTATTCTATAGTATGCGCAGGTGTTCTGTTCGTCTGCTACCCGCATGTTAGCCTATCCGTTGCAGGACGTCAAGAAAAATCAGATAAAAACTAGAGTAAGCTCTAATAAAATATCAGCTAGTTCAGTTGAGCTGCACGTTACCGGTTGGCTGACTATAGTGGAAGATAGCACCTGTGTGCCGTGTGCCGCCGAGGTCGGAGCAACGCACATGAAGCCCATTATGCCTGAAGTAGGTTTGTGCCGGGTCCCATTTTAGCTCGTAGGGAGAGAACAGGAGATTGTAGGTGCCGATAAGTTTATAGCCTTGGTCAGAGGTGCGGTACACGTGGAAAGTATAGGTGGTGATAACTTCGTGCTTCACGCCGCTGCGGCTGATGAAGGCGATGGTGTTGCTCTTGGCATCGCTTATCCAATCCACCACATTTCCATGGCGGAGCTTGTTGAGGTAGAGCAACATCAGCGGATTTTCTCCCTGTAATTGTTCCGGGTTTGCTATGGAGGCAGGGGAGTAAAAGAACAGCTGCTCTGCCCGGCGCAGTCGGCGGGTTATTTCATTGCTGGGCTGCAGGCGTTCGCGTGCGGGAGAGGCGGCGAGCTCGGGCAGGCCGACGTAGCGGTTCGGGCGAGTATCCTTGCCGCAGTCATTGCGCTCGGTGACGTCTTCAAAAGCGCAGCATGAGTCCTCTGCTGAGCGGAAGGAGAATGTTTTGGTGAAGCGCGTGTTGTTGTTGGGTGTGGAGTAGGTAAGGGTGAGGCTCTCTTCCGTCAGCTCGAGTTCGTTCGGGCATAAATTCAGGGCGCGGCGGGTGAAGGTGTAGACACCTACTCGGCGGTAAACCGAGCCGCTTCTGCGGAATACGGTGAAAACATCCGACACGGCACCGTTGCCGGGCTGCGCGACAAAGGCAATGACGGAACCGCTTGCGTTCGTGAACCAATCATCCGCTACCGAGTAGCCGTGTTTTTTGCTCAGTTGCAGCAGGTCGGCTACGCGTGCGGCCGGGATGGCTTGGTGGCCGTCCCAGCAGGCGATATTGTCCGGGATGAATGCAGCGAAGGCGCGGCGTCCTTGTTTGGGGTGGATTTTACCATTCATCAGCGCTATCTCTGCTTCTAAGGCTCGGGTGACATCGTTATCGTACCGGGGGTAGCCGTAGGAGCTGTAATGAATGAAGCGCGGTGCCCATTCCGGTGATTGCTGTGGGGTGGGTGCAGGCTCAGGTGTATTCAGCCCCATGTCCGGGGCTTCATCGGGGGCATCGTAGGCGCAGAAGGTATCGCGCGGCTCGGCAAAGTCGAAGTGTTTTTCCACGCGGAGCGTGCCGTTGGGTGATGTGGCGACGATGGTGAGCCCGCGGTTGCCAATCGCGGCATCCTGCCAGCGGATGTGCAGGTGACGGGTGATGAAGTGGTAGGTACCGGTCTTGTACCACTCTTCATTTTTGAGGTTGAAGACAGTGAATACATAGTGCTTGGCACCCACACCGGGGCGGGCAACGAATACGAGGACATCGCCCGCAGCGTTGGTGAACCAGTCTTCCGCGCCGGTACTGCCGGCGGCCAGACTCAGCTGTAACAGATCAGCAACCTGAGCAGCGGGCAGGGGCTTGTCGCCGTTCCAGTAGGCGGCATTTTCTGCATTGTCACCTATGGACACACGGCGGGCTTTTTCAATACTGTCAGGGCTGAGCATCAACTGAGCTTCAATCTCAAGTGCCTGAGTGGTAGCGTTCGTATAGCGTGGGTAAGTGTGAGCTGTGGCAATGCTGCATGCCATTGCGGTACAGAGTGATAAGAGATGGAGGAGCTTCATGGGGCTTGCGTGGTATATGACGGGTGCCCTTATTCTAGCTAAGCAGTGGAAAAACGCAAGAAGAATTTTTTGGAGCCTGAAATCGCTTGCTATTTGATAGAGAGAAATGTATGATACGGGGCATGAAAGCACGTTCCTTTATCATGTTGATTTTCCTGCTTATTCTGGTGGGGCTTATTTGCTGGTCGATGGTGAGCCCGTATGATGAGCAGGTGTGGTGGACGGAGATGAGCATGGTATTCGTGCTGCTGGCGGTGTTTGGCAGTTTGTACCGGTGGCTTAAGCTGAGCGTTTTCTCATATTTTTTCATCTTTCTGTGGTGCTGGATGCAGGTGGTAGGTGCCCACTATACTTTTGAGCTGGTGCCGTTTGATGCGGTGGGCGATTTCTTTGGCTTTGAGCGCAATCATTACGACCGCATCGCTCACTTTGTAGTAGGGTTGAATGCCGTGGGTATAGCGGAGATGCTCTGGCGCTACAAGGGTGCACCATCGGCACGTACGGCGGCGGTTTATAGTATCGTCATTATCATGGCGGTGGCTAACTTCTGGGAGCTGGTGGAGTGGAAATATGCCGAGATAGATGGCGGCAGCGCCGGGTTGGCATTCCTGGGCTCGCAGGGTGACGTGTGGGACGCGCAGAAGGATATGCTCATGGACACTCTCGGCGGCATTGTGGGTGCGCTGCTGTTCCTTTGTGTTGTTGCACGCCGTTTGCGTTGAACGCAGAGAGGCGATATGGCATCATAACATATATGAGAATCCGAGTTTTGCCCGAGGTCACTAAGCGAGAAAAAATCGTAGCTGCCGTACTGATGTATGGCGGCGTAGTGGTGACCGGTGGAGGTTACATGTTGTTTGTTGCCGGTCTCTTCCCGGGTCGTGGTACACATGTAGCACTGTTACTGGGCAGCTTAGCTGCCATCGCCGGCAATGCAGCACTTGGTCTCGGTTTATACGCCCGGTGGGTGGATGACTACCGCACCGACCCCTGGGGAGCGCGATTTCCATGGCTGCGATATTGGTTCACCCTGCAGTGCATGGCCTGGGCGGTGGCTCCTTTATTATTTGGGCTGCTCATTTTGATAAGACTCTACGCCAAACTCATTTTCTGATTATCGGGGTAGAACCGCCATTTTCCCGCACGCATGCGCACTCGTACGCGCGAATTTATAGAATAATAGAAGGAAAAAGGGGCTGAATTTACCAGAATTTAAGAAATTTGGGTAGACAAAACAGGGTTTTGGGTGTAGAATGCCGCGCTTTTCGGAAAAAGCACTTAACCTTAAATTAAACAGACAATGGACCCCAATACATTATTCTGGATCGTTCCCGTTGCCTCCATCCTGGTGCTGGCTTTTGCCGCCAAGTTCTTCTTCGACATGAAGAAGGCCGATGAGGGTAACGACCGCATGAAGGAGATTGCGGGCTATGTGCGTGAAGGCGCAATGGCCTACCTCAAGCAGCAGTACAAGGTTGTTGCTATCTTCTTCATCATCATCGCAATCGCCTTCGGCGTGATGGCCTACTTCGGCCTGCAGAACAACATCGTGCCCGTGGCCTTCCTTACCGGCGGTATCTTCTCCGGTCTGGCCGGTTTCATCGGCATGAAGACGGCCACCTATGCCTCCGGCCGTGTAGCTCAGGCTTGCCGCGATAAGGAGGACGGTCTGAACAAGGGTCTGCAGCTTGCTTTCCGCTCCGGCGCCGTGCTGGGTCTGACGGTTGTGGGCTTCGGTCTGCTCGATATTTCCGCCTGGTACCTGATTCTTGACAACACCTCCCTGATGGGTGACTACAGCGGTGTGAACAAGCTTGTGCACATCACCACCATCATGCTTACCTTCGGTATGGGTGCCTCTCTGCAGGCTCTCTTCGCTCGTGTGGGCGGTGGTATCTACACCAAGGCTGCCGACGTAGGTGCTGACCTTGTAGGTAAGACTGAGTACCACTTCAACGAGGACGATCCTCGTAACCCCGCCACCATCGCCGACAACGTGGGCGACAACGTGGGCGACGTAGCCGGTATGGGCGCTGACCTGTACGAGTCCTACGCCGGTTCCATTCTGGCTACCGCCGCTCTGGGTGCTGCCGTGGCCGCCGCTGCCGGCAACTACGAGATGGGTCTGCAGATGGTTATGGCTCCCATGATTATCGGTGCCGTTGGCGCTATCCTTTCCATTCTCGGCGTGTACATGGTGCGCACCCAGCCCGGTGCAAACCAGACCCAGCTGATGGCTGCTCTGAACAAGGGCATCAACTTCTCCAGCGTTCTTATCGCTATTTTCTCCGCCCTCGTGCTCTGGGCCCTCAACATCCAGAACTGGCTCGGCATCTGGGGTTCCATCATGATTGGTCTCGTGGTGGGTATCGCCATCGGTAAGGTGACCGAGTACTACACCTCCTTCGAGTTCAAGCCGGTTAAGTTCATCGCTGAGAACGCCACCACCGGCCCTGCTACCGTAATTATCTCCGGTATCGGCGTGGGTATGATTTCCACCTGCTGGCCGGTGCTCTTCATCGTGCTCGGCACCATCGGCGCTTACCTCTGCGCCGCCGGTGAGTGGGCTTTCACCGCTCAGAACATGGCTGCCGGTCTCTACGGTATCGGTATCGCCGCTGTGGGTATGCTTTCCACCCTGGGTCTGACCCTGGCTACCGACGCCTACGGCCCCATTTCCGACAACGCCGGCGGTAACGCCGA
>JAFZHC010000068.1 GCA_017555025.1 Akkermansia sp.
CTCCCTTCGGTCCTAAGTTCAACGGTCAGCGCCCCGAGGCTCCCAAGTGCGGCATGAACAAGCAGGGTCGTCGCCCCTTCGGTCCCAAGTTCGGTGCTAAGGCTCCCTTCGGTCCCAAGTTCAACGGTCAGCGCCCCGAGGCTCCCAAGTGCGGCATGAACAAGCAGGGTCGTCGCCCCTTCGGTCCTCAGTTCGGTGGCAAGGCTCCTAAGGCTCCCAAGTTCTTCGGCCAGATGGGCTGCAAAGCTCCCAAGTGCGGTATGAAGCGCGACGCTCGTCGTCCCTTCGGTCCCAAGTTTGGCCCCAAGGCTCCTCAGTTCCGCCCCTTCGGCCCCCGTCAGCAGAAGAACTGCGCTTGCGGCTGCGGTAAATAAGCCTCGGTAAATACCGTAACTGATACGATTATAGAGAAAAGGAAGGTCGCTCAGGTGACCTTCCTTTTCTTTTTTTGGTAGTTCAAATCTTTAGGTGAAAAATGCAATGGGTAAATCATCGATTGCATGTAGAATTTAAATGGTGATTTCGTTCTTTAAAGCAAGGTGCTGTTACTGCCTTGCTTATAATTAACCCCGCAAAAATATGATGTTAAAGAACATTTCAATGATTATGGCCCTTGTTGCCGCTCTTCCCGCTCTGGCTCAGGAGGCTGCTCCCCATTGGGGCGCTGCCGGTCAGATGCCTTCCCGCAAGGGTCGCCCCGATATGCACCAGCGCATGCTGGAGAAGTTTGATGCCGACAAGAACGGTCAGCTTAGCGAGCAGGAGCGTGCTGCTCTGAAGGCTGAGTTTGAGAAGAAGCGTGCCGAGCTCGGTAATCGTGCTCCCCGCCCCGAGGGTAAGGGTGGCAAGTTCGGCCCTCGTCCCGAGGGTATGGAGAATGTACACCCCGGTAACCGTCGCCGTCCTCACAGCGAGCGCCCGGCCATGCTGGAGAAGTTTGACACCGACAAGGATGGCCAGCTCAACGAGCAGGAGCACCAGAACCTTAAAGATTCCGTCAAAAAGTACCGCGAAGGTCGCGAGGAAGTGAGCCGTGAGCGCCGTGGCGATTTCCGCAAGGGATTCATGGAGAAACACGACACCGACAAAGACGGCAAGCTGAGCGACGAGGAAAAAGAGTCCGCCAAAAAGCAGCGCGGTGAGCGTCGTGGCCCCAAGGGTAAGCGCGGTGGTCGCCCCATGCCCAAGGCAGATGCCCCCACCACCCTCGAGCTCTGATTCATTAAAAATCTTTGGCCACTATATGCCCCTTGGTAATGCAAGTTACCAAGGGGATTTTATTTGAAGTTTGAAGAACGAATTTTAAAGTTCCGCGCGCCTACGTTTTCAAATTCGCACTTCGGAATTCGACCTCGTACTTACAAAAAAAGCCCCGGCAGAAAAACTGCCGGGACTTTTTTGCGTAAGGCTTATCAGCCCTTCATGCCGGAGATGTTGCCGTCGGCATCCACCTTAATGTCGCAGGCGGAGGGAACCTTGGGCAGGGCAGGCATGCGCATGATGTCGCCGCAGAGCGCAACCAGGAAACCGGCGCCATTGGCGATCTCGAAGTCGCGAACCGTGATGGTGAAGCCGGTGGGGCGACCGGGCAGGTTGGCGTTGTCGGAGAGGGAGTTCTGCGTCTTAGCCATGCAGATGGGCAGGTCGGTCAGGCCGTTGGCGGCCATAAGAGCCAGCTTCTTCTGAGCAGCCTTGGTCAGCACCACGCCATCGGCACCATATACCTTGCGGGCGATGGTGGCCATGCGCTCCTCTACAGGAATGTCGAGGTTGTACAGGCACTTGAAGGGCTCGGGTTCAGCGCCCTCCATGCTCTCTGCCACGATGGCGGCGAGCTCCTGAGCGCCCTCACCGCCCTTGCCGAATACGTTGGCAACGGCGCAGCCCACGCCCATGTCGGCGCACAGGGCCTTGACCTCTGCGATTTCCTCCTCTGTATCGAAAGCCTCGAAGAGGTTGATGGCTACCGTGACGGGGCGGTTGTAAAGCTTGGCGCTCTCAATGTGAGCCTGCAGGTTAGCCAGACCGCGGCGCACGGCATCGGCATTGGGCGTGTCGAGCTCAGTCTTGGCTACACCACCGTGCATCTTCAGAGCGCGGATGGTAGCTACAATCACGATGGCATCCGGGGACAGCCCGCTCTGGCGGCACTTGATGTCGAGGAATTTCTCAGCACCCAGATCAAAGGCAAAGCCGGCCTCCGTTACGGCGTAGTCGGCGCAGGCCAGAGCCATCTTGGTGGCAATGACGGAGTTGCAACCGTGAGCAATGTTGGCAAACGGACCACCATGCACAAAAGCAGGCACGCCCTCCAGAGACTGTACCAAGTTGGGGTTGATGGCCTCGCGCAGGATGGCGAGCAGGGAATCGGTCACACCGAACTCGCGGGCGTACACGGCCTCATCATTGGCGGTGAAGCCTACCACAATGTTGTCGATGCGGCGACGAAGGTCCTCCAAATCTTCAGCCAAGCAGAAGCAGGCCATGATTTCGGAAGCGGGGGTGATGTTGAAACCCTCCTCGCGGGGTACGCCGTTTTTGTTGAGGCCTACCACGATGTTGCGCAGGGAGCGGTCGTTCATATCGATAACTCGCTTCCAGAGTACCTTGTTCTGGTCCAGACGAGTTGTCTTGTAGAAGAGGGCGTTGTCAATAACTGCTGCCAGCAGGTTATTGGCAGATGTAATGGCGGGGAAGTCGCCGTTGAAGCACAGGTTGATGCTCTCACCGGGGGTGATGCTGGATGCACCGCCACCTGTGGCACCACCCTTGCGACCGAACACCGGGCCCATGCTGGGCTCTCGCAGTGCCAGACACACGCTCTTGCCGTTGGCCTTCAGCCCTTGCGCCAGACCGATGGACACCGTGGTCTTGCCCTCGCCGGCGGGCGTGGGAGTCAGCGCACTCACCAGAATCAGCTTGCCCTTGAGCGGGCGCTCGCGGAGCACCTGCAGGCTTACCTTGGCCTTGTCGCGGCCGTAAGGTACAATCATCTGCTCATCCAGCCCCAGCGCGGCTGCCATTTGTGCGGTAAAGCTTTGTGTATTCGCCATGCGCCCACTATAACACACATTTTATGCTTTGGCAAACGCTTTCCCGACACTCCTCACAAAAACAACAACTTTACCCTGCTTTTTTACGCATTTCGCTGAATTTTGGAGTGATTCGGGCCACGATTTTTACGGTGAAGTTGTGGGTGGTTATTTCTTCTCTCATTTTGAGTATAGGTGCCAATACGGCCGCTAAAAGCACTCTCGGTGCCTGATAACGTGTCGATATGCAAATTTTGTGCGTTTTCCTCTTCAAGTATCATAAATACGTTATCGGCTGACAATAAATGGAATAAGCTTATTACGCGTATATAATCATTTCGATTGCATACCTTTTTTGGGATTGATTCGGGGGGCGGATGGGTGTATGATATGTGTAGTGAGAATGCGTATTGCCGCGTGTGCGCAATACACAATCCTCGAGTATAGTCGATTTTCAATCAACAATTCCATTATGAGCACTACATACAGCACCATAGACGCCAACGAGGCTGTGGCCTCCGTAGCGTACCGTTGTTCCGAAGTAGCCGCCATCTACCCCATCACCCCGTCCTCTCCGATGGGTGAATCGGCAGAGACGTGGACGGCCGTAGACCGCAAAAACCTCTGGGGCACGGTTCCCAGCATCGTGGAGATGGAAAGTGAGGCCGGTGCTGCCGGTGCCGTTCACGGCGCTTTGCAGACGGGTTCTCTGGCCACTACCTTCACGGCTTCTCAGGGCTTGCTCCTGATGATTCCGAACATGTTTAAGATTGCCGGTGAGCTTACCCCCTGCGTGTTCCACATTGCAGCCCGTGCTCTTGCCGCTCAGGGTCTGTCCATTTTCGGCGACCACAGCGATGTGATGAGCTGCCGCTCCACAGGTTTCGCCATGCTTTGCGGCGCCAGCACTCAGGAGGCACCCGATATGGCAGCCATTGCTCACGCTGCCACTCTCGAGAGCCGCGTGCCCTTCATCAACTTCTTCGATGGCTTCCGCACCTCCCACGAGGTGGGCAAGATTGCCGATATCTCCGATGACACCCTGCGTGCCATGATTGACCAGAAGTGGGTGGATGAGTTCCACGCCCGTGGCCTTACGCCCGACGCTCCCGTCATTCGCGGTACTGCTCAGAACCCTGACGTATACTTCCAGGGTCGTGAGACAGTTAACAAGTTCTACGATGCCGTACCCGGCATTGTGAAGGGCGCTATGAAGAAGTTCGGCGACCTCACCGGCCGTTACTACGACGTGGTTGAGTACATCGGCTGCCCGAACGCCACCCGCGTTATCATCATGATGGGCTCCGGTGCCGAGGCTGCTCTGGAGGCCGTGACTGCTATGGGTGAGGATGTGGGCGTGCTGAAGATTCGCATGTACCGTCCGTTCCCCGCAGCCGACGTGATTGCTGCTCTGCCCAAGACCGTGCAGAAGATTGCCGTGCTCGACCGCACTAAGGAACCCGGCAGCCTGGGCGAACCCCTGCTGCAGGATGTGGTGCAGACCCTGGCCGACGCTCAGGTGGCCGGCACTCTGCCCTACGCTATGCCCAAGGTGGTAGGCGGTCGCTATGGTCTCGGCTCCAAGGAGTTCACCCCCGCCATGGTTAAGGGTGTGTTTGACGAGCTCACCAAGGCTGAGCCCATGACCGGCTTCTCCGTGGGTATTGAGGACGACGTGACCGGCAAGAGCATTGCTTACGACCCCTCTTTCTCTACCGAGCCCGACACCGTGACGCGCTGCATGTTCTACGGTCTCGGCTCCGACGGTACCGTGGGTGCCAACAAGGATGCTATTAAGATTATCGGCAAGCACACCGACCTGTATGTGCAGGGTTACTTCGAGTACGACTCCAAGAAGTCCGGCTCCTCCACGGTATCCCACCTGCGCTTCGGTACCACGCCGATTCACAGCACCTACCTCATCACCAACGCCAACTTCATCGCGCTGCACCAGCCCAGCCTGCTCAACCTCTTCGACTTCCTGAAGAACGCTGCGCAGAATGCTACCTTCCTTATCAACACCAATGTTGCTCCGGAGAAGGTATGGGATAGCCTGCCCGCTCGCATGCAGCAGCAGATTATTGACAAGAACATCAAGGTATACTGCATCGACGCCTTCAAGGTAGCCCGCGCTACCGGCATGGGTGGCCGCATTAACATGATTATGCAGACCTGCTTCTTCAACCTTGCCGGCGTGATTCCCGCAGAGGAAGCCCTCGGCTACATTAAGGAGGCCATTAAGAAGACCTACGGCAAGAAGGGCGAAGAAGTGGTGGCTAAGAACATTGCCGCTGTAGACGCCTCCCTCGCCAACCTGCACGAGGTACCCCTGGGCACCACCATTACCGGCCACGACATCCCCGATGCTCTTGCCGGCAATCCGCCCGACTTCGTGAAGAATGTGCTCGGTAAGATTGTGACCGGCAACGGTAACTCCGTGACCGTGGGCGAGATGCCCGTGGACGGTACCTTCCCCAGCGGTACCACCCAGTACGAGAAGCGTGACCTTGCCCTCGAAATCCCCGTGTGGAATCCCGAGAAGACCGAAACCAGCAAAGCCTGTATTCAGTGCGGTAAGTGCACCATGGTGTGCCCCCACGCTGCTATTCGCGCCAAGATGATTGACCCCGCTGACCTCGCCGGCGCTCCCGAGTCCTTCAAGACCGCCGATGCCAGCAAGATGCACAAGGATTGGGCCGGTAAGAAGTACGTCATTCAGGTGTCTGCCTCCGACTGCACGGGCTGTACGCTCTGCTCTCGCGTGTGCCCCACCGCCTCCCTTACCATGACCCCGGCCGAGACCGCCCTCAAGCCCGAGGCCGAGAACTGGAAGTTCTTCGAGAAGATGCCGGATAACGACCGCACCGTGACCGACAACTCCAAGGTGAAGGATGCTCAGCTGCTCCGCCCGCTCTTTGAGTTCTCCGGCGCTTGCGCAGGCTGCGGTGAGACTCCCTATGTGAAGCTCCTCAGCCAGCTCTTCGGTAACCGCCTCGTTGTGGCCAATGCTACCGGTTGCTCCTCCATTTACGGCGGCAACCTGCCCACCACACCTTGGACTCACGACGCCGACGGCCGTGGCCCGGCATGGTGCAACAGCCTCTTCGAGGATAATGCCCAGTTCGGCCTTGGTTTCCGTGTCTCCCTCGACAAGAAGCAGCAGTTCGCTATCGAGCTCCTTCAGGCCGCCGCTCCCACCATCGGTGCTGAGCTCGTGCAGGAGATTATGGCCAACCCGCAGAAGACCGAGGCCGACATCGCCAACGCCCGTTCCACCGTGGCTGCCATTAAGGCTGCCTGCGGCGACAATGTTGACCTGGCTGCCCTCAAGGCTCATGCCGATTACCTCGTACGCAAGAGCGTATGGATTCTCGGCGGTGACGGTTGGTCCTACGACATCGGTTACGGTGGCCTCGACCACATCTTGGCATCCGGCCGCAATGTGAAGGTGCTTGTGCTCGATACCGAGGTATACTCCAATACCGGTGGCCAGTGCTCCAAGTCCACCCCGCGTGGTGCTGTGGCCAAGTTCGCCACCCGCGGTAAGGACCAGGTGAAGAAGGACCTCGGCTACATGGCCATGACCTACGGCAACGTCTACGTGGGCTCCATCGCCATGGGCTCCGACGACCAGCACACCCTCACCACCCTTATGGAGGCTGAGGAGTACGATGGCCCCGCTCTGGTGATTGCCTACAGCCACTGCATTAACCACGGCATCAACATGGCCCAGGGCCTTGATCGCCAGAAGGATGCTGTGGATTGCGGCCGCTGGTTGCTCTACAACTACAACCCCGACCGCGCCAAGGAAGGCAAGAACCCGCTCACCCTTAAGAGCAAGAAGCCCAAGAAGGACGTGCGTGAGGCTCTCCTCAACGAGAACCGCTTCCGCCTGCTGGCCAAGAACAACAAGGCCAACTTCGACAAGCTGCTCGACATGGAAGCCGCTGACATCGCCCGCCGCTGGCGCCTCTACCAGGCTCTCGCCGGCATCGATTACAGCCTCCCCGAAGGCGAGTAATTGCCCTCTGCGGAAAAACTTTCAGGCCGCTGCTCAGTATTGAGCAGCGGCCTTTTCTCTGTTTGACTTCCTGACCCTTTCTGAGAATGAAGCTTAATACAGAAAAACCGCAGCTCCATCTCTGGAACTGCGGTCTGTAAATAATATGTTGTGTATCGTCCTTTACTTGCGGCGGCGACGTGCGGCCAAACCTGCCAAAGCAAGCAGGCTCAGCGTAGCTGTAGCCGGCTCAGGAATAGAGGGGGAGGGGTCAACGGGGTCCGGAACAATCAGAGACATAGACATGCTGTGTATAGTCTCATTAATGCGGTAGTCGCTACCACCACCACCACCAAGTGTGATATTGCTAATTGCTCCACTTAAGCCGTCATTAAGAGTAGCTGTTGCGGCAAGAGTACCGTCAATGGTGAGGGAAACTACTCTGTCAACAACTGACAAAATAGCAGTATGAGTGCCTCCTGTCAACGTATATGTTTGACCTGAAACTTTAGAAATGCTGCCATCAAGGTCTATTACGTTGCCGTTTCCTGTGTATGGACCGAAGCGCAAGGTGTTTTCTTCGAGTCCTGCGATGACGGGCCAGTTATTGCTGGCAGAGATGTTTTCGCTGGGGACAGTAAAGGTGAGGGTGAATGCGAAATCGTCATCCCATGTTACGCCGGTATTACCACGGATATGGGGACGATGTCCAGCGGCTGATGTTACGCCGCCGGATACAAAATAATTTGCGTCCATATCCCACGATTGTGTAATTTTGTAATCGTATGCACCGGACGTAATTTTGTAGTAACCGGTAGACTGGTACTCTGTTCCAAAGTCTACTGTCCACAGAGTTTTTGTGGCAGCACCCGCAACCCCGGCGAGCGCCATAAGTGCAATAATTGTCTTTTTCATTGTTATTAATGAGTGTGTTAAGTAATGCGCCTAATGGGGGCTCGGCTTCCTCGCGCGATGGAAAGGCTCGATTGTCCTTCAGGCTCGCGTGTGAGTGTATCTCTTTTTTAAGGAGATGTACAGCAAAAAAATAACCTATCCCATAAAAATGTGCATATTAGCTCGGTACAAAAATTACAAGTACAACAAGAAAATAAGCGCTATGCTATCAAACTCATAGAATATAAATAATTGATGAAATATCTCCTTAAAAATCAGATATACGAGATTAGGTGAGGTAGGTGAGGTGGGTTAGCTTTTGCCTTGCGGGGGAGGGTGGGCTGTGGTAGAATGAGGCGGTTATCATGATGAGCGAGATTCGCGCCGGTGCAGTATTGAACTACGTGAACCTAGGGTTGCGCATAGGCGTACCACTGGTGCTCACGCCTTATGTGCTGGAGGTTCTGGGACCGGCGGAATATGGGTTGTACATGCTGGCGAGTACGCTGCTGGTGCGCTTGTACCTGAGTGATTTGGGGCGTACGACGAGTACCAAGTTTCTGAGCGAATACCGTACGCGTGGAGATGCAGCCGGGGAAGCTCATTTTCTGGGTATGCTGGCGGCGTTGTATTCGCTGGCGGGGGCTGTATTGTTAGCGATAGGATTAGGGGTGTACCCGTTTTTGGGGGCTATTTTTCCTGAGTTTACGGTTGAGGAGTTGGGGATATACCGAGTGTTGTACCTGATGACTCTGGTTAATGCTGCCATCATGTTCCCGGCTCGCAGTTTGACGGGGATAGCTGACAGTCAGCAGAAGTACGTTGTACCGGGGGTGATAGCCGTGGGGGTATCGGTACTCAATGCTGTGGGTACATGGCTGGTGCTGGGGTGGGGATGGCGTAGTGTGGGCTTGGTCGCTTTTAACATCGGCACCGGGGTGCTGGCATTGGTGCTCAACATGGTTTATTGTTTTGTGTGCTTGCGGGCGAGGCTGAGCTGGCAGGGCTGGGATGCCGGCTTGTGCAGAGGGCTTTTTGCCTTCTCGTGGTGGATGTTGCTTAATCAGCTGATTAACATGCTGAATGCCGGTACGGGTAATTACCTGGTGGCTATGACGCTGGGGGCGGATGCCGCTACTGTATACACTTGCGGCTTGCAGATATATGCGAACTACTTTCTGCTGGGTGGGTGTCTGGCACAATTATTTTTACCGCGCGTAGTAGGCTTGGTTGTGCGAGGGGCGAGCCCTGCGGTGCAGACGGAGGCTATGGCACGTCTGGGGCGTGTGCAATTATTCATTCTGTTGCCGGTAGCTCTGGCTTTGATTTTTTACGGTCAGCAGTTTTTTGATTTATGGGTGGGGCATAAGCTGGGTGAGCGGGCTCAGCTCAGCTGGTTGATTGCTGTGGCGCTGGTGGTGCCGCAGACCTTCAGTCTGGTGCAGGCACTGGGTTGGCAGATTAGCCAGGCTCGCGAGGCGTTGCGGCAGCGAGTTGCCATCACCGCATTTAACAGTATGCTCTTTATTGTGGTGAGCTATGTGGTATGCCGTTGGTGGGGCATAGCTGCGCAAGCTGTATGGGCGGCGGTGTCCATCACCATTCAATTGCTCATGCTCAACCTGATTCATTACCGCAGTCTGGGATTGAGCCCGCTGCGTTTCTATGCCCGCACCTTTGCCGGTTGGTACAGGTGGGTGCCGGCTTTGGCTCTCTGTGCCTGGGCGGCTCAGCAGTTTGTGCCGGGGGCAGGGTGGTGGAGCCTGTTGGCCAGGTTAGCTGTGCTGACTTTGTGCAGCGTGTATTTGGTGCTGAGAAACACAAAGGCCGAATTCCGGCGGGCTAAGTAGCAGACAGGCCGCTGTCCTTACCGGCAGCGGCCTGTGCTTTAAAGGAAATGCGACAAAGGCTTTGTTATTGCGGGTTGACGTATCCGCAATGGCTCCAGAGGGTGGGGTCGAGCTCCGCGCGAGCGGCTTCGGCTACGGCGTGTGCCTGCTCAATAGTTTCGGTAAGGGCAAACAGGGTTGAGCCGCTGCCGCACATCAATGCAGCACGCACGCCGGGCTGAGCCAGCATCCACATCTTGGTAAAGCCCAGAACGGGGAACTTGGTGAAAACGGCGCGCTCCAGCTCGTTGACAAGCTTAATGTCATCCACCATCTGTGCATTGTAGGTAACGCCCTTGATGCGGTGAGCGCCATGCAGCAATTTGTAGGCGCTGGGGGTGGATACGGCAAACTGCGGCTTGAGTAGTACGATAGGGCTGCTCCAGCCGGCCAGCTCCGGTACAGGAGTGACGATTTCACCACGACCGGTGCAACGGCTGATAACCGGATTGAGGAAGAAGTTGACATCGCTGCCCAAGGTGGCAGCCATGGCGTGCAGTTCTTCTTCGCTGTAATTGGTGCCGATAATTTCGTTGCAGGCCTTCAGGGTAATGGCGGCATCTGCCGAGCCGCCGCCGAGGCCGGCACCGTGAGGGATGTTTTTGGTGAGGGTAATCTTCTGCCGAGTGCTGCGGCCGTAGGCCTCCTCAAACTTGCGGGCGGCTTTCATGACCAGATTGCTTTCATCGGTCGGCACACCGGGGGTATCGCACACCAAGGTGGTGGAACGGGAGTTGCGGAAGCTCAGCTCATCTGCCAAATCAAGCTTAGCCATGAGAATATCCACATTATGGTACCCATCCTCGCGCTTGTTCAAAACCCGCAGCGAGAGGTTAATTTTGGCCGGAGCCGTGTATACCGTCTCGTTCTTTGCTTTTTTTGTTCCCTTTGTGGCCTTCGTGGTCATGTGCTTAGTCTACACGAAAACCTTGCACACGTCAACCATTGGCCGGGCTTACCGATGACAAAATGACGTACAGATAAGCAGCTTTTGATAAAAAAATGCGAAAAAATACACAATTTTGTCAGATTAGGCTTGCAAATGCGTGCGTGGCGTTATATCCTCCGCTATGGCAGAAATTCAGCTTGGACTTACATTTGACGACGTGCTCCTGCTTCCTTGCCTGAGCACCATTCTTCCCGGCGAGGCCGACCCCTGTTCTCAACTTTGTGCGGGTTTTCCGCTCCGCCTGCCCATTCTTTCCGCCCCCATGGATACGGTGACGGAGGTAGACATGGCCATTGCCATGGCTCGTGAGGGTGGTTTGGGTGTTATTCACCGTAACAACCGCATCGACGATCAGGCCGCTATGGTGGCCAAGGTGAAGCGATTCGAAAATGCCGTTATCACCAAGCCCCTTACCGTGACCAGCGATATGAGCCTGAGCCGCGTGAAGGGCATCATGCTTGAGCACGGTTTCTCCGGTCTTCCCGTGGTGGCCGAGGGCAACATCCTTGTCGGCATCATCACCGGTCGCGATATGCGCGTGGTAGACGGTCACGACCTCAACAACCTGACGGTGGCTGATGTGATGACCCCCATGAGCCGCCTCATTACCGGTACTCCTGCCACCACTCAGGAGGAGGCTCGCAAGATTCTTTACTCCAACCGCATTGAGAAGCTGCCGCTTGTGGATGAAGCCGGCTGCCTCGTAGGCCTGATTACCGACACCGACATCCGCAAGCGTGAGGCTTTCCAAGAGTCCACCAAGGATGAGATGGGCCGTCTGCGCTGCGGTGCCGCCGTAGGCCCCGGCCCTGAGTTCATGGCTCGTGCCCAGGCTGTCATCGACGCCGGTGCCGATGCTCTCTTCATCGATGCTGCTACCGGTCACACCAGCCGCGTGCTGCACGTTATCGAGAAGCTTCGCGAGCTTGGTAAGCCTGTTGTTGCCGGTAACGTGGTAACTCAGGATGGTGCTCGCGACCTGATTTCCGCCGGTGCCAGCGCTATTAAGGTAGGTGTGGGCCCCGGTTCCATCTGTACCACCCGTATCATCTCCGGTGTGGGTATGCCTCAGTTCACCGCCATTCAGGAGGTTGCCAAGGTGGCTCGTCCTGCCGGCGTAACGGTGATTGCCGACGGCGGTATCCGCTACTCCGGCGACGCCGTGAAGGCTCTTGCTGCCGGTGCCGACCTTATCATGATGGGCGGCATGCTGGCCGGTTGCGAGGAAAGCCCCGGTGCCGTTGTTCACTATCAGGGTCGTAACTTCAAGACCTACCGTGGTATGGGTTCTCTGGGTGCCATGCGTGCCGGCTCCGGCGACCGTTACGGTCAGAACGGCAGCGGCAAGCTCGTTGCTGAAGGTGTGGAGGCTCGCGTGCCCTACAAGGGTATGCTGGCAGACGTTATCTTCCAGCTCGTGGGCGGTCTGCGCTCCGGTATGGGCTACCTCGGCGCTAAGAGCCTCGAGGAGCTGCGTGAGCACGCCCGTTTCGTGCGTATCACCGCCGGCGGTTTGCAGGAAAGCCACCCGCACGACGTCACCATCACTCAGGACCCCGGCAATTACAGCCGTTAATCCCGGTGAGGTAAATACTTTCAACGCCTGCTCCCGTTTTGTGGTAGCAGGCGTTTTCTTATTGTTTATTAAAGAGGAGGTTTTGCTTAGATTTAGCTCGACATTTCAGGGGGCGTTCAGGTAGAATGGGGGCATGATGAAAAACCTGTTCATAGCGATGATGGTACTGGTCATGCCGGTGGTGGTAGCTGCGCCCAAAAATGTGCCTGAGGAGTTACCCGGAGGGTGGGTATATGAATGGGGTGATGAGTTTAACGGCACTAAGCTCGACACGAAGAAGTGGGCTTACGAGCTGGGGGTGGTGCGTAATCCCGGTGCTTCGCAAGCTTACACCAAGGATTGTGTGAAGGTGCGTAGTGGTAAGCTGGTGTTGACCTCCCGTGCCAAGAAGACGCCGAATTGTAACTACAAGGCCGGCTCTGAGTACTGGGCTGAGAAGATTAAAACGCAGCCTTTTGCCAGCGGTTCTGTGACCACAAAGGATGTGAAACACTTTGAGGCTCCCGGGCGTCTGGAGTTCCGTGCCCGCATACCGAAGGGTAAGGGGGTATGGCCGGCTATTTGGACAATGCATGTGAACAAATACGGTTGGCCCGCCAATGGTGAGATTGATATTCTGGAGCATATTTCGCAGGAGCCTAATACCTGCTACTCCATTTTCCGCTGGGGACGCAATGGCGGCAATGAGGAGCAGAAGGTGGTACGTACCCGCCAGATTGCCGACTACAGCAAGAAGTTCCATACCTATGTGCTGGAATGGGATGATGAGATTATGCGCATTCTCATCGATGATGAGGAGGTGGGGCGAGTTAATATTGCCGATGCGAATTACCCCAATGGCGATAATCCTCTGCGTACGCCTTGCTATATCATTATGAACACCGCTATCGGTGGTCATGGTACCTGGCCTGAACCGGCGGATGCGGCTGACTATCCCGCCAAGTTTGAAATTGACTATGTGCGCTACTACACGAAGAAGTGAGGTTTACTCACTCACGTGAAAGGTAGATGAGGCTTCGAGAGCCGGTGGTGCGGTGACCCGCAGGGTATGAGTGCCCGGGCGGAGCACCGCATACCATTTTCCGTTGCGTTGAACCGTCGGCAAGGTGCGGCAATACCAGCTTGCGGTGGCCTCGGGCAAGGTGCTGCTCAGTTCCAGCCAGCGGCCATTATGGGGTAGGGTGGCATCCAACGTAACGGTCGTTCCCGGTGAGGGAATGAGAATGGCCGATCGGCGAGCGCTCGGGGCGGTGGCGTCGAGCGCGTAGAGGTGTGAGAGCCCGGCGGTCTTGTACCATTGGCTATAGCGAGAATCGAGCACGGCACGGCCGTTCCCATCGTAATGTGCAGGCTTCATGGCGGCTATGTCGGCCGAGGTAGCCAGCTCAGTAGCCAGACATTCAGGCGGCGTTTGGTTGGTGGCGGGGGTGCCTGTACGGGTATCGATGGTGATTTCCGTCAATCCCTCGGGCCGGTTCGGGAACGTGGCGGGAGTGTCGGTGTGCATGAGTTCCATCACCCGGTGGAAGATGGGGGCTGCCCCGCTGACTCCGGAGATACCCTTCATCGATGAGTTGTCGAAGTTACCCACCCATACGCCTACGGTGTATTCTGCCGTAAATCCCAAGCACCAATTGTCGCGGTAGTTGGAGGAGGTGCCGGTTTTGACGGCTACACGGTAGGGAAAACGCAGCGCCGGTGCCGAGCCGAAGGTGGTGGCGCGGGCAGAGGCATCTGACAGGATGTCGGCTATGCGGTAACAGTCTGCTTCCGGCAGGAGTTCTGTAGGGGAAATCGGTACGAGAGGAAGGCGGAATTGCTGAAGAAGGCTGTTGCCATTGCGAGCCAACGTGCTGTAGGCCTGTACCAGTTCGGTCAGGGTAACATGGGCATTGCCGATGGTGAGTCCCAGCCCGTACTCCTCGGCGTTTCCCGGTATGGCAAAGGCCAGTCGGCGCAGTTGAACGAGCAGTTCATTCTCGCTGCCATAGAGGTTGAGTGCCTGCATGGCCGGTATGTTCTGCGAGCAGGCCAATGCCCGGCGTATGGTAATGGGGCCAAGGTAGCGATTATTATAATTGCCGGGAGCCTGCACACCATGTTTATCGCGGTACAGGGTGGGGACATCAGCCATAATCGTGCCCGGCCAGGCGCCGTGGCTGAAACTATAAAGGTAGACGAAGGGCTTGAGCGTGCTGCCGGCAGAGCGCGGCGTAATCGTGCCGTTGAGCGCTCCGCCTCGTGAACTTTCCGGCAGAGCTGCCGGAAGGGATACCAGCACCTCGCCGCTGCGATTGTCGAGTACCATTACTGCGGCTTGTGACACATTATGCTGTTTCAGCTTTGTTATTTCTTCGCGGGCAATGGCGGCCACGCTCTTCTGAAGGCGGGAATCCAGCGTGAGCTGACCGGCCCGCCCTAGTGCCTGAGCCGGTGCTGCGATGGAGTGCCCGTGCAGTTGTAGTTCTGCCTGTGGTTGCGGCTGCCCGAGACTCTTCAGGATATAGTCCCGGCGCTCCAGAGCCTCCTGCGGATGGCGCATGGGGTTAAGGCGAGTGGGTGCCTTTACCAGCGCCGCCAGCAGAGCCGCTTGGGCGATATCCAAATCAGCCGCGCTTTTGCCGAAATAAAATCGGGCGGCACACTCTGCCCCACGGCACCTGTTGCTGAAGTCTGCGCGGTTCAGGTAGGCCAGCAATAACTCCTCTTTGCTGTGGGTCATTTCCAGACGGCGAGCCTGTAAAGTCTCTTTTATCTTGGTACGCCAGTTACGAGGTGAAGGTGCGTTGTACATTTTTGCCACCTGCATGGAGATGGTACTGGCACCACCCCTTTGCTTGCGTAAGAGCCTGTTGCGCAGCGCCCGCAGCACAGCGGCGGCATCCACCCCTCCGTGGTTGTAAAAGCGCTTGTCTTCGGCTGAGATGATGGCACGTGCCAGCTCGTCCGGCAGCGTGGTCAGCGGCTGGCAGAAGTACCCATCCTCACCGGCTACATACCCCATCAATTCACCATGGCGGTCATACACAGCAGCCGGGGGAGGTGGGGAGATGTCCGGGGCATTCACGCAGAACGGCAGGGCGTAGTACACCCCGGCCGCTGCTGTTGCTATAGCAGCGGCGCACAGGAGAATACGCCCGGTTGTTCTGCGAATGTTCATCTGGCCTTCACCTCAAATTGCTGAGGTATACTCAGCCCGTAGATTTCGGGGGTGTACATGAGCTCTGCTTTGGCCGCGGGAGCTGTAACTTTGCCGCTGCGTACCACGCGAGCCACATAGCTGAAGTGTTGCTCGCCGGAGCCGACCCAATCAGCAAACACACGCACCCGGTCTTTCAGGAACTCTCGGTTGCTAATCATTATCGGGAAATAATAGCCCATGCGCAGAGCATCGGCGCTGACGCCCTGCGGCAAGGCCTGGCTGCTGAGTGCCGGATCAACGGCTTCGAAACATGCGGGAAGCCTATCTTCCATCACCAGATAGCGCAGGTTACGCAGAGAGCTTGCAGACGTGGCATATACGGTTA
The DNA here is from genome assembly GCA_017555025.1 of Akkermansia sp. Classification (GTDB taxonomy): domain Bacteria; phylum Verrucomicrobiota; class Verrucomicrobiia; order Verrucomicrobiales; family Akkermansiaceae; genus Akkermansia. The sequence goes on from JAFZHC010000068.1 coordinate 15,868, forward strand.
CTCGCACAATATCCCCTACGGTAAAACTACCGGTCGGCACCCAGCTGCCGTCGGGTTGCAGTTTTTCGTAGCGGCGTTGCACGTCAAATCCTTGGTTGATGGACTGTTGGGGCTGTTGTGTGCTGAGGTACCCCTCTGCCAGACCGCTTATATAGACGGGGTTGCCGACCGCGCGGTAGAGGGAGGTGCAGTCTGTGGTTGTCGTCAGCTGCAAGGGATTCTCTGAGCTGATGGTGGTGCCGTTCACCTTTGCTAAACGCTTGCTGATGGCGGCTTTTTTCGTGTATGCATGCACGGTCAGCACCATCCAGGCGTTGCGCCAAGTCGAGTACTGACCGGCGTTGCTCTTCAGGTAATCGCGCATCATCTTAGCGGTAGTCGGGGAGGAGCAATCGGTAAGGATGGCGTAGAGGGCCATCAGCGCTTGGACAGGTGGCAGGTTGTAGTTACTATACAAAGCGGAGCTTGTTGCAGCCGCCGCCTCGCGTTGCAGTTCGGCAGCACGGGCATGCTGTACAGCTGCGGCACAGTAGGCCAGTACCCAGCGCTGTTCCGGGGTGAGTTTGCTTGTCTTGCCGGCGTGAGCCAGCATGGCATCCACATCTGTTGCCCGGATGTCATTACAGAGAGCTAATACTAAGAGGCTCAGGTAGCCGTTGTCCTGTGCATTCTGCACGTCAGCGTGCAGCACGGCAAGCTCCTGCCCGCTGCATTGACCGATAAGGTGCTTTATCAGCAAGACGTAGGGGGAGAACTCACTGGCTTGGCTCCCATTGTCCCAGTAGCTATATTTGCCGACACTCAGCTGACGGCTTTGCAAGCGCTGCATGACCTTGCTGATGACAGCCTGAGCCTCGAATTCTGTGGGGAAGTTCACACCGAGTGCTTTTTGTAAATCATCCTTTAAAATCCACGGCAGTACGGTAGAGCTGAGCTGCTCCGTACAACCGTAGGGATAAGTGAAAAGGTATTGCATGGGGTAGCCCAGCCCGGCTAATGGTGAGGTGGATATGGTAAGCTGTACGGGGCTCCCTGCTCGGTATGAGTTGTGCAGCCAGTTGCTCAGTCCGGCGCTTTGACCGTTCTTCAGCTCGGCCCAGATGTACTCACGCAGGTGGGGCGTGGGCGGTATGGCATCGAAGCTCAGTTGCACGGCGTCTTTCATGGCTGCCAAGGCGTTATGCTGAGAGGTATCTGACGCTTGCACCTGCCATTGCAGCTGTGTGGGCGCGGCCTGTTTCACGGTGATGGGGAAGAAGAGCGTGGCGGGTTGGTTGCCGTTGAGGGTTACGCTCTGTGTAGGGACGGGTATATCAACATTGCTGCCGCTGAGCGTGACCTGCCAGCTGAGGCTCTCGGAACTGCCGGGCGGTAATTGGTCGGGGAGCATGCTGACCGTAACGGGGAGCATGAGTTCATCGCCCTCTGTGGCACTCATGGGGGCCACGGGTTCCAGCATTATCGGCTTATTGACCTTGTAGCTGCTTTGCGCTGCACCGAATTTATCGCCTGCTGCGGCAACTGCCATAAGGCGGTAGCGGGTGAGGGTATCGGGGTTGCTGTAGGTGGTGGAGAATTGCCCCTTTTCATCGGTGCGCACGTTGGCAAGCCACAGGGCGCAGGGGTTGAAGTTGTTGCGCAGGTAATTCTGCTCATCATCCGAGAGGGGGGCATTGCCCTCCGACTCAAAATCGCTATCATCACCGCCGCCAATGAATACCCCCTTGTTGCCGTAATCTCGATGGCGGAGGTTTTCGCCGGCGAGGTGCCCTTGGCCTGAATAGTTGTTGACCATGTGAGCCCGCCCTCGCTGGCTGTAGAAGTATGCATGCGGGTTGGGTAGGTCGTAGCCTATTACCTGTAGCGTGCCTTCATCCTCGGCGTAGAGGGTGACATCGGCATGCGGCACAGGCCTGCCTGCTCGGTCGGTAATGGTGCCGCTCACGGTGCAGGGGGCGCCGGGGCGAAGTACCTTTTCGGGTGCTTGCAGGGCTACAGCCAATTCTTTATCGGGGGTAGCCACCAGGAGCGGACAGCTGTTGAGCAATACCCGAGGCATGCCATCGCTGCTACGCTTGCTGTCATTTTGTACTAAACTTACGCTCAGGTAGACAACCGGTGCGTCGGTCGCTTCAATGGGGATTTCAATCACCGGGCGGTCAACAGTCACGCTGCGACGGTAATGGCGCAGAACTTTGTCGCGCTCTACGGTAATCAACAGCTCGGCATCCACCGGTGTTTCCACCAGAATGGCAGCAGTATCTCCCGGGTGGTACATGGCTTTGTCTGCCACCAGATTCAGATTGTAGGAATCGAGGTACTCCCACGGGCTGACGTCATCACCCCATACATAATGGCGGGTGGCGCTGCGGAACTCTCGGCCGGAGGAATCGGTACCGCTGACAACGATATCGTACCGTCCCGCTTTGTCTACGGGGAATTCCAATCGGGTGGGAGTACCGCTGAGCGTGGTTTGAACGCTGTGGGTGATACTGCTTTCCTCGCTGTTACGGATGTCGGAGCTGCTTGCCGAGCCATAGCGATAGGGGCGGAAGATAGTGCGCGTCAGCTTAACGTCGGCATTCAGCGGTGCGCCATCCCATGCTGTGCCGTCGGGTTTGACGGCTACAAGTTGCACCGGCAGGGTGCCCCCTACCTTGGCCAGAGTGGCTTGTGTGCGTATGCCGACATAGACATCAGCCGGGTGGATGACTTCTTTCTGAACGCTGCGGAGGCTTTGCTCATTGCCATTGGTGACGGTGGCCGTGGAGATGAGGCAGCGCTGCTTCGGGAAGTTTTGTCCCGGTAGCGTGAAAGAGGCTGAGCCCTTGCCCTCGTCATTCAAATGACCTTCCTGAGAGAGATAGTTTCTTTCTTTTCGGTATGAGTTGTAGCCACTATAGTGGTAGAAATGCTCCCAGGGATTTTCGGTAAAGTCGCCGAAGCGGAAGTCCCTCCATTCCGCTTGTTGGGGGTAGAAATTACTTTCCTCTGTCACCAGGCTCCAATGCACTTTACCCCCGGTTACCGGGGTGGTGTTGAAATTGGTGGCCGAGGCTGTGAGCTGCACGCGGCGCTCGGCCGCTTGCACGTTCATAGCGCTCTGTACTTCAAACTCGTTGCGGCGGAATTCTTTGCAGGTGAGGGAGTATGAAAAAGCTCGCTCGTCGTCGAGAACGTTTTCCAGCGCCGGGTAAGTGCTCAGCAGAGATTTGTCGGGGCTGGTGTTGTCGTCATCTCCCTTGAACTTAACGCGGAAGGTCACATAGTAGCTGCCGGGCTCATGCACGGTGAGGTCAATGCTGAATGTGCCATCCGCCCCCAAGGTGGCGGGAAGTGTGTCTACCAGTTGACCCTGTCGGCTGATGCGGGCGCTGATGCTCTCGATATCGGGTGTGCTGAGTTGGTTATTTTTCACCCATCGGGCTATGCCCTTGAGGTGGGCTACTTCCCCGGGGCGGTACAGCTCGCGGTCGCTGAAGATGTAGACGAGCGGCCTGGCGATATCGGCCGGGCATACCCCACAGTCCATCAAATGGCCGTTGCGCCAGTCATCTTCCGTACCAAGCTCAAAATCAGTCGCCGTATAGGGTATGATGACGCTGTCATCAGCTGTACTGAGTTGCAGATAACGGGTGGTCGGGGGCCAGTCGCCTTCTGCCAGTCCGTTCCGTACCGCTAGCTCTGACAAAAGCTCGCCGTTCTCATCATAAAGTTTCAGCGTTGCCTCCTGCAAGTCGTCGGCTGTACCCAAGTGGTAGGCTCGGGCAAAGAGGTGGCGCCCATTGGTTTTCCACAACAGGCCGAGGTCTGTCACCTGCACAATACCCTGATTGATGACAGGGTGTTTACTTTCTCTCAGGGGTGTGCCTTCTATTTCCACAAAATAGAAGCCGCCGGCTGCGGGCTCGTTGAAGAGCTCGTTCAGGCGCAGCGTGAGCACCTGCCGGGCACCGGGTTGCAGGGGGCGCTCAACCGTGGCAATAACCCCCGGCAGTGCTGAGCTGTCCACCTTATTATCCTGAAATACCGTATCTTTCAGTCCGGCCTTTTCTCGTTCCTCTTCCTGTTTGCCTCTCAGCGCCCAGCTCTGGTTATCATTACCGTTATAGTAGAGATGGTAGTTGCGCAGCAGACGAATGGCATCAGCAGGGGTGGCGGTGCTCAGTTTTTTAATGCTTGCGGTACCGTTTTTCAATTGTCCGTAGCGGCAGCGCAGGGTGGTGGTGCCGCGCAGTTGCAGGTGAGAGGCGGTGAGGTCGGTGTAAATGTAGGGCATGCCCGGGCGCAGCATGGTGTTGTCATTGAGAGCCTCACTCTGTTCTAAGGGAGTGCTGACCGGTTGGTAGTTGCCCTCGACTTTCAGGCGGATTTCCCGCCCACCGGTTTCGGCCGTCAGGGTAAGGGCTTTGAGCCCTCGGACTTCAGAGCCTCCCAGAAGTTGCAGAGGGCGAACATCTGTTGCCGCGGGAGTAATCACAATGTCTTTGCCGCGAACCTTACCGCGCAGAGCCCCGTCTTTCCATTCCAATGTCTGCCAGCAGTCGCTGTGAGCATCTTCGCGTATGCTCCATTTCAGGCTACGCGTGAGTTCCTCTGCGTTTTCTGTAGCTGCCGGCATATCCAGAGTCAGGCTGACCTCGAAGAGCCCCTTGTCTTTGCAAGTGTTGGTGAGTTCGTAATCGAGGTAAGGTGCACTGATTGTACGGATGATGTGGTCATCGTAGCATTGTCGGGAGTAACTCCAGCCTACTTCCGGCAGGATGATTTTCACCTTTTGGCCTGACGGCGCAATACCTGGGGCCTCTGCCACCCAGATGTCAGGTAATACCTCATCTGCCGGGCGGTGGCTCATTTCTCCTTTATCGTGAGAGGAAAGGTTGTAGAAGCAGAGTTCGTCGAAGGCGTCCCAATGAGCCAGCGCATCGGCAACGGTAGCCGGGCGGTAACTCAACGGGTGGCGTTTGCCGTTAAATTCGTAGCAGAGTTGCTGTATTTTTTCCCGTGCCAGAGCGGCAAAATCGGCCTGTGCGGGGCGCAGGAATATGGTACCCGTCGAAGTATACTCATTGGTACGAAAAAGATTGTCTTTGTATGTGCACAAGTCGACCGTATGTGCAGCAAGCACTTCTCCGCCAAGCCCGCGTAGGCCTTCAGGAGTAGAAAGGCTCAGCATCTCCATGGGCGGCATGTCGCGCGTTATTTTCAGGAGTATGCTTGACGGGCTCACCCAGGTGGCGCTCACGGCATCGGCGTGGGAGCAATGGAAGTAGCCCGGGGAAACCGGTTTGCCGATTTCGCTCTCCTTAACCATGGGTACGCAGAAGTCGATGCGCATGGTGGTACCGGCGGTCATGGCGTGGTAATAGGCGGGGGTGATGGTAGGCGCCGGATGGGTGGGGGCTACTTGCGGTTCAGCTGCCGGTGCCGGTGTTTGTGCCGGTAGAATGTTGTTGAGCGTGAGCAAGGCCAATGCTGCCGTTATGGGGTAGTGAATTTTCATGGGAATGGCGAGGTATGGTTGAGTATCCTTGCTGATACTTTACTGAAAAAATCCTGTAAATACAAGTCAAAAAAAGTGCCATTTTTTTTACTTGTGCTGATTAGGTGCTCGTGCTAAAGTACGGGTATGAATATAAAAGCCTTTTTGTTGACTCTTGTTGCCGCTGCCGGTACTGCGTTGAGTAATGTGGCCGAGCCTGCTCCGGAAGATTTACGGGGAGCGGTCGTGGAGCTCGATTACAGGGAGGCGGAGTTCTGTACGGAGATTATCGATGAGAGCAACAGCGGGTGGGTCAGCTATGAGCAGGCTCGCCGTAATCATCATGGTGCTGCGGAGGCGTTTAAGACTACACCTGTCGGTATTAAGGCCACGCGGAGATTGTTCCCTATTTCTGCGCGAGGGGAAGGTGGTATTTACACCTACCGAGCTACCGGTGCCGGTACGGGTGAGATTGATGTGGATATGTGGAATCAACACCGGGCTGATGTGGTGCGTGTGCTGGTGCTGCGTTTCCTCTCTCCCACTTCTGCTGTGGCTGAGGAGGGGGTGTGCCATGGTAATTATGTGGGCTCAGTACGCAATATATGGGTGACCGTTCATCCGGCCGGAGCCGGAGAAAAAACGGCACCGGCCGGGGAGCTGTTGCGCTTGCGGCAGGAGCTGGAACAAAAGAAATACACCACCCCCATGGAGCGCCTCTATCAGCAGCGCTTGTTGGTACTGTTGCAGCGCATTGCTGCGGGTGAACCGGTATCCATCACCTATGCTGAAGGGAACGGCAGCACGGCACTTCATCTGGCCTGTGAGCTCAGCAATGCCGAGCTGGTACAATGGTTGGTTGAGCAGGGGGCCGATACGCGTGCTCGCACCAACAATGGTACGACGGTGGATGATTGCGTGTGTGGCGCACAAGCGGCTGCTATACGGGCAATTCTGCGAAAAGCTCGCAGTAAATAAAGTGGATAAGTTGTGAATAAGTCTCCCTGCTGATTGATGGAGAAAGCACAACGCGTGTGAATAAGTTTGTGAACAAGTCTTTTCTCCATTAAAAATGAACAGAGAACGCACCGGTGCAGGCGTGCGCGGTGTTCGGGGGGTATTTTGTTGACCGGGGGGGTGCAGGAGGGCTGTAGAAGCTGCCACCCCTCTCCGCTGAACCGTAGAACACTACATCCGAGGGTGTGATTGTTATGTCAGGCAGATTGTCGGCGTTTACATCGCTCACCAGCACACGCTGACGGGATGAAAGTGTATGTTTGTAGTTGCCCCCGTCGGCGGAGGGGAGGGTGATGAGGAAGCGGGGAGAGCGAAAAGCCTTCTCCGGCGGGAGCGGTGAAAAATCAAACGTCGCGCACCATTCCCCGTGGCGTATATGCCAGGTTTTCTGAGGAGAGGAAAGAGTGCGCAGGCACATGGTGATATCCAGCGGGCAGGGGAGTGCCTCAATCTCTCTCGGGCGATCCGGCAGGGGCAGCAGCACGGCAACAGGCGCTTGCTCTTGCCCGGGGCGACCGATGTGCAGGATATGGCCGTTGAGGCAGTAGGGCATGGTTTCTTTGCTGAAACGCACCTTGTCGAGTACAGAATCGGACAAGGTGCCCGCAGGGTACCAGCGCTTGTTTGCACGCCGCCAGACTTGTATGGTACGCACCGAGGAGTCGAAGCCGGAAAGATGACTCGGTGTATACTTCAGCCACCAGACATACTCCGGGCATAGCGGGGCTGATGTCCATGATAACGGGCTATCAGCTTGCCGGATGATAAAGGGAACGTATTCCTGTGCTCCGGGTAACGGGGAATCAGGAGTACCGAAGGCGAGGTAGTTTACATAGGTGCCGTGCAGCTCCTGCTTTACTCGCTGTGGGCTGTTGAAGGTGCCGGTGGATAAGGGGAGCGCCAGTTGGCGGGTTTCATGAGGGTGCAGCACACACTCCTTTTGCAGTTTTGCGATGTATATCTTGTTGCACTCAGCTGATGGTTCAGTGCCGGTGTAGACAACGAAGAGCCCCGGTAACAGCCGCACCGGAATATCCAGCGTATTCTGCACTTCTATCTGTACGGCGTCATCAAATCCCTGGTAGCGTAGTTGTACATACTGAGGAGCGTCGGCAGAGCTTCCATCAATGGCGAGGTCGCCCAATAGTTGCCCGGTGGCTGAGCGTAATTGCAACACCGTACCGTTCCAATGATATGAGGCTACGTTATCACAGAGCAGAGGCAGGTTTACGCGTTGCCGTGGCCACCATTGCTCCCGGTGGTAGTTCAGCAAGACATAGCGTACAATGGGGGTGAGGAGCTTGCCTGCCCCTTCCTCGTAGCGTACAACATAGGCATTATTTGCCAGTTTTTTTATCTTTACGCCGTTCAGCTCTGTCAGGTGCTGCTGCAGATTGCGTCTGTATGAAGCGCCGTCAGTTGAGCTGCCGTACATCACGGCTTCCTGTAGCAGGTGCTCAGGGGACGGCTGCTCGACTGCCGCTGCTAAGCCGCACAAGACTGTGAGGGGGAGTAAACGCATGAGAAAAAATATACCGGGCTTGCTGTGACTATTCCCCGCGCTATTTGATAAACTCGATAGTACCGGGAAAACGGTAGGAGGTATCGCCCTGTGAGGCGCGAATTAAATCCAATATACAGAAAACAAGCCAGCAGATGAATACCGTAGGCAACAACAGCAGGCCAATCAGTACGTAAACAGACAAAATGGCAAGCATGAAATAAATGGCCCACGAAATGGAGGTGTTGAGGCGGCGGCGTGTGTAGTCTGCCACGACGGCATCTTCATCATTTCTCCAGAGCACCCAGCAGATGAGCGATATAAATACCGGTGGTATGGAAAGGGCGCCCGGAAGGAAATTGGCAATAGATGTAAGGGTAATTTTCAGTTGGGGGTTCATGCCGGTGAGTTTACGAAATAAAGTGCTTGTTGTCAAGTGAAATAAGTGCATGCCTGAGGAGGTGGAATTTTGCTCTTACTCTTTAAAAGGTTGACATGAGAGCTTCTGCTTGGTAGACTTTTGATGTTATGAAACAACCCTACAATACGTCCCGAGGTCCCATTTTGGTGACCCCTCAGCTTACAATGAAAAGCAAAACTAAGGCGATTATTGCCGGTCTGGCCGCTCTGTTGGTAGCCGGTAGTGCCGTACTTTATTATAACACGAGTAATGAGAAGGTGGATGGCGGTTATGTGGCCTATGTGCGCACGAATCCCATCATAGGTGTGCCGGAGTTTCGCCAGGTCATTAAGGGGCCGGGTGGTACAGGGCTTGTGTGGCGCCAGCAGGGCGTCATTATCTGCGTGACGCCCTATACAACGGAAGAGAAGTTTGATGATATTCGCGCTGCTGACCATCTCAAAATGAAGGCTGATGCTCACTTGGTTTGGCGTATCGATGCCACCAAGGTTCGCGAGTTTGTGGAGCAGTATGGCGCTGTAACGGAGGTGGACCCCACGCCTGAGGCTATTGCTCAGGATGCTTACGCCAGCTTTATTCGCCAGCCCTTCTGCTCGGCCGTGCGTACCTCAATAGCCCGATTCCGCGGTTTGGATGCTCCCGGTCACATCCCCGAGATTACCGATATGGTGGAGAAGGAATTGCGCACCGCGCTGAAGGATACCCCCTTCATTGTGGAGAGTGTGACTATTGGCAGTACCGTGCCGCCGGAGTCTGTGACCGCCGGTATTACTAAGAAAGTAGAGGCTACTCAGGAGTATGAGCGCCAGGCTATTCAGCTTGAAATTGCCAAGCGCAATGAGGAGATTGCCGATGCCGAAGGGCGTGCCAAGGCTAATCGCATGAATCAGGAGGCTCAGGGTGCTCTGCTTAAGGCTAAGGCTGAGGCCGATGCTGAGCTTTACCGCCGCCAGCAGGAGGCCGCCGCTGTGCTCGCCATGAAGAAGGCAGAGGCTGAAGGTATGCGCCTGGAAGCTGAAGGTCGCAGGGCTCTGAACGATGCCATCGGCGAGAACCTCATTCGCTGGCAGACCGTGCAGAACCTTGACAAGATTCGCTTCCCCCACATCAATGTGGGTAGCGAGGCTATTACGCCGCTGTTGAATGCCATCAAGGGAATTCAGGGGACTGCCGCTGCTCCGCAAGTTCCTCAGCCTGCCCCTCAGCCCGTAGCGCAGCCGGCACCGGCTCCCGCTGAGATGCCGTAAATCAAAACTTAGTCTGCCGCAACGCAGGGTGAAAGCCCAAAGACGAGGCTTTAACTCTTAACCAAAAAAGCCGTGCTTCCTGTCGGGAAGCACGGCTTTTGAATGAAAGCTTGTTGCGGGCGATTTACAGCTTTTCGGCGTGAGCCACGATGTTGGGCACATTCATGCCGAGCTCGCTGAGCACAACATCTCCGGGGGCGGAGAAGCCGTAGGAGTCGATGCTGATGATGCTGCCTTCGGTGCCGACGTAACGGTACCACAGGTCGCTCTTGCCGGCCTCTACAGCAAGGCGGCGGGTGCAGGCGGCGGGCAGAACGCTCTCGCGGTACTCAGCGTTCTGGCGGTTGAAGCGCCACATAGAGGGCATGGAAACCACACGCACATCCGGGCCGAGCTGCTTGGCAGCCTCGAGAGCGAGGATGACCTCAGAACCGCTGGCGATAATGATGCGGCCGGGCTGCTCGGTCTGCTCCTTGAGGGCGATGTATGCACCCTTCAGCGTACCCTGGCGGCGCTCCTCTACGCTGATAGCATGTACGGAAGTGAGGCTGGGGATGTTCTGACGAGTGAGGATGAGGGCGGTGGGGCCATCCTTACGCTCCATGGCGCACATCCAGGCACCGGCGGCTTCTTCCTCATCGGCGGGGCGCACAACATCGAGATTGGGGATGATGCGCAGACCGGTCACCGTCTCCACAGGCTGGTGGGTCGGGCCGTCTTCACCCACGGCTACGGAGTCGTGCGTGAGTACATAGGTAACAGGCAGGTGCGACAGCGCAGCCACGCGGATGGAGGCTCGCATGTAGTCCACGAATACGCAGAAAGTACCGGCGGATACGCGGAACAGACCATCGTAGGCGATACCGTTGCAGATGGCAGCCATAGCGTGCTCACGGATGCCGAACCAGAAGTTGCGACCGGTGTAGTTATCGGCACCGAAATCGCCGCCGTTCTTCAGGTAATTCTTATTGGAGGAGAAGAGGTCAGCGCTGGTGGAGAGCAGGCCGGGGCACTTGTCGGCGATGGCGTTCTGAGCTACGGCGCCGGAGGAACGGGTGGCCTCCTTGCAGCCCTCGGCAAAAGCAGGAATCATGGCGCTGCTCACCTCAGGAGTCAGGCCGTTAACTGCCAAATCGATGCCGCCGTCGAGCTCGGCTGCCTTGTCGGGGTTGGCTGCACGCCAAGCCTCGTAGGTGGCCATCCACTCGGCGTAAGCAGCCTCGCGCTCGGCTTTCTTGCCGGCCATGTAGGCGCGTACCTCGTCGCTCACATAGTAGCGTTGGTCAGTGGGCAGCCCCCAGTTGGCGTGGGCCTCTGCCCACAGCTTGGCGCCACCTTCACCGTGACCCTTGGTGGTACCTTCAAAGCCGGGAACACCCTTGGCAATGACGGTCTTGGCGATGATGAGCTTGGGTCGGCCATTCTTCTCCAGACGGGCAGTACGCAGAGCGGTGCGCACCTGCTGCATGTCGTTGCCGTCGATTGTCACGGCATCCCAGCCCTGAGCGGTAAAGCAGGCGGCTACATCGTCCACCTGAGTTTTCTCGATGGGGGCGTCGAGGGTAATGCCGTTGGCATCGTAGATGAGAATGAGGTTATCGAGCTTCAGGCAGCCGGCGATAGCAGCGGCCTCGCGGGAGATACCTTCCTCAATGCAACCGTCACCGGCAAGGCAGTAGACGTTCTGGTTGAAGATTTCGTGCTCGGGAGTGTTGTAACGAGCAGCAGCATGTTTGGCGGAAATTGCGAAACCAACAGCATTGGCGATACCCTGACCGAGCGGGCCTGTGGTGCATTCTACACCGGGGCAGCAGCCGTACTCGGGGTGGCCGGGGGTGTTGGAACCCTTGGAACGGAAAGCCTTCACATCATCCATGCTGACGCCGAAGCCGCTCAGGTGCAGCCAGCCGTACAGGAACATGGAGCCGTGACCACCGGAAAGCACAAAGCGGTCGCGGTTGAGCCAGCGCGGCTCGGAGGGGTTAACATTCAGAAGCTCACCGTACAATACGGCGCCGATTTCTGCACAGCCAATGGGCAGGCCCATGTGGCCAGATGCTTTGTCAAAAATAGCATCAATGGCAAGACCTTTTGCTTCGTTGGCTGCTTTCTGAAGAATTTCCGTGTTCATGCGCGTTTATTGTAGCACAAATAACGCATTTGTAAAGCCATAAACGCCCGCTGATTGGCGTAATTGGCAAAAAAGAGAGTGGGTTTGTTGCTTTTTGACAGCCTTGCCAAAGGTGAACGCGGCAGAAGTCTGCCCGGTTTGCTGGGTGCCGGTTATCTTTGTTATGTGTGCTGTAGGTGCTTTGATATTTCGGACTTTCATGATAAGTTCGTTGTAGTCTGTTTGCGTGTTTGTGCTGCGTTATAAAGCGTGTCAGTAAAATGTTATATTTGAAAATAACCTGTACATTTGTTATTGTGTATTGTATATTTCTTTTCGTTCCCTCTGAGTTGAGGAATTAATACAACCTGATTTGAATTAATAATATGAAAAATACCAAATTTTTGCAGACGATATTGTCGTTGCTGGTGTTGGCTGCTCCGGTTTATGCCTCCGGCAGCAATTACACTACATATTCAACTTTTAATCACAGCTTTGCTGATGGTAAGGTAACTATCGTTGCCGGTGAGGGTGATTATAGTGCATTCGATATGTACAATTCTCCTGCGTACGGTAATTATTCTGCGGATAATGGCGTTATCATGGGCGGTTCTCCTAATGGGGAGGTGGGTAGTAGCCCCACTCAGAATGCCGGCGTGAAGACTGTCTCTCTGACGATTGACGGGGCTACCGGTATTAAAAAAGTTCTGGGTGTAGGCTTCAGAAGCAGCAACGTTTCGGATCTTGTCGAGATTGTAATGAATAGCGGCACGGTAACGGGCAGCATTATCGGTGGTGTGGACTATCCCAGCGGCGGCAATGCCGTGGCATCGGGCACACATCCCTTTGCAGCTAAGACCGGCGACATTAAGATTACGGTTAACGGTGGTACTGTAGGTGAGATTCGTGGCGGTAACAATGCTTCTTCCTCCCTTGTAAAGGATGCTCTTGCCGGGCTGGATGATGAGGCTTATGCTGCTCTCATGGCTGAGAAGCCCTGGTCGGTAGGTGGTAATATTACCATTGAAGTTCATGGCGGTACAGTAGGTGAAATTCAGGCAGCCGGTGGTTCCAGCCATTCTGTGGATGGTGATGTGAACATTCTGGTTGATGGCGGTGAGGTGACCGGTGATATCGTTGCCGGCCCCCAGAATATCTATGCTGAGGTAGGCGGTTCAGTTAACCTGAAGGTGACCGGTGATGCCAAGGTGGGTGGCGACATCTTAGGGGCTCACATTGATGATGGTCGTAGTACGGATAAGGCCAACTCTAACGGTGTTTTATATCCCGATGCTCCGGCTCCTACTGTTGTGAATGACGTATACATGGAAATCAGCGGCAATGCCGTGGTTGAAGGTAATGTCTATGCTGCCGGTAATGAGGGTAACGTGGAGGGCAACACCGTTGTTTCTCTGCAGGACAACGCAGAGGTGAAGGGAACGGTGTCCGGCGGCGGCATTAATGGTGCCACCGTAGGCAAGACTTCTACCCTGCTGGTAGGTACGGCTGATAAGGCATATACCGGTTCTGTAGGCGATGTTGTCGGCTTCAATCAGGTTATTGTGACGGAAGGCTCCTCCCTCACGGTAACGGAGGGTAACGTATTCGGTACCGGTAAGCAGATTATCACTCTTTCTGCTGAGAACCTGCGCAAGGCTGCTGTAAGCGGTGCTCACGCCGATGTGGAAGGGCAGCTCAGCATGACTCTTCTCTCCAACGGTAAACTGGCAACCGGTAAGTACATGCTGGTGCAGAGTGACTCGACTCCTACCGGTTGGAGCGCAGATAGCGTGACGGTTGATGGTATTGCCGGTTACAATGACCTGATGTGGCAGGGTAATGTGCTTTACCTTATCTATGCTGCTGTCAATCCGCAGATTGGTAATGCAGCCAACTGGGGCGTATTTAAGTCCTCACAGGCATTTGTCAGCACGCTGAGAGGTAAGCATGCCAACGCCGTGACTTTGGATGCTCCTGCCTCCGGCAAGGCGGCTCTGCCCGCAGTTGCTTCTTACGGCAAGACGATTGCTTGGGGGGCTGTGTATGGCCATGGTTCTCGCATTAGTTCTGTAGGTGCAGATTACAGCCTGTATGGTGCAGCCATTGGTGCAGAGCGCCGCATGTCCGCCCGTAGCAGCCTGGGTGTGGCTTTGGGCTATGATTGGGGCCGAGTGTCTCCCTTTACTGAAAGCGCTGTGAAGCAGGAGACCCTGCACCTGGCACTTTATGGCAGCGCCGGTTCCTGGAACCTTGGCAAGGGCTCTGTGTCGGTTGACTGGTCTCTGGCTTATGGCGATACCACCTCCGAGCATGATGAGATTGCCGAAGATTGGGAGCAGGAAAGCCTTCAGGCTGATGTGCGTGCTACCTACAGCCGCTCTATCAATAACCGCACGGTGGGTTCTGCCTTTGTGGGCATGCAGTACTATGCTCATGAGTCGGATACGGTTGACGGTATGGATATCTCCTCCATGCAGAACCTGCGCATGATGCTTGGTGGCGGTCTGAGCTACCTGCTGACTCCGCGCACCACGGTATGGGGTGAGCTTGCTCTTTATCGTGACCTGATGCGCCATAACTCTAAGGTAAGCATCGGTGGTAAGGCATTTAAGGGTACTAACCCCGGCCGTACCGGTGCTATGCTGAGCGTGGGTGCTGATTATGAAATTAATAACCGCTGGAGTGCTCAGGGTGGCTACACTTTCGATGCTGCTGAAGACAGCAACGAGCACAATGTAAATGCCGGCGTCATTTACAAGTTCTGATAAACTGAACACAATCCTGTAACATTGCCGGATATCCTTTCGGGGATATCCGGCAATGTTTTGTACGACCGCCGCGATATGCGTACTGCGGTGAAAGTCCGCGAGGGGCTGCGTTTTTAAGGAAAAGCCCGGAGCTTGCATGCCCCGGGCTTCTCGTGAATGGTGTAAATCTATACGGGTGTATTAGTTGCCACGTACTGTGGTGGTGTAGGTGGTGTAGAGACCAAGGATGCTGTCAACCTTGGCATCAACGGAAGAAACGGTGGTAATACCGCCGTTCTTCTTGGCGGCCTCGATGGAGGCATCACCCTCGGACCACAGACCAAGATAAGTAGTGCTGGTAGCCGTACCTACCTTGCTGCTGCCGGCAGCAGAGGTAACAGCCACAGGCAGAGAGGTGTTGGTATAGATAGCACCAATGACGGGAGCTCCACAGCTGCTGAGGATAAAGGCAGATGCTGTAAGCACAATGGATGCGAATGCGTTTTTCATGTTTGTATGTAATGTTATGTTTATTGTTACTTTGCCGGAAAAAGCACATTAAGCTCCTCCCGGAAACTTTTTCTTTTTTTATCACACTTGAGCATGCGATAAGTTGTCAGACCTCAGAGTGGCAGCAAGTTGCTTGTTACATATTTTTTCCAGATGGAGTCGATATCTCCGGGCGCGGAGGATGTGAGCTTCTTGCCATATTCTCCATTCTGCCACCAGGCAACCAGGTTAGCAGCGCAGGCAGCATAACACATCAAGTCATCAGCATCCCCATCCCATGGGGCATTTTTATTGGCATCATACCAGCCTTCTTCCTTAGAAACGCCCGTAGCCCAGACAACGCCGGTTCTGGTTAGTTCGTCGAAAGTCGAAGCAGTAGCGGTTATGCCCCCAATCGCCGTTCCTAGTGTTAATGTTAAATAGTGAGTAAAATTCATTTAATGAAAAAGGCCACGAAATTTTAGCAGAAATTATTTTGCATAACAATAGAAATCATGTGGGCTGACATTTAAAATATGGAGTAAAAAGCCGCAGTCTTATTAAGAGAACGACTCAAAGTTAACCGGTATTTGCCATTTACAAGGGCAGGTGATTTTTATATAATGTCCTTGTTATGAATTTAAGCGAGTTGGCCTGGTTGTTGTTGTGTGTCGTATTTGTCATTGCTTTTGGTATGGCTGCTGTTTATTTCTATGTGGGCTTTTTTGCACGAATTTTCTTATTTGCTTTCATGTGTGGAGAGAAAGTTTGGCTGTTTGTTACCTGGCCGATTCGTCGCCTGTTTGCGCTGGTATTCCCCGGGAAAAAGAAGAGCAAGAATGAGGTGGCGATTTCTTGGGACGACGAGGATGATAGCTTTTGATTCATCAAGCAGAGCGCCCCTCCGCGTCGCAACACGGAGGGGCACCCAACTTACTACCTTACGCGCCGAAGCGTCGCAATTTTAGACGCTCCTAGATGAATATAAGGAGCTTAATTTATTAAAAATCATATTATAAGGATTTACTAAGCGTGCATAGGTGATATCGAAAAATCCTTTGCATACGCGCAATAATGAGTCAGAAGTCATCCGTACGGATGGCTTTTTTTGTGTGTAATAAGAAAAGCCGCTGCCCCATTTCTGAGGCAACGGCTGAATTTACATTTACCGAAAAATTGTTTTACTTGCGGCCTGTCTGGGCGTTTCAACGAGAAGCACGGCGACGGCGTGCTGCAAGAGCCGCCAAAGCCAGCAAGCTAAGCGTAGCTGTGGTAGGCTCGGGGATGGTGCTTGTCACCACAGAGCCGTCACTGTTGTAGGAAACAGCCATTTCCTTTTCTGTACCTGTTTCATCTACCAGTGTTACAGAGAGCTTATCCAAGCCTTCCACGTTACCTGCTTCCGCGAAGACGGTAAGACCCTCAGCGTTGTCAAGAGAAGCCACGCTCATGACGATATTAACATTTTCTGTCAATATCAAAGCCTCGCCGCGCAGGTCGATGACGTAATTGTCGGCAACATAAATAGTGCCGCTGTTGAGTGTCATGGCGCCTGTTGTAACTGTAGTAACGGTGGAGGCCAATCCCTCCTCGGAAAGGGTAACTGCGCTCTCACCAAAATAAATGGTGCCTCCATTCAAAATCAAATCACCTGTTTGACAGTCACCCAAGAACTGGAGCGTGCCGGAGTTCATTGTGATGCCAGATGTGATGGCTGCTTCTTCAAGTGTCAACGTGCCGTTTTCTACGGTGATGTCGCCAAGGTCTATAGTCCCTTCAATAGGCTTCGAACCCCAGAAAGGGTCATATGTGTTAATAATATTGATAGCGCCGCTATTCAATGTGATGCCGTCCATAGTTGCATAGTATTTCACGTTGAGCGTGCCACCGTTAATCACTGTATTCATGTTCTTGATGGAACCAGCTGCGCTTTTGGTCGGATTGCCGATTAAAAGTTCCGCATTTTTACCAACTTCGAAAGTTCCTTTTTCTGTGCCGCTTGATTGGATACAACCACCTCCCGAGGTGAGGTGGACTTGAGCTGAGGAACCTTCAGCAGCCGAAACTTTGAAGTTGTTGGTTTTTATCGTGCCAAATATCGTAAAACCTCGTCTAATCTCGTTTGCTGTTTCGCTAATAAATTCAACAGATTCGGTCTCAAGGGTAGAACCCATTTGAAGCTGGCTGCCGTTGCCACTTGTTAAATTTGACACGATGGTAGTGTTTCCATTAACGATAAGAGTACCGCCTTTAGCATCTGTGCTATTTCCGCCTGCTATCGTAAGGCGGTTAGTGGCCAAATCACCTTCTATTGTTTTTGTCTCAGTCTTTGAAACTGTTAAGTCTGATATTTCAACAGCCTGCGCTACACAAGTAACACAAGCAGCAAGGAGTGCGCTGAGAAAGAGTTTGTTTTTCATAGTAAAATCAAAGTATGCGCGTGTATCTTATCAATCGGGGGGGGTAGTCAAGCACAAAGTGTAATTATGACGAGATTAATGTGTTGTGACGATTTGTGTGACAAACGGAGGGTATCCAAGTGGGGCATTGATGGCGAAGTTTGAAAATTCTGTCACCAATTTGTCACAATTTTAACTATAAAAAAGTGAGTCGAATTTATAAAATATTGGAAATGAATAATCAAAACACCCCTCGGGTATCCGCCCGAGGGGTGTTTCAACTTACTACCTTATGAAACTCAGCCGCTCTCTGAGTGCGACCTTCGCGCTCTCTCCTTCACGGAGGCCGCCGGCGGCTGATATAGTAGTAACACCGCCGAGCGGCATTTCGTTCAATTTTTTTTGCAAAAAAATGGTGCTTTCAATGAGCTGTGTGTCTCGATGATGGTTGGGGGATGGCTAAGCTGCGGTTTGCGTTGGTTTAGCAGGTGAGGGCATTGGTGGCCAGACCGCCCTGCGCTGTTTCCTTGTAGTCGGAGTGCAGGTTTCGGCCGGTTTCGTACATGGTGGCAATCACGCTGTCCAGGCTTACGTAGTGGGAGCCATCACCGCGCAGTGCCAGACGAGTGGCGTTCACAGCTTTGACGGCGCCGATGGCGTTGCGCTCAATGCAGGGCACCTGCACCAAGCCGCAGATGGGGTCGCAGGTCAGGCCGAGGTTATGCTCCATGGCGATTTCGGCGGCATTTTCAATCTGTTCATTCGTGCCACCCATGGCAGCAGCTAAGCCGGCGGCTGCCATAGAGCAGGCTACTCCTACCTCACCTTGGCAGCCGACTTCCGCACCGGAGATGGAGGCGTTGGCTCTGTATAGACTGCATATAGCTGAGGCGGTGAGCAGGAAGACCTCGCGCCCACCCTCCAGCGAGAAGGGTGATTCTTTGTGCCCGTAGCGCTCGTAGTAGCGCAGCACAGCGGGCAATACACCGGCACTGCCCATGGTGGGGGCTGTTACCACGCGGCCGCCGGCGGCGTTCTCCTCGGCTACAGCGAAGGCCCACAGGTTAATCCAGTCGATGATGGTGAGGGCATCGGTTCGGTTGTCGTGGAAGAGTTTTTCGAGGCGTTTGTAGATAATGGGGGCGCGGCGTGTGAGTTTAAGCTCGCCGGGCAGGGTGCCGGGGGTGGAAATGCCGCGCTCAATGGCATCGCTCATGGTTTTGCAGAGGTGGCGCACTCGGTAGCTGACTAACTGTGCGGGGCGAAGGGAGGCCTCGTTGCAGCGTACGGCGCCCGCTATGGTGATGTTCTCGCGGCGGCACAGCTCCATGAGTTCCGCGCAGGTGTTGAATTCGTAAGGCACGCGGCGGGAGGTCTCGTCGCTGCTTTGTCCCATCTCGCTGCGCCGACGTACAGCACCACCGCCAATGGAGAAGAAATACTCTTCATGCAGGAGGATGCCGGCGGCATTCCACGCTCGCAGGCACATGCCGTTGGAGTGCTCGGGCAGGGTGATAGCTTTGCTCAGCACGATATCCCGCGATGGGGTGAAGGGGATGGTGTGCTCACCTCCAAGCTCCAAGGTGCAGCTGCTGCGCACCTGTTCAATGTAATTGCGGTTCAGATCGAGTGTTTCGGCATCCAGCCCCAGCAAGCCGTGAATCACGGCACCGGGGGTGCCGTGTCCCTCGCCGGTAAGTGCTAGTGAACCATAGAGCTCGGCCTGCACGCGGGAGGTGCGGCTCAGGCGCCCATCTGCTGCCAAATCGGCTACAAACAGGGCAGCGGCTCGCATGGGACCCATGGTGTGAGAACTCGAGGGGCCGATGCCGATGGAGAATACATCGAACAGACTGGTGTACATGGCGGGGGAAAAGAGTTCCGCCCGCCGGCAGGCAGCATGCCAGCGCAGCGAGCGGAAAGATTTAATTCGTATGTCGGAGGGTGTCCTTCGTACTTCAGATGATACCCAGCTCCTTGCCGGCCTGAGCGAAGGCGGCGATGGCGCGGTCGAGCTGCTCGGTGGTGTGAGCGGCGGAAATCTGGGTGCGGATGCGGGCCTGACCCTTGGGTACCACGGGGTAGAAGAAGCCCATGGCGTACACACCCAGCTCGAGCAGGCGGTTGCTCATGCGCTGAGAGAGGGCGGCGTCGCCCAGCATGACGGGTACGATGGCGTGGCCGGCACCGGCCAGCGTGAAGCCGCACTGCTCCATGCCCTTGCGGAAGTAGGCAGCGTTGCTCTGTACGCGCTCGGTGAGCTCGGTGGAGGCCTCCAGCATGTCAATCACCTTGATGGTGGTGGCGGCAATGGCGGGCATGACGCTGTTGGAGAACAGGTAGGGGCGGGACTTCTGGCGCAGCATGTCCACAATCTCCTTGCGGGCGCTTACATAGCCGCCGGAGGCACCACCCAGAGCCTTGCCGAAAGTGCCGGTGGTGATGTCAACCTTGCCGAACAGACCGCAATGCTCGTGCGTACCACGACCACGGGCACCCAGCACACCTGTGGCGTGGGACTCATCGAAGTGTACCAGAGCACCGTACTTCTCAGCAAGCTCGTGAATCTTGTCCAGACTGGCTACAATGCCGTCCATGGAGAATACGCCGTCGGTGGAGATGAGGATGGTGCGGGCGCCGGCGGCCTTAGCCTCTTGCAGCTTGGCCTCGAGGTCAGCCATGTCGTTGTTGGCGTAGCGGTAACGGGCAGCCTTGCACAGACGTACGCCATCGATGATGGAGGCGTGGTTGAGGGAGTCGGAGATGATGGCGTCTTCCTTCGTGAGCAGAGCCTCGAACAGACCGCCGTTAGCATCGAAGCAGGAACCGAAGAGGATGGTATCCTCCGTGCCGAGGAAGGCGCTCAGGCGCTCCTCGAGCTGCTGGTGCAGGGTCTGCGTGCCGCAGATGAAGCGCACGGAAGCCATACCGAAGCCCCAGCGGTCGATAGCCTCCTTGGCGGCTTTTTCGAGCTCGGGGTGGTTAGCCAAGCCGAGGTAGTTATTGGCGCACATGTTGATGACCTTGCTGCCATCCTTGAGGCCTACCTCAGAGAACTGGGGGGTGGCGATGTAACGCTCCTGCTTGTAAAGACCGGCCTCCTTCAGAGCGGCCAGGTCGGTGATGATGCGGTTTTTGAAATCTTCGTTGTACATATCGGGTGCTGCCTCCGTTTTGAGGGGCGCGGAATTGTAGTACCTTGTGCGGCAAAAGTCAACCGTATTCCCGTTTAATCCTTGTGTGATGGCACAAAAAGCCCTGCGGCTTTGCAACCGCAGGGCCGGGGATGTTGCTGAAAATGACGGAATCAGTTTTTCTTTTCCTCCAGACGAGGGGCTGTTACCAGATTCATGACGTCTGCGCCGGGGGCGGCAGAGCGGGTCTCAAGCTTCTTGGTATCGTAGGGCGCAAAATCAGCCTCGGGCTTAATGTTGCCGCCGGTTGCCAGAGAGAAGTAACCGCGAGCAGGGTTGTAGCGGCAGTTAATCTCCATGTTGGGGTTGGCGTCGCGTGTGAAGCGGTAGTACATGGCCTGGTCCCATTCCTTGCCGGTCCAGCGCCAGGCGGGACCGAAGGTGGCGCGGCGCTCGTGTGTCTTGGAATCAACGTCGCGCTTGAAATCCTCTACAAAGCCGCAACCGCCGCCAAGACCACGGGTGAGAGCCTGAATGCGCCAGCAGCTCAGCAGTTCCCATTGTTTGGTTTCGGAGTCCCAGATGTAACCGGCAATCTGGCGGAAATCCTCACCATCCTCTTTTTCCACCACGAGAGTGCGGATGACCTCGCCCTCCTTCCAGTTGAAGGGGCGCATGGAGTTGCCGCCGGTACCCTCACCGCCGAAACGACGAGTCGTGACAAGGCGACCCTTTTGCACCAATTTGGCACGCTCTTCCTCGGGGGCTGCGTGCGGGTTGTCGCCGCTGTCCTTGGCGTCCCAGATGGAGAAGATAGCTACGCGCTGAGCTTTACCGTTGTTGTCTTTGTTGCCCAGCTCCTGCACGCCGATATAGCCACAGCCGAAGTTGTTGACTGCGAAGTAGGTGCCGGGAGCACTCTTCTCAATAACGGCTTCGGTATAAGCTGCGGTGTGACCCGATATGGTGGGAAGATAACCGATGTGCACGGAAGTACACTGGCGCTTGGCCATGTTCTGCGGTGCCCAGTAATCGGAATAGCGGTCGGCTACAGCCTGCTGGCTGCAAAATGCAGTCAGAGCCATAACCCCTGCCAGAATGGTGTTTACGGGTTTCATCGGGAATAATCCTAGCAGCTTTTGTTTGTAAAATCAAGCTAATTTGTAACTTGCTTGTGCGCGGACGGGCAAATTGCAGCTTGCCATGGGGGTGGGGAAATGCTACAATGCGGGGAGTGATGAAAGAGAAGCGCAGCGTAAGGAGTCTGAACAGGTCTGAATTGCCGGGAGGGGTTCAGGCTGTTATCTTTCTGGGAGCCAGTTC
Organism: Akkermansia sp.; assembly: GCA_017555025.1. Taxonomy (GTDB): domain Bacteria; phylum Verrucomicrobiota; class Verrucomicrobiia; order Verrucomicrobiales; family Akkermansiaceae; genus Akkermansia. The sequence goes on from JAFZHC010000068.1 coordinate 37,738, forward strand.
GGTTTCTATGTTGGTAGCAGAGGATAAGGGGGGAGAGTTACGTGTGCTGGATGTGCTCTCTCAACCCATGGCGCTGGCTGAAGACATTTTCCGGCAGGGCAATGTGTCGCGTGAGACGATGGAGCGCTGCGTGCACATCATCAGAGGTTACAACAATCTGCTGGATGAGTATCGACAAGGGGCTGAAGTGCAGGTGCGTCTGCTGGCTACCAATGTGCTGCTCAATGTTCATAATATGGACAGCATTACCAATCGTCTTCTGACTATCTGCGGACTGCAGCTGGAGGTGATGGACGATGGTGAGATGACGCGACTGCTTTACGTCAGCATGCAGGAAATGCTGCGCAATCATGCTGAGCTGGAGAAGAAGCGCTTGCTGGTGGTGCATGTGGGGCCGGGCAATACGCGTTTGCTGCTTTTCGAGCGCGGTCGAATTACCTATTACGCCAATTATCGCATGGGGGCTCACCGTTCTGCCATGGCGGTGGGAGATACGGATTTAGGCAACTCCGGTATAGAAAGTTCGCTCATCCGAGAGCATATCCGAGGGGTAGTGGAGCAAATTCTGCACGATTCGGAAACCGCCCTGCCGGATGAACCTGATGCCTTTGTGATTTTCGGCCCGGATTTCCACCATATTTCTTCATCGGTCACGGAGAAAGGGCAGATGACCTTAGACGAGCTGGCCGAACTGGTGGAAGATATTGCCTCGACGCCCAAGCAGCAGCGTTGTGAGAAATATCAAGAGGATTACGCCTCTGTGGGGGCTTTGCTGCCGGCTGCCGTGACTTACCTTTGCCTGGCTCGAGAGTTTGAACCCCGGAGCATTCTGATGCCTCGGGAGGAATACCCCTTTGCCTTCCTGCGCCATCTGTTGCCCTCCCAGCGTGATGATCAGGCCATGGAGCAGGAGGTGACTCACTTTGCCACGCTGCTGGCTAATCGCTATAAGGTGGATCGAGGGCACAGTCAGCAGGTGCGCAAGCTCTGCCTTTCACTCTTCGACCAGCTGCAGGATTTGCATGGCTTGTCTCGGCATGACCGCATGTTGTTGACGGTGGCGGCTATTCTGCACGAAATCGGCACATTCATCAGCCCTAAAAATCACCACCGCCACGGCCAGTATATCATCCTCAATTCGGAGCTGTTCGGTCTTTCGCGCGAAGATGTGGAAATCGTGGGGCTGATGGCTCGTTATCACCGCCATGGTGCCCCCACTACAGATGACCATACCTATGCTGACTTGGAGCTTCCGAACCGCCTGAGGGTGCAGAAGCTGGCCTCGCTCCTGCGTGTGGCTGATGCTATGGAACGAGCTCATTCCCATCGAATTGCAACATTTACGGTGCGCTATGCCGCCCGTAAGCTGGAATTGCTGGTTCCGGGCGTGCATGACCTGACCATTGAAAACCTGGCGCTGCGTAGCAAGGCCGGGCTCTTTACCGACATTTTCGGGTATGATGTTCAGTTGTTGCCGGCGCATGACTAAGTGCTCGAATTTGCTTGACTCTTCCGGCGGGAGTGTTATAGTGTAGGAAAGGTATATTGATGCAGGCGTGGCGTGCTGCGTGATGATGATTCTGTAACCTCTTATTTATATGATGAAGAAAACGATTAAGACTTTGATTGCCGGTTTGGTTGCTGTGCCCGGTGCCGCTATGGCGCAGGCTCCGGCTACTGCTGCAACGATCACGGCAACGGCTGTAACGACTCCGGATGCTGCTCCGCAGGCTATTGTGGCAGCTCAGGAGGCTGCTCCGGCTCTTACGCCGCGCCAGCAGCGCCGTGCTGAGATTGCAGCTGCCAAGGCCGCCGAGCGTGCTGCTGAAGAGGCCGCAGCTGCCGAGGCCGCCGCAGCCGCTGAGGAGCTGGCTGCACTTAACATAAAGCCGGCACAGTATTCGGCCTCGCTGTTGCAGGCAATCAATGCGGCAGATGAGCATTTGCTGGAGTTGTTGCTGGCTGCCGGTGCTTCTCCCGATGTGCGCGATTCGAATGGTGAGTACGCCTTGCATTGGGCGGTGAAGACCTCACAGCCCCATTTCATTGACTTGTTGCTCGATGCCGGAGCTGATGTGAATGCCCGTAACCCTCGCACAAAGGCTACAGCTTTGCACTTGGCTGCCTGGAATGAGTCGCCCCAGTGCCTTAAATTGCTGATTACTGAGGGGGCTGATGAAAATGCCACGGACGTAGTGGGCGACACCCCCATGCACCGTGCCATTAAGTTGGGGCGTACGGTGCAGGTGTTGGCTCTTGTAGCAGCCGGCGCTGATGTGAAGATAGCTAATGATGAAGGCGTAACTCCGCTGATTGCTGCAACTCGTGCCGGTAGTGCCGAGTGTGTGAAGGCGCTTATAGCTGCGGGCGCTGTGGCTAATTTGGAGGCTGCCGCTGTGGCGGGAGATACCTACGTGCTTAATTACTTTATTTCAGCCGGGGTGAAGGTGAACGTGCGCAATGCTTCCGGTGAAATTCCGCTGCATCTTGCCGCTGAGTTCGGTCATGCCGAATGTGTGAAATCGTTAATTGATGCCGGTGCCTGGATTATGGCCAAGAATAAGTTGGGTGCCACACCTCTGCATGAGGCCGCCGGTGGCGGGCATCTGGATTGCGTGACGATGCTGCGTGACCGCGGTGCAGATGTGAACGCCCGTGGCGCTTATGGCACCACGCCTATCAGTCGCGCGGCATCTGCCGGCCATGCAGACTGCGTGAAATACCTTATTGCAGCCGGTGCCGATGTAAATCTGGCCGATGATTATGGCGAGACTCCGCTCATTTGGGCAGCGGCTAATGGTCATGCGGCTTGTGTGAAGTTGCTGCTGGATGCCGGTGCTGATAAGAATATCGTTGATAAAGCCGGTGAGTCGGCGCTGCATTGCGCCACGGAAAAGGGGCATAAGGAGTGCATGCGTCTGCTGCGCTGAGCCCTGTGGCTTTTGCTCTTAATCGCTGTCGTCACCTTTGGAGAATCCGAATCAGAGTGATGACAGCGATTTCTTTTACCCCGGGTAGTTGTCGCAGGGCGCGGCTGCAGGCTCTGGCCGTAGCTCCGCTGGTAAAGACGTCGTCAACAAGGATGAGTTGCGGGGGCAGGGGGTGCTTGCCGCTGGTGTAGTCAGGGGTTGGCTGGAATGCGCGGTAGGCATTGAGCTGTCGCTGCCGTGCGCTCAGGCGGGTTTGACTGTCGTGGTCGGTATCATCACGTTGGAGCGCACGAATGACCGGTAATTGAACCAGCTTGCCCAGGGCTCGGGCGAGTTCCTCAGCCTGATTGTACCCTCGGCTGTTCAGGTGCTTGCGGGTGACGGGTACGGGCACCAGGGCGGCCTCGCTCATGGCGGTTAAGGCCGGTGTGTGCACAAGCAAATCTGCGAGTGCCGGTGCCAGACCGCCGGCTAACCAAGCTGCATGGTGGTACTTGAGTTTGTAAACAAGCTCCATCGTCTCCTCGGTGCTTACCAGAGCCGAGCGAGCGAGGTCGAAGGGGCGGGGCTTGCCGCTGCAGGCCTCGCAATGAGCCGGGGCTGCGGGTGTCTGCTGCAGCGGGGCTCCGCAGTACAGGCAGATGGGGCGCGGCACTCGCTCCAAGCGGGCAAGGCAATCCGGGCACAGGCTCCGCTCGCTGACCTCGTGGCACAGCTCGCAGGTTATGGGGTATATCCACCGCAGCATGAGCGGGAGATGTGCTTGCTGTTATGGGTATCAGCGGTGGCGGGTCAGGAACTCCTTGGCGGCGTTCTGGTATGCCAGAGAAGCCTGGCCATAGGGGTCATGCTCAATCACGGTACGACCGAAGCTGGGAGCCTCTGCCACACGTACGGAGCGGGGGATGACGGTGGTGTACATCTTGTTGGGTAGCACTTCCTTAACCTGAGCAATAACCTGATTGGCGAGGTTGGTGTTGCTGTACATGGTCATGAGCACACCTTCATGTTTCAGGTGGGGGTTAGCACCGCTCTCTCGGATCTGCTCCACAACATAGAGAATCTTGGAAAGACCGTCCAGACTGAGGAACTCACACTGCATGGGGGTAAGTACCTCGTCGCAGGCGCAGAGGGATGAGGTCATGAGCACACCCAGAGAGGGCGGGGTGTCGAGAAAGACGTAGTCATAGTAATCGCTGCAGCGCAGTCCCTCCATGGCATCGCGCATGCAGGTAATGTGAGTGCCGTTTTGCGTAAGCTCTACCTCCACGCCCGAAAGATCCATGTGAGCCGGGATGATGGAAAGATTGCGGCGATTGGCCGGGCGGATGAGGTCTTCCATGAGGCGATTGCCGATGAGGGCCTGGTAAAGGCTCTGCTCGCTGGTGGCTTCAATCCCTAGTGCAGAAGATGCATTGGCCTGAGAATCCACATCGATGAGCAGTACTCTGCGGCCGCGCTTGGCAAGTGCAGCTGAGAGGTTAACGGCGGTGGTGGTTTTTCCCACACCGCCCTTCTGGTTGGCAATGGCTATGACTTTCACGCGCGCCATTGTAACGCATCCCTTACCCGATATCAAGCGATAATTGTTGCCACAGCCGCCCCGATGTGCTAAACTCACGTCATGCACACAGAACAGGTCATCGCTGCCGCCCGCCAGCTCTGCGAGGAGATGGAGGCTCTCTCTTTCTCTGCTCCCGTTGCCTATACATACAATCCGCTTACCTATGCCTGGGCCGGGCACGAGGCTTATATCCGCCGCTTTGCCAATGGCCCGAAGGATGTGCTTTACCTCGGGATGAACCCCGGCCCTTTTGGAATGGCGCAGACCGGTGTGCCTTTTGGCGAGATTGCTGCTGTGACCTTGTGGATGGGGATTACGGCACCTATCGGCCAGCCGCCTGCCACACATCCCAAGCGGCCGGTTCAGGGCTTTAACTGCCCGCGTTCGGAGGTGAGCGGGCGCCGTTTATGGGGGCTTTTTGAAGAGATGTATGGCACGGCAGAGGCCTTTTTTTCGCGTGCCTACGTGGCCAATTATTGCCCCTTAATCTGGATGAGTGAGAGCGGGGCCAATATCACCCCCACCCAGTTACCCAAGGAGCAGATGGTGCAGATAGACGCGGCTTGTCAGCGCCACCTCGTGCGATTGATTGAAATTCTACAGCCCCGCTGCCTTGTTGGTGTGGGTGCCTATGCTCTCAAACAGTTGGAGCTGGCAGCAGCTGCCCTGCCGGGGCGTTCATTCACACTCGGTACCATTCTGCACCCCAGCCCGGCCAGCCCCGTGGCTAACAAACAATGGCCGGAGCGCCCCCGCCAGCAGATAAAAGATATCCTCGCCTTGGCAGGATTGTGAGATGGCTTTTAGTAGCCAAGCTATTTAGCTTTGGCAATGAAGCTTTTCCATTTTTCGCTTTAATCTGGAGCTCTCTCTCTTGGTATAGCGGTAGCCTTGCTCGGCTGAGCGGGTGTAGAGCTCCATGGCTTTCTGCAGGTTTTGGGGTACGCCGGTGCCGTATTCGTAGCACTTGCCCAGCTCACAGAGTGCCATTGCGCTACCGAGCTTGGCTGCGCGATGCAGGTAGTGTATGCCCTTGGCAACATTGAGCTTTACTCCTTCGCCGTGAATGGACACGTAGGCGATGCGGCAGATGGCGTCCGGGTAATTTCGGCGAGCGGCCATGCGGAGGAAGTACAGAGCTTTCTGTATATCTTTCTCCACACCTTGCCCCATGTAATAACGCTCGCCCAGATTATAGGCTGAGATGGTTGTATCCCCAAGCTCAATGGCGCGGCGGAAACAGGCGACAGCTTCGGTGAAGTTGCGCTTTGTGCCGATGCCCCAGTAGTAACAGTATCCTAAGTTGGTTATGGCTTTCCGAAGACCGTTTGCGGCGGCGGTTTTAACGTATTGAAAAGCTTTTACGCGGTTACGGCGTAAGCCTTCACCGTGCTCATACATGAGAGAAAGCTCAAACATGCTGGGCGCATGCCCACTGTCGGCCGCACGTTTCCACCAGCGGAATGCGCAGCGCAGGTCTTTGCTGAAGTTGTCTGTACCGTGGTAATAGCAGTAGCCTAGCTTGTGCTGTGCAAGGGTGTGCCCTTTACCTGCCAGCCTCACCAGCATGGCTCGCCCCTCCGCAGCTAGTGTGGGGGTAATGTTGTTGCAGAGTGCTAAGATGGTGCTGAACTGCTTATCCTGCGGTGTCTTACGGAGTGCCTGCCGTGCTAGTCTGCGAGCTTTTTCGGGGTTGGTTTCAGCCAGCATTTCGGCATAGAGCAGGCTGTGCACGGCCCCTCGTTGCGGAATGCCGGAGAAGATGTGGAGCGCTAGCTCTCTATCGTCTTCATCGAGGTCCATTGCCATATCGTGCAGGGCCTTGTACATGCCGGCGCGGCGGGCGCACTTTATCCACTGCATAGCGGTGTTGCGGTCTTTCCACCAGTATTGCTCAATGAGCTCCATGGTTGCCTTCGTATCGCCGCCCTCAGCTGCACGGTGAATGTAATAGTTTGACAAGCGGCTTGCAGAAGGGCGGTCAAAACAGACTTGTAAGAAAAATCCGAAGATTCTCATGGCTTCCGGGATTCCGCTGTGTGCGCAGCGTATCATGGTGATGAGAGCTTGACTCGAATCCACATCGTCATCGCCAAAAAGGTAGTCATCTTGTGCTTTATCCAGCTTATCCAGAATCTCTTTGATTTCGGTACGGGTATGTAATTGTTTTTTCATGAGTACTGGCTGTAGTATATCATTTATCATGTAAATGTCAACGTGCATAGTAGTGAAGAAAGTGAGAGTGGCAAAATTAAATGCGACACGATGAGAGCACAAAAAAGGTGCTCTTCTGAATGAAAGATGGTATAGTCAATTCGCCAAAATCAAACCTACCATATCATGAAAAGCACCAGAACAAAGACTACTACTTTTCGC
>JAFZHC010000069.1 GCA_017555025.1 Akkermansia sp.
AGGCGGGCGAGCCCGCCTGACCCGATACTTTTCTGATTGTAAATTGCAGATGGCAGATGTTGGCAAATTGCCATTTGCTGAGTTTATTGGCTGTTTACAACTTGCTGCCTGTAAATCCCACATTATTCTGTCACTCCCGCATATTTTCCTTGCCTTTTGGTGAGTAAGAGGGTAACATAGGCGCGACCTGCCGTGCAGGCATGTCGCCGAACATATCAATTTTTAACACTTTTTCCTGCAATGGACTTTATTTCCCCCACAGTTGCTGCACTTTCGCCCTCTCTTACGCTGGCTGTTACCAACAAGGCCAAAGAGATGAAGGCTAATGGTGAGCAGGTATTCGGCCTCGCCGGTGGTGAGCCCGATAAGGATACCCCGGTGAACATTAAGCAGGCTGCTATCAAGGCTCTGGAAGGTGGCGCCACCAAGTACACTCCTTCCGTTGGTCTGCCTGAGCTGCGCAAGGCTATCAGCGACAAGCTGAAGCGCGATAACAACCTTGACTACAGCATCGACCGGATTTGCGTATGCTCCGGTGCCAAGCCGGCTGTATATGCCGCTCTGCGTGCCACGGTGAGCGAGGGTGATGAGGTCATCATTCCTTCCCCCTACTGGGTGAGCTACCCCTCCATGGTGCAGCTCTGTGGTGCTACTCCCGTATTTGTGGAGACCAAGGCCGAGAACGGCTGGAAGATTACCGCTGAGGAGTTTGCCAATGCCATGACTCCCCGCACGAAGATGATCATTCTTACCACGCCGCACAACCCGACCGGTGCCGTGTATACCGAGGAGGAGCTGCGTGCTATCGGTGAGGTGGCTGTGGACGAGGACATTCTCATCATTGCCGACGAGATTTACGAGCACCTGATTTACGACGATCAGAAGCACGTCTCCATGGCTTCTCTCAGCCCCGAGCTGTACGACCTGACCATCACCATCAACGGTTTCTCTAAGGGCTATGCCATGACCGGCTGGCGCCTTGGCTACACCGCCGCTCCTGCCGGCATTGCCAAGTACATCAAGATGATTCAGGACCACTGCGCCTCCAACGCCACGACCTTCTGCCAGTACGGCGCTATCGAGGCTCTCAACGGCGACCAGTCCTTCATCTCTGACCTGCGCGAGGAGTACGACTTCCGCCGTCAGTATGTGTACAGCCGCCTTGCTGCCATGCCCAAGATTAAGGTGGTAGAGCCCAAGGGCGCTTTCTACTTCTTCATCGACACGACGGAGCTTGGTATGGGCTCTCTCGAGCTGTGCGAGAAGCTGCTGGAGCGCTACAAGGTTGCCGCCATTCCCGGCATTGCCTTCGGTAACGACAACGCTATCCGCATCTCCTACTGCACCTCTCTCGATGTGCTGAAGGAAGGCCTCGATCGCCTCGAGGAGTTCTGCAAGAAGGCCTGAGTTGCTGCCTGAGCGCATTTGATTTCATCATTGCTGCCTGCATTTTGGTGCAGGCAGCATTTTTTTGTGCCATCTTGCACAAAGGAGATAGCTTTTGTCTTGACTTTTGGTTTACTCTCTGGTTTAATCTCTGCACACCACTTCGCAACGCCGGCTTGGCGGAATTGGTAGACGCGCTCGACTCAAAATCGAGTTCGAAAGAGTGTGGGTTCGAGTCCCACAGCCGGTACTTCAAAAACGCTCACTTTCGTCAAAGAAATTGAGCGTTTTTTAGTGGTTAGTGCCAACCTAATTTGGAGGCTCCTTTTGAAGCCGTCTTTCTTGCGAGGAGGGGGGGCTGCTGAAAGCCTATGAGAAAGCGGAAGAGTAGATGCTGCGCTCACCCGTACGGGGACAGTACAGGGCACGAGGTAAAGGGGAAGGGGGCCGTGTATCAACGTAGACTTGCTTAAATCTGGGGGCAATACATGTTACGCCGTTTGATATAGGAATGGTTAGTAAAGAGCCGCGTAAACATGAAAACAAAAAACTCAGTTCCGGCGGAACTGAGTTTTTTGCCTATGAAAAATATATACCTTTACCGGCGGAGCCGTGTGAAGCTTAGCGGATGGTCTTCACGGTGACGGCCTCCTTACCTACGCGCTCGCGCAGGTAGTTGAGCTTGGCGCGGCGAACTTTACCGCGGGTCACAACCTCAACCTTGGCAATCTTGGGAGTGTGCACGGGGAAGGAACGCTCCACGCCCTCGCCGTAGGAAATCTTACGAACGGTGAAAGCCTCGTTCACACCGGCGCCTCGCTTGCCGATTACAATGCCCTGGAAAATCTGCACGCGTTCCTTACCGCCTTCAATTACGCGGCAGTGAACCTTTACAGTGTCACCTACGTTGAAGGGAGTCACGTCGTCCTTCAGCTGCTCTTTTTCGATGGTATCGAGAATGTTCATCCTTGTTCTCCTTGTGTGCTAATAAATGTTTCAGGAGCCTCTCGGCTCTGGCGGTTGCGAAAGTCTACACTATTTTTGTCTTCTTGGCAATCCAAATTTGTGCAGATGGCGCATTTTTTTTCATTTTTTTTGATTATGAGTGCTCTCGGCGGGTAAAATGAGGAGGTCTTGCAGTCTGAAACGCTCTTCGTCGGTGTAAGGAGCGGGGGATTGCAGGTCTGCGGTACGGCGTGCGCTGATGCTTTTGAGTACGGCGCATACGCCGTGGGAGCTACTGATGGTGAATTGCCAGTGCAGGGTGGTGGTGCCGATGTGCAGCAGGGCGGCCTCCACAGTATATTCCTCCCAGAAACGGAGGGGCGCCTTGTAGTCGGCCTCGATATGGACGCGAGGGTAGGCGTAGTTGTCGGGGCGGAAACCGCGTGCATTGAGGGCATACAGCTCAGCCTCTTCCATATAGCGGAAGTAGTTGGCAAAGTGGACGATGCCGGCGGCATCTGTCGAGTGGAAGGCTACGCGGCCTTTATGAATGAAGGGAGGCATGGGAGGTGAGAAGCGCAAATTGCAAGGTGTGAGATATGAGAAAGCTCAAGTTAATTGTAGATATAACTTAATAGTAATAGCTGCGGGAGGACGCGGTGCCGAAGCGCTTGCGGATGTCGTCGGCCTTGGCATTCCAGCCGGCATCCTGCACTTCGGCAATGTTGATGATATCGCCCTCTTGGTTGGTTCTGATGTAGAGAACGGCTACGCGGCGTCCGTCGCTGATGGTGAGGAATCGAGTGCGGCTGTCGAAGATGTCGTCCACCGAGGCGATGGAGATGTCGCTCTCATCGCGCAGCTGGCTGCGGTAAGCCTCCGGCACGGTTTGAAGTTGCAGCAGTTTTTCCGCCTGCGTTTTGCTGAGGCCGGCCAGCGCATCGGTGTCGGCAAGGTGCTTCATGTAGCGGTAGGCGGCATGTACAGCGGGGAAAGTGGCGCGGCGGGTACCATCGGGCATCTTGACGTAGCGGTACATGGTGTTCCGGTCGCGCTGTAGAGCCTGTGCTTCGGTGGGTTGAGGGAAGAAGAAGAACCAGCACAGGATGAGGGCAATGAGGGTGAGCCAGCCTGCGTTTTGCCAATTGCTCAGGCGCTGCAGACGGCGCAGAATGGCTCGAATGGTGCTCAGGCGCTCCTGGTCAGCATCTCCAAAGAGAAAGTGAGGTTTGGCTTTGCGGGGATTGGCAAGGATTTCCCTCACGGTCAGCGCTTTGGATGGGTCGAGTACATCGGCGTCCACGTTGTTGATGTCATCATCAATTTCCGTCTCGGGCGGGTAGAGAAAACGCAGTACAACCAGACGTGTGAAGGCTGTAATTCCCAGCACGCAGAACATGTAGATAAGACCTTGCGCCAGTTTGCCGTCTTCATATTCAAAGGTGGGGTGTACCAATTCGGGGCAAGTGGCGGTGAGTACCGGCCAGGCAATGAGGGTAAGCCCTATGATGGTAAAGAGAGCGGTGAACCACACGAGGTTACGGCGCGGGCCGGCTATGCTGACCAGCTCCATGAAAAGGAAGGGGGCAAGCCACATCCAAGGCTTGAAGTCGTAGTAGGTGATACCTTGTACATAGTCCAGCGCCGGGTTGGCAGGCATGAGGCTGTCCGGGTACGAGAGTACATAGAGCAGCACCGCTGCTCCTGCTGTGCAGAGAATCATGCGCAGCGCAATGGAAATGAACCTGAGCATGCTCTCATTCTACGGTACCTTCCCCCACGCTGTCAAGTACGCGTTTCGTCACAAATATGTTACAAATATGTTACAATCGCCGACGAATAGCAAAGTCTGCGAGCGCCCGGAGGGTGGGGATTATACTTTCATCGCCTCATCGCCCAGCAGGAGATGCAGGTGGCGCAGTTCGCCGGCTCCGCGTGTGGTGGCAATGTGCAGCAGTCGCTCTTCGACGTCGGGTGCCGGGGGCATGCAACGGTTGGGTAAATCGGCCGTAAGCAGCTCGAGAGCGCAGGCGTTGTGCAGCGCCATGGTTGTCTCGATAAAGCACATGCGGGTGGGCTCGTCGAGGATGAAGTTGAGCGGTTTTTTATTGTTGAGCACGCGGTGCGGCGGTATTTTGGTGCCGTACTCGTCATCAACCCCCATATTGGCCAGCAGAACGGGGGAGGATATGATGGCGGCGGTATCCAGCCTGTTGTGCAGGGCATTGATGCGACCGGTTGCCGTGACAACGCACCAGGCATGCAGTATGGTATCGTTGAGGTCTTCGCGATCGTTGACATTGACGAACCCCACGTCGCCGGGGAGCTCGCCGGCTTTGTCGGTCAGGTCGGCCACCATGACCTTCATGCCGTGCTTGCGGGCGTAGTGCACCAAACCTCGCCCCACTTTGCCGTAGCCTACCACCAGCAGACGGCGCTCGCTGAGGTCATTGTACCCCAGCTGAGCCATGGCGCGGAAGAAGCTCTCGCCGGTGCCGAGGGTGGTTTCCACGCGCTTGATGCGACTGTCGTCTGCCACAATGACGGGGCGGCAGGTGCGCTCATAAATGGGTACGCCGGAGCGGGTAAGCTCGGCATAGCCCAAGGTGGGGGTAAGGCGGGCGCATTGCCCGGCGCAGTCGAGGATGATGTCAAAATCATTCTGCCCCTTTTCGGCGGTTTCGATACCGAAATCGGGCAACAGACGAATTACCTCCGGATCGGATGGCATGTTGGTGCGAGCGGGAATGAACACTTTAGCACCGGCTGCCAGCAAGGCTACATATTTGCCGAGAGTATTGCGGAAAATCGGGCTGGCATCCAGCACGCGCAGCCCGGCCAGAGGCTGAGTGGCAGCCCATTCTTCTGCCTGGTGCAGCAGGGTTGGCCATTCTTCCGCGGGGTACAGGCCGAGTACATAGTCTCTGAGTCGTTCTGCGTTTGTGTTCATATTTCTCTCTGGGCATAAGTTTAGTCCCGGTGCCCGAAAATGCAAGCTTATAGTGGCGAAAAATCTCTCAAATGGCTAAATTAGGGGGTGGAATGTAAGATTCTGGTTGCATGTGCTGCGGCTCTGTGTTAAATATGGGGTGCAATGGAAAAAACACTCTTCCAGAAAATAGCAGACAAAGAGATACCCTCTGCCATGGTGTATGAGGATGAGCTTTGCGTGGCATTTCGCGATATTACGCCGGTGGCACCGGTGCATGTGTTGCTGGTACCGCGCAAACCCATACCGAGCATTGAGGCGGCCTCGGTCGAAGATGCCGCCCTGCTGGGGCACCTTATGCTGAAGGTGGGTGAGATTGCCCGTGCTGAGGGGCTTGCCGAGGGCGGATTCCGCACGGTGCTTAATACCGGTGCCGATGCCGGGCAGACGGTGCCGCACCTGCATATTCACATTATAGGTGGGCGCTCTCTTCAGTGGCCCCCCGGCTAGTGCATATTGCCTGTGAGAGGGCAAGGGGTGCTGCCGGGTATGCCTTGCCTGCTGCAAAGGGATGAAGGACTTTATTCGCCACTACGAGTGGGTGAACAGCCATACGCTGGAATTGGAGTTCCCCACCAATCGCCTGCGGCTCTACTTCCTGGAGCCGGGGGTGGTGCGTTGTCGCTATGTGTCGCACCCGATTTTCGAAAATATTCCCAGCTACGGTATAGCGCCTGAGTATGTACCGGCTTGCCTGCAACCGGAAGAACAAGAGCTTGATGATTGCTATGAGCTCAGTACAAGCCGATTGATAGTGCGAGTGCGTAAGGAGGACGGCGGGTTGGAGTTTGTGGAGCGGGGGAGCTTGCGCCCCTTGTGCTGCGATGCCGAGGGTATGGGGCACCGCCTGCAGGAGCGAACCGGTGATGAATTGGTGTGGGTGCTGAAGTACATGCCCGAAAGGGCTCACTTTTTTGCCTTGGGCGATAAACCCTGCGCACTTAATATGCGCGGGCGGCGCTTTGAGATGTGGGGAGCTGACCATTACAAGTTTAATCCTGACAGCGACCCGCTTTACAAGAGTATACCGTTCTTCCTGTGTTTGAATGAAGGTACGCAGTATGGTATTTTCTTTGATAATACCATGCGCTCCTATTTTGACTTTGGCCGCGAGCGTGAAGATCGCTTGCTTTTCGGGGCTGATGGCGGTGTGATGGATTACTACTTCATCTGCGGGGCAAGTGCCATGGATACCGTGCAGATTTACACCCGCATGACGGGGCTGCCGCCTATGCCGCCGCTTTGGGCATTAGGTTACCACCAGAGCAAATGGAGTTATTACCCGGAGAAAATGGTGACGGAGCTGGCCGCTGAGCTGCGCTCCCGCCGCATTCCCTGCGACGCTATCCATCTTGATATTCACCACATGAAAGAATATCAGGCGTTGACCTGGGACCGAACCCGTTTTCCTGACCCGGCGGGCATGATTAGCCGCTTGGGGGAGGATGGCTTTAAGGTGGTAACCATTATCGACCCGGGAATTAAGGTGAACCCCGACAATTATGTGTGGCGTAGCGGGTTTGAGCGTAATGTCTTCTGCCGCAGGCACGATGGTGCCTTGCTCTCCGGTGAGGTCTGGCCGGGTACCTGTACCTTCCCGGATTTTACTTCACCGGTCACCCGCAAGTGGTGGGCCGATTTGTTCCGCCGCCAGATTGCTGAGTACGGTGTGCGTGGTATTTGGACGGACATGAACGAGCCCTCCATCTTCCCGGATAGAACGTTCCCGCCCGACACTCGGCATAATTACGATGGTTTTTATTGCTCCCACCTGAAGGCTCATAATGTTTACGGGCAATGTATGGCTCGAGCTACCCGACAGGGAATGGAGCAGTTTGCGCCTGACCGGCGTCCCTTTGTGCTGTCCCGGGCCGGCTTTGCCGGGTTGCAGCGCTGGGCTGCTACTTGGACGGGCGATAATGATGCGGATTGGGAAAACCTGAAGATGGCCAATCTTATGGTGCAGCGTTTGTCTGCCAGTGGTGTTTCCTTCTGCGGGGCAGATACGGGCGGTTTTCTGGGGCATCCCACGCCGGAGCTTTTCTGCCGCTGGATGCAGATGGCTGCTTTCCATGTATTCTTCCGTAACCACAACAATGGTGAGTATGGCGGGCAGGAACCTTGGTGCTTTGGACCGGTGGTGGAGGATTTGGTGCGACGTGCTCTGGAGCATCGCTACCGCCTGCTGCCCTATTTCTACACGCAGTTCTACAAGTACAGCCGTTACGGCACCCCGATTGTGCGCTCGCTGGCCTTGATGTACCCCGATAACCCGGATACATACTGGCGCAGCAGCGAGTTCTTTGTGGGCGATGCTCTGTATGTGGTGCCGGTGCATCATCCCGGGCAGACCGGGCGTTTCATGTACCTGCCTCCCGGGCGCTGGTATTCATTTTGGACAGATGAGCAGGCGCCCGATTCCTCCATCGAGGCTTGGGTTTCTACCCCGCTTTCGCACATACCCGTTTATGTTCGTGGCGGTTATGTTGTACCCCGCTGGCCGGTACAGCAATATGTGGGTGAGTTGGCTGAGCCTCCCGTTACGCTTGAGTTGTGGTGGGCTCCGGAGCTTACTCAAACGAGCGAGTTGTATGAGGATGAGGGCGATGGCTATGGTTATCGTCGAGGGCGCTATATGCTGCACCGCTTTGAGTACAGGGCGCAGCTGCGGTCGTTTAGTTTGCAGCACCGTGTTAACCTGCATGCCGAGCAGAGCGAGCGCACATTTGAGCTGGCTCTTCATTCTTTGCCGCCATCTGCCTCTCCCGTTGTTGAGTTGGATGGCTGCGAGTTGGCGGGCGAATTTGATGAGCGTCATGTGTTCCGGGTAACTTTGCCGCTGAATTTCTCTGAATTGAACATACGTTTTTGATACAAGGACATGAAGCGCGATACGATGGATAAGATAGTGAGCCGTCTGGAACATTTGGGGCCGGAGGAGCTGCGACGACTCTTCATGCGCTTGGCATCGGAAAAGGGGCTTTTGCAGGATGTGTTTGATGCTTTGCGTGATGGGTTGATTTTGTTTGATTCTGAAGGCGTGGCTCGTTTTGCCAATAAAGCGGCCTGTGCCATATACAACCGTCCCGTTAAGGAGTTGCTCCATGTTCCGTTTGAACGTCTTGTAGGTGGTACTTGTACTTGGGCCGAAGTTTGTAACAGCGGTATTGCCATTTCACGCGACCTGCATGTGAATTATCCCGAGGAAAGGCACTATAATTTTCTGATGAGCCCCGTGGCGGAGGGGGCTGAGTATCTGTTGCTCATCCGGGACGATACGGAGAGCTTGGCCAGAGGTGAGGAAGATGCTGAGGCCGAGCAATTTAACCTTGTGACCTACATGGCCGGTGCCGTGGCTCATGAAATCGGCAACCCGCTCAATTCGCTCGGCCTTAACTTACAGCTCATGCAACGCAAACTCTCAAAATTGGATGCTGCTGCTCAGGATAAACTGAGCCCCTTGCTTGAGAGTGCATTGAGTGAAACGCGCCGGCTTGATACCCTGCTGCGGCAGTTCCTCCAATCGGTGCGCCCGGGGCGTCTGCAACGCGAGGTGGTGAAGCTTAACGAGTTAGTGGAGCATGTGTTGGATGTGCTCGAGCCGGAAATTGCCCCCCGCGGCATTGGGGTTCAGCTGGCTCTCAGTAAAGACCTGCCTGAGCTGAATGCCGATGGCGGTCAGTTGTTTCAGGCTCTCTATAACTTAATTCGCAATGCCTTTCAGTCAATCCCCGGGAGCGAAGGCGGTATTTACATTCAGACCGATTATAATGATACGGATGTGCGCATCATCATTGGCGACAATGGTACCGGCATTTCCCATGAGGTGATGGGCAACATGTACGAGCCTTTTCGCACCACCCGCAAAAAAGGCAATGGCTTGGGACTGCTCATCGTGCGCCACATCATTAAAGAACACGGTGGTACACTTTCTCTCGCCTCGAAAGAGGGAATTGGTACCACCGTCTCCATTACGCTCCCACGCGCCGATCGTGTAGTACGCTTGTTGCCGTCGTAAAGGATGAAGATTTGTTCTCTCATTTGATATTGTCATGTTAAAAGCTCCCATAAAAGGTTTCGTTTGTAGTATTATCGGGGTAATATGTGCTATCGTGTTGCCGGACTGGTTTGAGAACCCGGTTAAACTGGCACCGGGGGAGTGGAAGGGCTCATCGGGTAATATGCAGGCTGAGGTAACGGAGGAACTTGTCTCTTGGTCTGCCGGTGGCCACCGTGGCAAATTTACCTACACCTGGGTGCAGACGGATTCGGAACCTTACCGCGTGCGTTTTCGCCGAGGTAATCGCGAGTTTGAGGCCGATATTGAATTTAACGGTCGCGATGAAGCGGTTGTTCGACCTCTTGTTTTTGAGCAGCTGCCTGAGCTGGCCAGAGAGTATATTCGCAGTCGGAACAAGGCGATGAACCGTCCGGAAGACGAGTTGGTCTTTGTTTTTCGTCGGGTAAGGGCGAAGAAGGCCGACCGACATGCAAAATAACCGCGGTGTTGCCGCCATTGCTGCTTGACGGCGGGCTTGTGCTCTGGTAGGATTGAGGGTCATGAAGAGATACCTCACAAGCTTTTTGTTGCTGGCGGCGGCGCTGTTATTGTTCTGCGGCTGCAATCGTGAGGAAGAGCATAGTACGACCATCCGCATAGGCGGATTTCCGAATGTGACTCATGTACAGTCGCTCGTGGCACGGCACATGACCCGCAACGGTGAGGGCTGGTTTGAGCGCTATTTGCCCGGTTACAACATTGAGTGGTATACTTACAATGCCGGTCCTACGGCCATGGAGGCTATTTTTGGGCGTACGGTTGATTTGACATACGTCGGCCCCAGCCCGGCGCTGAATGCGTATGCTGTCGCTGCCGGGCGCGAGGTGCGTTTGCTGGCCGGGGCGGTGAATGGCGGTGCCGCTCTGATGGTTGCTCCGGATAGCGGTATTACGAATGCTGCTGATTTTAAGGGCCGAAGCATAGCTACGCCTCAGCTGGGTAATACTCAGGATGTGTCCTGCCGCGCTTGGCTGAACCGTAATGGCCTGAGCTGTTCGCTGGAAGGCGGCGGTGATTGCCGCGTGAGCCCTACACCGAATGCCATGCAGCTGCAGCTTATGAAGCAGGGGGATATTGCTGCATGCTGGACAGTAGAACCCTGGGTTTCGAGTCTGGAGATGATGGCCGGTGCCCGACCTCTGGTGCAGGAGCCCGATGTTGTTACCACGGTGCTGGTGGGCCGCGTGGGCTGGTTGCAGCGCCACCCGAAGGAGGCCGCTCTCATTTTGCAAGCTCACCGGGAGTTGACGCAATGGATTGTGGAGCATCCGGAGGAGGCTCAGCAAATGGTTGTGGCTGAACTGACAGAGTTAACGCAGGCTCCCTGCGACCCGGAAATCGTGCGCCGTGCCTGGCCTCGCTTAACCCTGACGACGGAGGTAGATAAGCAGAACTTGGAGCAATTTGTGTCGGACGCCCGAAACTGCGGATTGCTGGATCGAGTCCCCCCGCTGGAGGATATGTTATATAAGCCGGAGAATGAACAGCCTTAATTTTTTATGAAGAAGTTAGAACAGGAAATTCACGAGTACCCCACCGCTAAGCTCAGCGTGGAGCACGTGTGCAAAGACTTCACGACCAAGGCGGGCAAGGTACGTGCGCTGGATGATGTGTCGCTCACCATTAACGAGGGCGAGTTTGTGTGCTTTGTCGGTCCCAGCGGTTGCGGTAAGTCCACCCTCCTCAACATCATTGCCGGTTTGGAAAAACCGGACAGCGGCTTGGCTCTCATTGATGGTGTGCCGATTACCGGCCCCGGTCGTGACCGTATGATGATGTTTCAGGAGCATGCTCTCTTCCCTTGGTTGGATGTCATCGGCAATGTCATGTTCGGGTTGAAGCAGAAGCCCAATCTCAATGACCGCGAGCGACTGGAAGTGGCGAAGTATTATCTCTTTCTGGTGAAGATGGATAAGTTTGCCCATGCCAGCATTCATGAACTCTCAGGCGGCATGCGACAGCGCGTGGCGCTGGCTCGTTCTCTGGCACCCAATCCTAAAATCCTGCTGATGGATGAGCCGTTCTCTGCTCTCGATGCCATGACCCGTGAGCAATTGTACGGCGATATTCAGGATATCTGGGCCAAGCGAAAGAAGACCATTGTATTTGTAACCCATAACGTGCGTGAGGCTGTGTGCCTGGGCAGTCGCGTGGTGCTCTTTTCGCCGCACCCCGGGCGTGTGCGCGAGCAGTTCCCGGTAGAGCTTGCCCGCCCGCGTAACATCAATAATCACGATTTGGCTGATTTGTCTCAGCAAATTACATCCTCGCTGAAAGGATATCAGAACGCCGCTGAATCCGATTGATAACTCCATTTGTACGCATATGAAAAGAGCTCTTCATACCATTATTTTCTTTCTCTTGCTCATTGGCGTGTGGGCCACTCTGACGGGTGATCTGCTGCGTTGGGGGATAGGGCCGCAGGAGCCCTTGTGGTCGCCCTATGTGCTGCCTCCGCCCTCAACGGTGGGGCTGTACCTTTGGGATAATATACTCAACGGCAAGATTCCGCTTTCCATGCTCATTACCCTGCGTCGCCTGCTGATCGGTTACGCCGTTGGTTTGGTGCTGGGTGTGCCTTTGGGTATGTTGGCCGCTCGTTTTAAATGGGCGAGCGATACGTTGGGGGTATTGGCTTTGGGGTTGCAGGCTCTGCCTAGTGTGTGCTGGGTGCCGCTGGCCTGCATCTGGTTTGGCCAGACCGAGGCCGCTCTTCTGTTTGTCGTCATTATGGGTACGCTGTGGAGTGTGCTGCTCTCCACTCAGAATGGCATGAAGAGCGTTCCGCCCATTTATGCGCGGGCTGCTCGTACGATGGGCGCCGGCCCGCTGCGCACGCTGGCGTTTGTCACGTTGCCGGCATCGGCTCCTTTTGTGGTGAGTGGTATGAAGCAGGGGTGGGCATTTGCCTGGCGCTCTCTGATGGCGGCAGAAATTTACGTGGCTGTCGTTTCCGGGTTCGGTATAGGTCAGTACCTGCACTATGGCCGTGAATTGCAGCGCATGTACCAGGTTATCGGTATTATGTTCATCATCATTCTGGTGGGCTTGCTGGCCGATAAGATTCTCTTCTCCCCCGCTGAGCGCTGGTTACACCGCCGCTGGGGTACGGATAAGGAATAAGTTATAATTTACGAATGAGTTATGCAGACGTGGGTAGATGAGCTCTGCGAACTGTTGGGGGAGTGCGTGAGTACTGCCCCTGAGGTGTTGGCGGCACATGCCGGGGATAAGTGGCACGCCGCCACCATGCCCGAGGCCGTGGTGCTGGCTACGGAGACCGCTCAGGTGGCTACAGCTATGAAGTTTGCAGCGGCGCGTGGTATAGCAGTTACTCCCCGAGGAGCCGGTGTGGGCTATGTGGGGGGCTGTGTGCCGGTACGAGGCGGGCTCGTTATTTCGGTAGCTAACATGCGCCGCATTGTTGAAGTTAATCCGGCAGATGGCGTGGCTGTTGTGGAGGCCGGCGTACTGACGGCTGAACTGCAGCAGGCTTGCTCTGGGTTGGGGTGGTTTTATCCGCCTGACCCTGCCTCCCGCAAAGAATCCAGTATAGGCGGTAATATCGCCACCAATGCCGGCGGTCCCCGTTGCCTGAAATATGGCGTAACCCGTGCCTACGTGCTGGGGCTTGAGGTTGTGCTGCCCGATGGCCGAGTGCTGAGCTGCGGCGGTCGTACTCATAAAAATAAGCAGGGCTTTGATTTGGTTGGGCTGTTTTGCGGCAGCGAGGGTATGCTGGGTATCATCACTCAGGCTACCTTGCGTATTATACCGGCACCGCCTGCACGTGCGGCCTTGCATGCCGGCTTCACGCAATTTGCCATGGCGGCACAGGCTGTACAAAATGTGCTGCAAGGTGGTCATTTGCCCGCAGCCATGGAGATTACGGATGCTTTTACGCTGCGGGCAGCTCGCAATCACCTGGGGCCGGGGGTACTGCCGGAGGATGCTCAGGGGCATATTATCATTGAAATTGATGGCCAGGCAGATGCCGTGGCTACTGAGTTGCAGGCTATTGCCGCTATTTTGCGTGCCACCGGCGCCACCGAGGTCGTGACTGCTGCCACGGAGGATGAGGTGGAAGCAATCTGGCAATTGCGCCGCGAATTTTCCTACAGTCTGAAAGCTACCGGGCTCACCAAACTTAATGAAGATGTGGTGATTCCTCGCTCTCAGCTGGTGGCTTTGGTGGAGTTTTGCGCCTCCATGGAGCAGGAGACCGGCATTCCAGTTGCTTGTTTCGGGCATTCCGGTGATGGTAACATCCATACCAATATCATGGTGTTGAAGGATGCTGAGGGTAAGGATATTCGTGAGCCTGCGGACGCACTCGTAAATCGCTTGTTCGATTGGGTGATGGCGCATGGCGGCAGCATTACCGGTGAGCACGGTATCGGCATTGCCAAATCCCCTTGGTTCCCTCAGGCCATCGGTTCCGTCGCATTTGACCTGCACCGCACGCTGAAGTCGGCTCTCGACCCACAGGGAATTCTTAACCCCGGAAAAATGGGGCTGTAAGTCTGCAATGCCCCGATTTTTGTTGGGTGAAAATTTGCCCGGCAAGGGGCTTAGTGCAGGCAATGCCCGCAATGGGGGCATTCGTCATCGTCATCTTCGAGCATGAGGAATACGATGCCGACTGCACAGGCGGCAATGGCTGCGTTTTCTGCAATTGTTACGGGCAGGTCAACAAAAAGCCAGTTGAAGGGAACCGCTACATTCATCCATGCCGCATTGGGCGAGCGGTATGTGTAGTTGACTACCCTTTCTCCCGCTTTTTTTACGATGGGTATGGTCGTGCATCGTTCTTTAATGGTCGCGGCATCAGGCATTTCTTCCAAAAAGGTAACGGTGGTTACCTTGCGCCCTTTTCCGGTGAGCCAGTCTGCATAGTCCTGAGGTATGCGGAACATGCCCATCCCCCGCTTTTCGGCTGCATCGGCCGGGCAATCCTGCATATTGAAGAGGGTGTAGTGCAGTTGAGGGGTGGCTCCATTGCGGTACCTCGGCAATTCAATGTAATACTCCGAACTGTCGGTGTACACCAGCGGTACCGGCTGGGTCTCTAAATCAGCGGTGGTGGCACGAGCCTCATATTCCACTCGGTCCAGCAGTCTACCGGTGGAGTTGAAGTAACAGCTGTTAAGCAGGCCGGTGAGTAATGCGCAGATGAGGCAGGATAGTAGGGGCTTGTTCATTGGCGGTGGTTTCAGATGTGCTCCGGCAGACGGAAGAAGCGGCGTGCATTGGCGGTGGTGCAGGCTGCGATTTCCTCGGTACTCACTCCGCGCAGCTCGGCTATTTTTTCCACCACAAATCGTGTGCGGCCGGGGATGTTGACCTTACCACGGTGTGGTGCAGGGGAGAGGAAAGGCGAATCGGTCTCGACCATAAAGCGGTCTGCCGGGCACCAAGTGGCTACAGCCTGTACATGCTCCGACTTGTTGAAGGTTACAATGCCGGTGAAGGAAATGAGCCCATCGAGCTCGTTGAAAATGCGCTCTGCCTGTGCTCCGTCTCCAATGAAGCAATGGAATACGGGGCGAACTTTCGGGAAATTGCGGGCAATGGCGAAAGCATCCTCAAAGCTGGCAAGGCCTTCTTTGTCGCGGGTGTGCAAGGATATATTGAGGCCGAGCTCCTGAGCCAGTTCAAAGTGGCGCTCGAGGAAAACTCTTTGTCGGGCTCGGTAATCTTGCTCGCTCCAACCTTCCGGTGCCTCCCAGAAGTAATCGAGGCCGGTTTCGCCGATGGCGGCCTGGGGGTACTTGCGGCACAGGTCTATCATATACTCCAGTTGCTCATCACTTACGGTGTGAACCTCTGAGGGATGAACCGCCAGGCAGGAGGATACGAAATCAGGCATGCGGGCCGCCAGCGCCAACTGGGGCTCCCAGTCAAAGCTTGAGGTGCCCTGAGTCACACAATGCCCCACTCCCAGCGCGAGCGATTCTTCACGCAGTTGATCCAGGTCTCCGTATTTCTCTGAAATGAGGTGGCAATGTGTGTCGATGATCATAACGCGGCGCGTTGTAGCATAGAATGGCAAAAAATGCAAGACAAATGGATTGACGATTCCTCCTCTTTGCGGCAAGATAGGGGTGAAACATGGATAGCGCGGCAGAGCAGAAAATACTAAGCACCTTCGGAGTGCCTCGACTGCGTGGCGGGCAGGCGGAGTTAATTTCGCATGCTCTTCGCGGGGAGAACACGCTGGGCGTGTTGCCGACAGGGCACGGCAAGAGTCTGTGTTATCAGGCTGCTGCCATGTTGCTGGGTGGTACCAGCGTGGTGGTAAGTCCGCTGATTGCGCTGATGAGAGATCAGGTGCAGTCATTGCAGCGCCGGGGAATAGCCGCCGCTCGCTTTGACTCCACGTTGGAGGAGGCGGAGCGCCGATTGCTGCTGGAAGATGTTGCGGCCGGTCGGGTGCGCCTGTTGTTTGTAGCTCCGGAGTCGATGGAGAGCCCGGCTCTGCTGCAAGCCTTGCAGGGGGCGAACCTAAGCCTTCTTGTTGTGGATGAGGCTCATTGCGTATCGGAATGGGGGCATAGCTTCCGGCCTGATTATCTTAAACTGCCGGTTTGGCAACGGGCTCGTGGTTTTCGCAGCGTGATGGCACTTACTGCTACGGCTACCGGCCGGGTGCAGGGTGATTTGTGCCGGGCGTTTAATATCAAAGCGCAGCATGTTGTTGCATTTTCGCCTTATCGGGATAATATCACACGCCTGGTGGCTGCTCCTGTGGAGCGCGAGTCTGCGTTGGTGCACTTCCTGCAGCAGCCACAGCATCGCCCGGCCATTGTGTATGCCCGCACCCGCAAGGGGGTGGAACAGTTAGCCGGGGTGCTGAGCCAAGCCGGTTTGAAAGCTGCCTGTTACCATGCCGGGCAGCCTGCCGAGCTGCGGGAGTCATTGCAGGATGCCTTCCTGACCAACGAACACGATGTGCTGGTGGCTACTATTGCTTTCGGTATGGGAATTGATAAGCCGGATGTGCGCTCGGTGGTGCATTTCAACGTGCCGGGCTCGCCCGAAGCCTATCTTCAGGAGAGCGGTCGCGCCGGGCGTGATGGCCAATCCTCTGTGGCTCTGGTGTTGCTGCACGGTGACGATAGCCGCGATGCCCGCAACCGAATCTGCGCCGCCGAGCCGGATGCCGAGGGCGTGCTGCGGGCTGTGCGCATGTTGATGCCAGCCGGAGCTCGCGCGGTTTCGCTCTGGGAGCTGGGGACAAGCTGCGACGTGCCGGATGATGTGGCGGCGAGAGCGCTGGAGAGCCTTCAGCAACAACAGGCTGTGCTGGTGGAGGAACGTGGGTACAAATACTACAAGGTAAAGCCGCTTTTCCCGCTTTCCTCCATTACCGATGGTCGCGATGAGGACGAAATTGCCCGCTTGCGGTGGCTGGACTCGAACCGTGAAGGCGAGGTTGAGGCTGCTGCTGCTGCCTGGGATTGCTCATACGCCGAGGCGATGACTCAGCTGCGGGAGTGCGAGGCCGCCGGTGAGTGGAAACTGACGTTGCGTCAACAGGCTCTGTATCTGCGTAGTGTAGGCACGGCAGATGCTCGTAGTCTGGCGACTGAGCTTAGCGCCGGCTATGCACGGCGAACGGAGGCTGAGCTCCGACGCCTGGAGCAGTTGTTAGATATGTTGAACGGGGAGCGCGGTTGTATCAATGCTGCTCTGGAGCAATATTTTACAGGCCAAACTCGCCCTCCTTGCGGGCATTGCTCCGCTTGCCGGGGGGAGTTGCCGCTTGCTGTACCTCCGCCGGCTCAATCACCCTTACCTCCACCTGCCGCAGAATTGCCGGAGTTCGCCCGCGAGCCCCAGCTGCGGCGTTTCTTGCTCGGTTTGTCTTCGCCCGGTAGCATGGCTCGTCGCCTGTGGGCACATCCCCATTACGGCAGTTGTGCTGCCGCTGACTGGCAAGAGCTTTAACGGTGCGTGGAGCGGTGTAATTTTCGTTTGGATATTGTGCTGAGAGGGGGAATTTACTTCGTTTTTCTTGCTTGACTTCAGCCATGGTGGCTGTTAACATTCCAACATGAGAGTAGTTGAAGCCAGAGTTGAAATTCCCATGGGGAGCCGCAATAAGTACGAGGTTGATGCGGCAACCGGTCGTATTAAGCTTGATCGCGTGTTGTATTCATCCGTATATTACCCTGCTGAGTACGGTTTTGTGGAGCGTACTCTTTATCTGGATGGTGATCCGCTTGATATTCTGGTCTTTACCTCTTCGCCGACTTTCCCCGGCTGTTATGTGGATTGCCGCATTATCGGCGGTATGGACATGATTGACTGCGGTGAACCCGATGTGAAGATTTTGGCCGTTAATGTGGGCGACCCCCGCTATGACCATATCTTTAAGTTGGAAGATTTGCCGCCCCATTACCTACAGGAAATTCAGAACTTCTTCCGTACTTACAAAACGTTGCAGAACAAAGTAACCGAGGTCGGTGAGTTCTTCGGCGTGGAGAGAGCTTGCGAGATTCTGGATGAGTCCTTTGCCCGTTATGTGGAAAGCTTGCGTCCCTGAGCATTTTTCAGTACTGGCTCAATATTGGCTTGTGTGGTGAGGTAAACTGTAGTATAATGCGGCGCGCGCATGATAGGTGAAACGCTTCAGTTAGGCCTGGCAGGCCTTGGTACTGTGGGCTCAGGGGTATATGAGACCCTGTGCCGTAATCGTGAATTGCTCGAGGCCAGAGCTCAGATTTCGTATGCCGTCCGCAAGGTGGCTGTGGGCAACATTGCCCGTAAGCGTGACGTGGAGGTAGACCCCTCGCTGCTGACGGATGACTGGCGCGAGCTGGTGAATGACCCCTACATTGACATCATTATTGAGCTCATCGGTGGTACGGATGAAGCCTACCAACTGGTGAAGGCGGCTCTGATGGCCGGTAAGCCGGTTGTGACCGGCAACAAGGCCGTGCTTGCCGTGTATGGCAGCGAGCTCTTTAAGCTGTCCGCTGAAAAAAATGTTCCCCTGTATTTCGAGGCTTCGTGCGGCGGTGGTATCCCGATTATTCAGAGCCTTCAGAACTCTCTTATCTGCAACAAGGTACAGAGTATTGCCGGTATTATTAACGGCACGAGTAACTATATTCTTTCCAGCATGAAGGAGCAGGGCATGCCCTTGCAGATGGCACTTGCCAATGCCCAGAAACTCGGTTTTGCCGAGGCTGACCCCTCTTTCGATATTAACGGTTGGGATGCCGCCCACAAGGCTCTCATTCTGGCCATGCTGGCGTATGGTACTCCGCTTTCACCCGACAAGATTCATGTGCACGGTATCGAGAAGGTGGAGACTGTTGATATTGAAATGGCGGAGAAGCTCGGCTACACGGTGAAACTGCTGGTAGTCATTAAGCACCATGAGAATATCGATTCGTTGGAGCTGCGTGTGCAGCCTAGTTTTGTGCCGCAGGAGCACCTGCTGGCCAGCGTGAATGGCGTGTTCAACGCCATTGCCGTGAAGGGCGATATCGTGGGCGAGACGATTTTCTACGGCCGTGGTGCCGGTAAAAATCCCACCTCCAGCGCCGTAATCGGCGATATTGTGTTGGCTATGCGTGAGTGTCGCCTGAACGGCTACCACACCGGCTTCCTGCCTTACACTAAGGATTTGTCGGTGTTGCCGATGAATGAAACGGTGACGCCGTATTATGTGCGTTTTGTGATTCATGACCGTCCCGGCATGATTGCAGCCATTGCCTCCATGTTTGCCAAGTACGACGTGAGCATTTCCGCCACGAGTTCCAACTTCGGCTTTATCGATGAGGCCGGCGTGCAGCATAACCACCTCATTTTTATGGTGCACGCCTGCAAGTGGGTGCGCCTCAAGTATGTGCTGCGTGAGCTGAGAGAGAACCACATCATCGACCACATGCCGGTCGTGTTCCGCATCGAAACCTTTAACGATTAACAAATATATGGCACTGATCGTACAGAAATACGGTGGCTCCTCCGTGGGCACCATCGACCGCATCCGCAATGTGGCCCGCAGGCTTGTCGAAACGCAGCAGGCCGGCAACAAAGTAATGGCTGTTATTTCGGCCATGAGCGGTATAACCGACAAACTGATTGGCTTGGCTCATGAGGTGATGGACAATCCTCCCGAGCGCGAGCTGGATGTTCTGTTGGCTACAGGTGAGCAGCAGTCCATTGCGCTGCTTTGTATGGCTATTACCGATATGGGCTACAAGGCTCGCAGCTTTACGGGCGCTCAGGCCGGTATCTGCACCTATGGCAGCCATACTCGTGGGCGTATCGAGAATATTGACCCCAAGCAGGTTATCGCTGCGCTGGATGAAGGCTGCATCGTGGTGTGCGCCGGGTTCCAGGGCGTGTCTCAGGATGGCTCCATCTTCACGCTCGGTCGCGGTGGCTCCGACCTGTCGGCCATTGCCATGGCTGCTGCTGTAAAGGCTGACATCTGCCAGATTTTCACCGATGTGGATGGTGTGTACACCTGCGACCCCCGCGTGGTGAAAGAGGCCCGCAAAATCCCTGTACTCTCATACGAAGAAATGCTGGAGATGGCTTCCAGCGGCTCCAAAGTCATGCAGGCCCGCTCCGTCGAGTTCGCTAAGAAATTCGGCGTGGTGTTTGAAGTCCGTAATTCCATGAACAATAACCCCGGTACCATTGTGCAAGAAGAAAACTCAGCTATGGAGAGCCTCGTGGTGCGAGGTGTCTCAATCGAACGTAACCAGGCCCGCGTGACGGTGTCCGGTATCACCGCCCCTGTGGCCTACACCGCCCTCATTCTCACCGCCCTTTCTAAGGCTGAGATTAACGTGGATATGATTGTGGCCAATACGGCTCACGATGGCCAGGCTCGTCAGTCTTTTACCATGAACATGAGCGACCTCGGTGCTGCTCAGGCTGCCCTCAAGCCCCTGCTGCCCAAGCTGGGTGAGAGCGCTCGTCTGGAGACGGAAGCCGGTCTTGCCAAGCTCTCTGTTGTGGGCGTGGGCATGCGCTCCCACTCCGGTGTGGCCGCTACGGTGTTCCAATCTCTGGCCGATGCCGGTATTCAGACCGGCATGATTGCCACCTCTGAAATCCGCATCACGACCACGGTGGAGGCCGGCGATATTGAGCAGGCTGCCCGTGTGGTACACGCTGCATTCCATCTCGATCAGGTTACTGCCTGATAATTGAAATACCCAAGCTTATGGAGCAACAATCCCCCGGCGGCAATTCTGTGCCCGAGCTGAATGATGATGACTTGGAGTTTAAACCGGTTGTCAAATATGCGGCTATCGGGTTGGCTGTAGTTGCCTTGCTGGGGGTGGAGTATGCTACCTACCGCGTGGGGTACGGCAGGGGATTTAATGATGGTGTAACCTCTGAAGTGGTGAGCGAGGCGGTCAATACGGCCGCTGTGGAGAACCTGACCCACTTCATGCAGGCCGCCACGGCTGATGATGCCACCCTGCTGCAAACGGTCAAGGAGCGCAAGACCGGTCTGGCCTGGATTAAGAACCCCGATATTCGTCGCGAGGCGGAGTGGACTCTGGCTGTTGCGTTGATGAACCGCGACAAGGTGTCGGCTGCTGCTGATATGCTCAGCGAGCTCTTTGCCACGGAGTCTCCCACCGAAATCTGGGCTCGCCGCGCCTTGATTACGGCACGCGCCATGGCTAAGGAGGAGCAGAGCAAGGCTGCCCTTAATTACTATCGCTACGCGGCCAAGGCCTACGGTAAGTTGCAGCGCCCCGATGAGCAGCTGAGCATCTACTCCGAACTGGCAGAGCTTATCGCCTCGTCTTCTGCCTCGGCTGAGCAGCAGTTGAAGGCGCTGGCTACCCTGCGCGAGCACGTGGCTGCTCTGGGGGATAAAGGGCGTTTTCTGCTTTCCAATATCTACGCCTACGAAGGGCGCACCCACCGTGCTCACGGTAATCGTGAGGAGGCATTGCGCTGCTTTGAACTTGCCTTGCAGGGGGCTGACCTCAGCAAGACACCCGCTCTGGCCGGGGCTGCTGTCAGCATGGGGTCCGCTTTGCTGGAGAAGGGTGACATGGAACGCGCTGCCACCTTGCTGCGCGATGGCGTAAACCGCTTGGGTGAGCACCCGGGTGATGCCACCTATCTTGCCATGGCTCTCCGCGATTTGGCTCGCATAGAGCAGGAGCAGGGGCAGCAGGAGAATGCCCTCGCGTTGCTCTACCGTGCCGAGGGTGCCGCCATGGGGCGCATTGCTGAAGATAACCCCTACTGGCCTTATCTTTACGACCAGCGTGGTTGGGTCAACCTGACCAAGGAGGCTTGGGAGGCCGCTCTGGCCGATTTCAGCCGCGCATTGGCCTGTACTTCTGTTGCTGAGGAGAAGAGAGCGCTGCCGCTGGAGGGTGCCGGCCGCTGCTGCATTACCTTGGGCAAGGTAGATGACGCTCAGCGTTACCTGCAGGAGTCGCTGACCCTTCGTAACCGTTATTTTGCAGGCGATAAGCCGGCCATTGGCCGTGTCTGCTTCATGCTGGCTCAGGCTTACGATATGGCCGGTAAGACCCGAGAAGCTGCCGAGGCCTACGGCCGGGCTGCCGAGTCTCTGCCCGAGCCTGCCGAGGGCGAGGCCGCTGAGGAGAGTGCCCGTTTCAATGCGCTCATGGGGCGTGCGTATGCTCTCTCCCAGTTGCATGACTGGAAGGCCGCCATCGTGGCCTGGGATGCCTTGCGCCCCTATGTGGTGCGGGGCTCTCACCGTGCCTTTGAGGTTGAGGCTCAGTTTGCTTTGTGCCGCCGCCATGGCGCCAACCTGCCTGAGGATATTGATGATGAGGAGGCCGCGGAAGCCGGCTCTGAGGAGCACTAAATAAATTGAATACCTGTTTTTTATCATATTGCCATGTATCGTCGTTACAAACCCAGACGTAAATCCAGCAGTCATGTGTTGCCGCTCACAGCCGTGGGGTTGACAGCTGCCGCCCTGGTAATCTGGGGGCTTTTTGCCAAGGGGGATGACATCATTCGCTTCTTTAAGGGCGAGACTATCGTGGTGCACGATAACTCTGAGGCCAATGATAATCTGGAGCGTTTGCTGGCCGACCTCTCAGGCGATAAATCTAAATTGCTCGAGCTGGCTGAGGACTCCAAAACTCGCTTGGGCTGGATTAAGAATGCCGATACCAGACGCCAGTTCCGCTGGTTCCTCATGAGCCGTCTGATTGATAAAGGGCAGTGGGATGAGGCCGTTCGCATTTTGCCTGAGGTGGAGGCTCTTGCCCCTGTGGAAGGTCTTGACCGCTTGGCCGCCGCTGCTCTGGAGCACGAGGATTATGACCTGCAACTGCGCCTTGACCGCCAGCTGCAGGAGAAGGCGCTCAACATGCCCTCTGCCACATCGCTGTTGCTGCGCTCCATCCGTCGCTCCGCCCAGACCTACATTCGCATGCACCAGAACGACGAGGCTGTGAAGGCGATTTCCCGCCTCGAGATGGCCAGCGTGCTGGCTCGTTTGTCCGACCCCGCTCTGGCTGCCGAAGCCGCTGATTTGCAGATGTTGCGTGCGGAGGTGAGCGGCGTGCGTGAGCATGCGCTGCAGATGGTGCGCAATATTCTGGAGGCCGCTAAATGGCCGTCATGCCCGGCTACGGCTAAGCTTATGCTGGAGGAGGTCTCCAACACCCTGCGTGACAATCCTCAGCTGGGTGCTCAGGCACTCAAGGATGTGGAGGCTAAATTGCTGCGCTGCCGAGATTCGATGCTCGAGTTCCCCGACCGCGAGCATAAGCTGCCCCTGTGCTACACCATGTTGGGTGAGCTGCGCTACCGCATGGGCGAGTATGCCGGTTGTGCTGAGGCTCTTAATCTGGCCGGTGCGTTTGCCTCCGGCTACGGTGAGATGACGCCTGAACTGCAGCTGAAGCTCTGCCGCCTGCGCTCCCGTGCCTACGAGGCCTGCGGCGCTGTGGGCGAGGCCATGAATGATTACCGCTACCTGCTGGAGCACGAGAAGGAGCCCGTGGAGATTTTTCGCTGTCTGAACTTTTTGGCCGCCCATGCTGAGGGGGCTGAAAAAATTGAGCTGCTGACCCGCTGCTGGGATATGATGCAGGCTAACGCCACGCTGGTGAAGGATAGCCCGGTTTCTCCCGCTGACATCGCCTCGCAGCTGTCGGCCTACTACAGCGAGCAGAACGACTACACCAACGCCATTAAATGGGTGACGGAGAGCGTGAAGCTGGTGGAGCAGAGCAACCCCGACCTGACAGACGGCAAGGTGCTGCGAGCTCGCATGGAACTCGCGCTGCTGGAGCGCAAGACCGGCAAAAACGACTGGGGTGCCGTGGTGAAACTTCGCGACATCGTGCGTGCCATTGAGGGTATGAGCGAGGAAGATCGCGAGAAGCTCGATGCCGCCGACTCTAAGCTTTACCGTACAGCCGTGCGTGAGTTCGCCCGTACCTACCTCTTCACCGGCGACAAGCAGCTGGCCAAGCAGGTTATCCGCAAGATTAAAGAGTCTCTCCCCGAAAAGGTTCGTTAATCATTCTCTCTCATGTCTTCCCTGCACAAAAAGAGCCTTATTGCAACGGCTGCTATCTTCTGTTGCCGTTTTACCGGCTTGCTGCGCGAGGTGGTATATACCGCCTTGTTTGGCGCAACCGGTGCGTTAGATGCCTTCCTGACAGCCTTCCGCGTGCCCAACATGCTGCGCGATATGTTTGCCGAGGGCGCACTTTCTCAGAGTTTCACCAGCGTGATGAGCAAGGTGGAGAAGCAGGACGGCCCCGATGCTGCATGGAAGCTGGCTAATCAGGTAGTGGCTCAGCTCGTGTCGCTCATGCTCTGCATTGTGGCGCTGGGTGTGCTGCTGTCCGGCGTGTTCATGCAATGGCTCTACCCGGAGCGTGCTTCTCTCGTGCTGGAGTGTCCGCCTGCGGCTGTGGCTCCTGCCGAGGTGGCTGAGGCTACCTACAAGGGTGCCGAAGTGAATGCCGATGGCCGTACCACCGCCACCTTTACCTTGACTGCCCCGCTGGCCGGGGTGAGCCCTGAGAGCGTGGTGCGCGTGACGACTCTGGAGCAACTTCAGCCCGGTCAGCAGGTAAAGCTTAGCGCTGAGCGTGTGGCCGGTACTCTGCGGGTGGAGAAGCGTGATTTCCTTGACCTCGCAGCTGATTTGTGCCGCATTATGTGGCCTTTCATCCTGCTGGCCTCGCTGTCAGCCCTCTGCATGGGCGCTTTGAATGTCTTTGGCGTGTTTGGTCTGCCCAATCTGGCCAGCGCCGCTTTCAACCTGACTACTGTAGCCGCCGGTAGCCTGATTGGTTGGCTGATAGACCCGAGCTTCGGGCCGGATGCCCTCTACGGCTTTGCTATTGCCGTGGTGCTGGGTGGTGTTGCCCAGGTGCTGGTGCAGGTACCCACCCTCCGTCGCAAGGGCTACCGCTTTGCCTGGTGCATCGGCGTGCAGCTGAAGGCCGGTAAATTCCTCATCACCGACCCCGCCGCCCGTCGCATTTGGTTGCTGATGATTCCCGGAGTTATCGCCGCCGGTATCACGCAAACCAACATCTTTATTAACACCGCCTTTGCTCTGTATCTGCCCGGCGGTGCTGTTACGGCCATGTCCGGCGCTTTCCACCTCTGGCAGCTGCCTGTGGCCCTCTTCGGGGTGGCGGTGGGTATGGTAGTGCTGCCCGGTGTGTCGCGCATGACCCTGGAGCAGGGGGGCGAAGCCGGTCGCCATATTGCTGAGCATCTGGCGCAAGCCATGCGTTTTGTCGCCTTTTTTGCCGTACCCTCAGCAGTCGTGCTGGGTATATGGGGGCAGGAAATTGTGAGCATCTTCTTCCAGCGCGGGCGCTTCGATGCAGCCGCCTCGGCTCTTACCGGTCAGGTGCTTGGTGCCTACTGCTTCGGCCTGCTCGGCTACGCCGGCATGAAAGTCTTGCAACCCGTCTTCCTAGCCCTCGAGAAACCCTGGGCTCCCGCCGGGCTCGCTCTCGTGGCCGCTACCATCTCCGTCTCGCTTAACTACTGCTTTGTGCACATCTTTAAGTTCACCGAGGCCAGCTGGCTTGCGCTGACAACCTCCGTTGTCACCACGCTCAACTTCCTCTTCTACTTCTTCTACCTGCGCCGTTTGCTCGGCACCATGGCCTTGCGCTCCCTGCTGCCGGGGCTCCTGCGCATCGCCGCCGCCGGTACGGTGCTCGGCATCCTCTGCTGGCAGATTCGCGGCCTCTTCTTCTCCGGCTTCCTTGGCTGGGACTTCTTCTCCCGCTTCGGCTCCCTCGCCCTCGCCGGTGCCGTGGTAGGTGGTATCTACCTCGCCGCCTGCTTCCTCTTCCGCGTTCCTGAGCTCGAGGCCTTCGCCAACCGCTTCCTGAAGAAAAAGCGTAAGTAAAATAATCTTCAATTGGCCATCAGCCCGACGAGGTGTCGAACCGGGGGTACCCGCGGAATCCTCAACCCTCGAAGATGGAGCATATTCGTAAGCGATGGGAGGTATTTGACGCAGTCCCTTTTTTCAACGAATTGAAATTGCTAATTGTTGCCAAAAATCTTGTAATACACTTTCATGGCAACGGACCCAGACCAACCTATAACAGCACCTATTACAGCTCCTGCCATCACGGCAATCATCAGAGTAACAAGAAGCCACACTAAACAAATCAATGCTGTAACTAATAATACATCCTCAAACGCTCCCTTTTCTGCGTTCGCATTCTACTGCTTATTTATGCTTTTGTAAAGAAAGATGATGTGAAATTATTGGAGTGGACA
The DNA here is from genome assembly GCA_017555025.1 of Akkermansia sp. GTDB lineage: Bacteria > Verrucomicrobiota > Verrucomicrobiia > Verrucomicrobiales > Akkermansiaceae > Akkermansia. The sequence continues at coordinate 26,136 of JAFZHC010000069.1, forward strand.
CTTCTCACTTGACAACCCCCTTGCTAAGTGGTATAAAAGCCTCGTTAAGCCATGCTCCAGGAATATTTATCAGCCTTCATTCAGTTAGTGGCCGGTTTTGGATTTGCCGGTCTGATTATCGTGCTCAGCGTGATTTTTGGTCGCCGTGCTAAGTTGCAACCTGCTCAGGATGTGCCGTATGAGTGTGGTAACGTGCCTGAGGGTGATGGTGCTCCGTCGTTTTTCTCGATTAAGTACTACATTGTGGCCATTCTGTTCCTGGTGTTCGACTTGGAGGTAGTGTTCCTGTACCCCTGGGCTTTGGGCTTTAAGGAGTTTGTGATGGACAACTGCGCGGCTTTCCTGTCGATGACGGTGTTTATTGCCGTGCTGATGATTGCCTACCTGTATGCGCTGGGCAAGGGTGTGATTGTATGGCACCGCAACCCGTCTGCACGCCGCTAATCTGACCGGGCTACGGCAACGCTTTAATTTGCAGGGCGGCTTCTTTAGCGGAAGTCGCCCGTTTTTTCACCGGATACCTTTTGACAACAGAATGATGGACGCACAGAGTCGCCGCAATTGGCTGCAACAGACATTAACGGAGCGCATTCTCATGCTCGATGGCGGGCAGGGAACGATGATTCAGAAGCATGGCTTGCAGGAGGATGACTACCGCGGCGAGCGCTTTGCCGACCGTGAGCGTTACCCTCAGGACTTGCGCAACAACAATGATGTGCTGGTGCTGACGCGCCCGGACATCATTCGCGACATGTGCGAGCAGTACCTTGCGGCGGGTTCGGACATCATCAGCACCTGCACCTTCTCGGCGACGAGTATAGGGCAGCATGAGTTCTTCCATGCCGGGGCGGCTGAGCAGAAGCATGACCAGGCTTATTATGATGCCGTGCTGGCGGATGCTCCGCTGGCGGAGCTGGTGCGCGAGATGAACCTGGCTGCCTGCGCCATTGCTCGTGCGGCTGCGGATGCCGCGGCTGCGGCAGATGGTCGCCCGCGTCTGGTGGCGGGTTCCATAGGGCCGATGGCGGTGACGACCTCGCTCTCGCCGGATGTAAATGACCCGGGATTCCGTGCGGTGAACTTTGACCAACTGCGCCGTGCGTACAGGGAGCAGGTGATTGCTCTGGCCGATGGCGGGGTGGATGTGCTGCTGCTGGAGACGATTTTCGACACGCTGAATGCCAAGGCTTGTCTGTACGCTCTTGCTGAGCTGCGCGAGGAGCGTGAGCTGCCGCCGGTGATGATTAGCTTTACCATTACGGACCGAGCAGGTCGTACGCTGAGCGGGCAGACGGTGGAGGCCTTCTGGAACTCGGTGCGCCATGCCAAGCCGCTGAGTGTGGGCATCAACTGTGCGCTGGGGGCTGACCTGATGTTGCCCTTTGCTCAGGAGCTGAGCGGCCTGGCCGATTGTGCCATCAGCATGTACCCGAATGCCGGTTTGCCTGACCCGCTGAGCCCGAGGGGGTATGCTCACAGCGCGGAGCACATGGCGGGAATTTTGCGTGGCTATGCGGAGCAGGGGCTTATTAACTTTGTAGGTGGTTGCTGCGGTACCACGCCGGAGTACATCGCGGCTATTCGCGAGGCGGTGGCGGGCTTTGCCCCGCGTGCCATCCCCACCCGCGAGCCGGATGGTGTGCTGCGCCTGAGCGGTCTGGAGGTCTGCAACCACCGCCGCGAGGAGGGGTTGTTGTTCATTGGTGAGCGCTGCAATGTGGCAGGCTCTCCCAAGTTTGCCCGCCTGATTCGAGAGGGAAACTATGCGGAGGCGTTGGAGATTGCCCGTGCGCAGGTGCAAAAGGGAGCTCGTGTGCTGGATTTCTGCTTTGACGATGGCATGATTGATGGCCCGGCCGCGATGACCCGATTCCTGAACCTCGTTGCCGCAGAGCCGGATATCGCCCGCGTGCCCTGCATGATTGACTCCTCCAAGTGGGAGGTGATTGAGGCCGGCCTGAAATGTGTACAGGGTAAGGCGATTGTGAACTCTATTTCGCTGAAGAACGGTGAAGCTGAGTTCCTGCACCATGCCCGCATCATTCGCCGTTTTGGTGCGGCCGTGGTGGTGATGGGCTTTGACGAGAATGGGCAGGCCAGCGGCTATGAAGACCGCGTGGCTATTGCTCACCGTGCTTATGAATTGCTCACGCAGCAGGTGGGGTTCCCGGCGGAGGATATCATCTTTGATCCGAACGTGCTGACCGTTGGCACGGGGCTGCCGGAGCACTCTAACCTGGCTCGCGATTTCTTCCGTGCCTCTGCGGAGATTCGCCGCTGTCACCCCCTCTGCCATATCTCAGGCGGTATTTCCAACGTGAGCTTCGCCTTCCGTGGTAACAATCCGGTGCGCGAGGCGATGCACAGCGCCTTTCTTCATCATTCCGGCTGTGATCTGTGCATTGTGAATGCGGCTCTGATGACGCCGTATGAGACCATCCCCGCCCACCGTCGCAAGCTGGTGGAGGATGTGCTGCTCAATACCTGTGAGGATGCCACAGAGTGCCTGATTGCCTATGCTCAGGAGCTGGCCGAGGCAAAAGCCGCGCTGAAAGCCGCCGGTGCCGGTGCGCCTGCTCCCGCTCCCGAAAAGAAGGTGGACCGCAGCGCCATGCCGGTGAAAGAGCGCTTGGCTTATGCTCTGGTGAATGGGCTGACCACCCATATTGAGGCCGATACTCGTGAGGCTTTAGAAGTATGCGGTAGCCCGTTGGCTGTCATTGAGGGGCCGTTGATGGATGGCATGAAGCAGGTGGGTGAGCTGTTCGGCGCCGGTAAGATGTTCCTGCCGCAGGTGGTGAAGAGTGCTCGCGTGATGAAGCAGAGTGTTGCTGTGCTCACCCCGTTGCTGGAGAGTGCTCAGGCCGGTCAGCAGGCCGCCGCTACCGTGGTGCTGGCTACGGTGAAGGGTGACGTGCACGACATCGGCAAGAATATTGTGAGTGTGGTGCTTGCTTGCAATGGCTTCCGCGTGGTGGATTTGGGGGTGATGGTACCCTGTGAGGATATTGTGGCTGCGGCTCAACGTGAGCAGGCGGCACTGGTGGCGCTCAGCGGGTTGATTACCCCCTCGCTGGATGAGATGGCTCATGTGGCCGAGGCTCTGCAGTCTGCCGGTATGAACATACCGCTGCTGGTGGGTGGCGCTACAACCAGCCCGCTGCATACGGCGCTGAAGCTTGCCCCCTTGTACCCGGCCGGTGTGGTGCTGCAAACGGCTGATGCCTCCACCATTGTGCCGGTCGCCAATGCTCTGTGCGGTGCCGGGCGGGAGGCTTACATAGACGGGCAAAAGGCTGAGCAAGCCCGACTGTGCGCTGAATTTGAGCAGAAAAATGTGCCGCTGATGCCGCTGTCCGAAGCTCGCAATCGGGCTCTGCCGAAAGGGGAAACGCAGCCGCAACCGAGCCGTACTGGCGTATTTACTGTGGGCGTGCCTACGGGCTGTGCCTGCCACACGCCTCAGCCGGATTTCCCGCTGAGTTGGTCGCAGCTTGTGCAGAAGGCCGACTGGAGCATAACCCTGCGTACCTTCGGTATGCAGGGTGGTAACCCCGAGAAACAGCGCGAGGCCGATGCTCTGAGGGCAGATGCGGAGGCTTTGCTGAACAGAGCCATGGCTGAGGGGCGCTTGCAGGCACGGGCCTGCTTTGGTATATGGCCTGCTCAGCCCTGCGGCGATGATATTGTGCTGCAAGGGGGTGAGGTGCTGCACAGCCTGCGCCAGCAGAAGGTGGCAAAGACACCCCGATTGGCTTTGGCTGACTTTGTGACCGAGAGCAGGGGATATGTGGGGGCTATGCAGGTGAGCATCGGTGGGGCTGATGAGTGGGCCGCGGAGCTGAATGCAGCCAATGACCCCTATAATGCCCTGCTGATTGCGGCGCTGGCCAACATGCTGGCAGAGGCGCTGGCTGAGTGCACGCAGGAGGTGGTAGAGCAGTTGTGGCCGACAGAAGGCTCGACGATGGTACGCCCGGCCTGCGGTTATCCCAGCCAGCCCGACCATGCCGAAAAACGCACCGTGTTTGCTCTGTTGGATGCAACAGCCCGCACCGGTGCCATGCTGACCGAAACCTGCATGATGAACCCCTCAGCCTCCGTCTGTGCGTTGATTTTCAATCACCCGTCGGCGCAGTATTTTGCCGTCGGGCCGATAGGTGAAGACCAGCAGCGCGACTACGCCGCTCGCAGCGGGAGAATGTTACCCCTCAGCTGAGCACTCGTGCACGACGGGGCCGTAACGGACGGAATACCCCCTGATTGCAAAGGCTGAGGCTTGCTTGGGGGTAAAATTCTGCTCTAAATAAGCAGAAAGTGTGGGGCAAGTCTTGTTTTGAGCTTGCAAAGCGGTGTGCTAACGGTTAAAATGTGGGCACGTACAGTTGTACTCATCTCTTTTTTAAACCAAAATTATCATGAAACCTACACTCCTTGTTCTCGCAGCAGGTATGGGCAGCCGTTACGGTGGCCTGAAGCAGCTGGACCCCATGGGCCCCAACGGTGAAGTAATTCTCGATTACTCCGTGTATGATGCCATCCGCGCCGGTTTCGGTAAGGTGGTCTTCATTATCCGCAAAGATTTTGAAGAGGCTTTCAAGAGCCAGGTAGGTGCTCGTTTCGCCGGCAAGATTGAGGTCGACTACGCTTTCCAGAGCCTTGACGACCTGCCCGAGGGGTACAGTGTGCCTGAGGGCCGTGTGAAGCCCTGGGGTACCGCCCACGCTCTGCTGGCTGCCCGCGACGTGGTGAATGAGCCCTTCGGCGTGGTGAATGCTGACGACTTCTACGGTGCCGACGCTTTTGTGAAGGCCGCTGAGTTCCTTACCGCCGATGCCGGCTGCCCTTGCAAGGAGCACTACGGCATGATTGGCTATCCCCTTAAGAACACCCTCAGCGACCACGGTGACGTGAACCGCGGTATCTGCGGCATTAAGGATGGCTACCTCGACAGCGTTGAGGAGTACACCAAGATTAAGACTGAGGACGACGGCGTATGCCGTGGCGACAGCCTCTCCGGCGAGCGCAAGCCCGTTGACCCTGAGGAGCTCGTGTCCATGAACTTCTGGGTATTCCCCGCCAGCTTCATTGCTCAGATTAAGGATCACTTCACCCGCTTCCTTGCCGCTCACGGCAGCGAGCAGAAGAGCGAGTGCTACATCCCCACCGTGGTGGATGAGCTTATTCACAACGGCAAGGCTGATTGCCGCGTGATTAAGACCACCGCCAACTGGCTGGGCGTGACCTACCCGAGCGACAAGCCCGCTGTGGTAGAGAGCATTGCCAAGCTTGTGGAGGAGGGTGTATACCCCGCCAAACTCGGCTAATCTTCAGAATTAATCGACTTATGTACGATATTAAAGCTATTTCCGGTCTGTTTGACCTGCGCGGCGACTATGTATTCGGTGAGCCCTACGGCTCCGGTCACATCAACGACACCTACCGTGTTGTGGTGGATCAGGCCGGTCTGCGCGTGAGCTACATTCTGCAGCGCATCAACAGCAATGTGTTCAAGCAGCCCATTCCCCTGATGGAGAATGTGAAGCGCGTGACTGACGAGGCTCTGCGCGTGCTGTTGGCTGAGGGTTGCAAGGAGGCTTACCGCCGCACTCTGACCATCGTGAACGCTAAGGACGGTAAGCCCTACGCTCAGGATGACGAGGGTAACGTATGGCGTGTATACCCCTTCATCGATCGTGCCCGTACCTACGACATGATTGAGAACCCCGGTCAGTGCATTGAGGTTGCTCGAGCTTTCGGTAACTTCCAGAAGCTGGGTGCTAACCTTCCCGGTGCTCCTCTCTTCGAGACCATCCCCGATTTCCACAATACGACCAAGCGCTTTAAGGCTTTCCAGGCCGCCATTGCTGCTGACCCCTTGGGTCGCGCCAAGAGCGTGCAGAAGGAAATCGACTGGTACCTCTCCCGCGAGGCTGACTGCCACAAGGTGGTCAACTACCTTGCCAGCGGTGAGCTGCCCCTGCGCGTGACCCACAACGATACCAAGCTCAACAACGTGATGCTTGATGACGTAACGGGCGAGGGTATCTGCGTGATTGACCTCGACACCACCATGCCGGGTTCTGCTCTGTATGACTTCGGTGACATGATTCGTACCTCTACCTCTCCCGCAGCTGAGGATGAGAAGAACACCTCTCTGGTGACCATGCGCATGGAATACTTCGAGGCTCTTGCCAAGGGTTACTGCGAGGCTGCTACCTTCCTGACTCCGCTGGAGAAGGAGCTGCTGCCGTTCTCCGGTAAGCTGCTCACCATGGAGTGCGGTATGCGCTTCCTGACCGACTATCTGTCCGGCGACACCTACTTCAAGATTAAGCGCCCCGAGCACAATCTGGATCGCACCCGCACCCAGATGGCACTCGTGGAGTCTATCGAGAAGCAGATGGACGACATGATGGCCGTTGTGAAGAAGTACTGATAACGCGCAGTATTTCAGCCTTTTTTGCCCTGCCTGCGCATTTTGCCGGGCAGGGCATTTCGTTCGATTCGTTTGCCAAACAAAAGATAGCTGAACGATGTTAAGCATTGAGAATATAGGGCAAGTACCGGGTGTGCTGGAGGATGTCCTGCGCGTGAAAAGCGAGGATGCAACCATGGCCGGTTATTACCTGCGCATGGGTGGCAGGTTGTACTCCACCCGCCCGGCGGGTACGCCTGATGGCCCGGCCTTGTGGCGGCTGGCGGAATTGCCCGCCCCGGCGGAGGCCGAAGCGATGGCTGAGCGCGTTATCGGTCGTGAGGTGCGGCGGGTGATGCTTTGTGCCTGCCCTGATGATGAGAATCAACTAGCCTTGGTTCTGGACCTCGGGCAGCAGAACTACCTGCAATTTTACCCACTTAATGCCGAGCAGCCCGCGGAGAAGATGTGCCTGACTCCCGAGTGTGGCGAGGTGGAGCAAAAGCTGACGTTTGCGGCGGAGTTGCCCCTGGTGACGAGTGTGCCGCCGGAGATGCTGAAAACGCAGCGCTTGGGGGTACGCCTACTGGGGCTGGGAACGGTCGCATTCTTTGCCGGGCTGATATCGATTGCTGCCGGTGTGCCCGAACCCCCGGCCATTGCAGTCGCCGTGGCGGGCCTTCTCGTGTTGGCTGTGGGGATGTCTATGTCAAAGCGTCTCTACACTTGCCCTTGGTGCGGGGAGAAAGCCTTTGGCACCGGTAGCGCCATGGGGCATTTTTGCTGCCATGATTGCGGCAACAGTATCGATACCCGTATTGCAGCAAAGTGAATATTTTACGAGGTAGTGCAGGTGGTCATCTGGCAGCATTGGCTGCAGCCTGTTTGTTCGGGCTGATGAGCCCGGTATGCAAGGTGGCTATGGGCAGCGGCGTGGTGGATGGCCCCGCGCTGGCTACCATGCGTGTGTGCGGTAGTGCCTGCATGTTCTGGCTGGTATCGCTCTGCATGCCCGGTCAGCGCATACGCCGCAGGGATTGGCCGGCACTAATGGCCATGAGCCTGTGCGGCATGGCACTCAATCAATTTTTGTATGTAACCGGGGTGCAGTACACATCGCCTACCAATGGTTGTGTGATTGGTACAAGTACGCCGATTATGGCCTTGTTGCTCTCTGCTGTGTTTCTGAAAATGCGCATTACCCGGCAGCGTGCCATCGGTATTGGTCTGGCTTGCTGCGGTGCTCTGTTTCTTTTATTGGGCTCGGCGCATGGGGCGGGCGGGCACCTGAAGGGCGATGTCTATTGCCTGTGCTCTCAGGTGGCGGCGGCTTGCTATTTCGTCTTTTTCGGTCGCCTGATTCGCCGCTACAGAGTGGTCACGCTCATGAAGTGGTTGTTTACCATTTCATCCCTTGTAGTGCTGCCGGTGTTTGGACCGCACCTGGCGGGACTGGATTGGCCGGCGTTGGGAATAACAGAGGGGGTGAGCTGCATTTATGTGGTGGCTATCGGCACCTTTGTGTGCTACCTCTTGCTTAATGTCGGGCAGAGCCGTCTGGCGCCGCCCGTAGTCGCAGCTTACAACTATGTGCAGCCGGTTGTGGCTGCTACTGCCGGTATACTTTGGGGGGTGGATGAGCTCACCTGGCAGAAGGTATTGGCTATTTTGCTGATTGCCGGCGGCGTGCTCCTGGTTAGCAGCAGAAAAAGTAAAGCCCTTTAATTTACAAAGAATAAATAATGAAAGAGCCCGCGTTGGCGGGCTCTTCGCTTTGCGGGCTAACGCTCGCATGAATTGATTGTGTTGATTCGCCTGTTATTCCACCACGGTGTCTTCCCCGTTATTGGGTTGGGGGGAGTTAGCCGGTGCGGCGGCAGGTTGAGTCGGCGCAGGGGCTGCCGGAGCCGTTTTGGGATTGAGCGGGCGGCGCGTGTTGGGGTCAACCTCTTCACCGTTAATGTACATGCGGGTTACCATCTGGCCGGTTGCAGGGTCGTACTTGGTGCGCACGTCAATACGTTCCTGAACAATGTTACCGTTGTTGTCCGTCTTCCAGAGCACGCGGGAGCTGAAGCTCTCACTGCGAGTTTGTTGAGCACTATCAAGCGGTGCAATGGTAGTGGGCAGAGGCGATTGCACCTGCGGTGTATTCTGCTGCTGATTATTGTCGGATGCTTGCTGCGGCTGAACGAGGTCAGCGTGAGGCTGTGTCTGCGGACGCGGGCGGAGAGCAATACGACTGCAAGGGCGGATGTGTTGCCCCTGCGGTTCAGCAAAGATGTAGAGGTGGTCAATTTTCATAATGGCCTCATCGCCGGGCTGCATACGGCTGATTTCCTGAGCGATGGTATCGGGCTGGCCGGGCTGACCGGGAGCTGTGTTTACCTGAATGGCAAAGCCTGTCGGCAGGGCACCATCTCCGTACCGTACATAGCGACGGTGAGCCAGGTTCTCCACTACCTCGAAGTTTGCGTTGGTTGTACCTTCCTCCATGCCTTTATAGGTAGCGCGTACGGTGTTGGAGGCCATGAGGTCGCAGTTCATGCGGGGGGCTGAACCCGGAAGTACGGGGCTGCCCGGGTTGATATCTGCCGTAACGGGCAGGGCTGCCAGAGAGCAGATGCCGAGGATTAAACTGAGTAAAGCGTTGTTCTTCATAACCTGAGGCTTAGACACAGAAACACGGGTGCGTGTTCAAAAAAATATACATGCTTGACTCTGAATGTGAGAGGTAGTATACTCTCTGTCAGTCATGGCCAGAAGAACCCGCTCCTACAATCGCACCGCCCCGTTGTACCACAGAATACCGATTATCCCCGGTATTCTTTACCTGAATATCAGTCGTTCGGGACTTTCGCTGAGCTTTGGCAAGAGCTCGGTCGGGCGTGCCACCGTCAGCAAAAGCGGGGTTCGTCTCAATAAGAGCATTGGTGGCTTCAGTATAGGCAAGACGTTCAGCTTCTCCAAAATCGGCAAGCTGTTCGGCCGCGGGGGAAAATAATATCGAGATAGCATGAATATGAAGTGGATGATGCTGTTGTTGTTGACCGGTACGCAGGCTTTTGCCGCTACAGCCGCTGAGCCGCTGCCGTCGGTGGATTTTCTGGGAACGGTGGGGGTGCTGGCGGCCATTCTGGGTGTGTTGGGCTTTATCGGTCTGTTGACTGCCAGCGCTCAGAAAGTTGACCTGCACTACGGCATGGGCGATGTGTACCTGTCGGTGCCGATTGCTCTGGCGGCTTGGCTGGGCGTGGCTTCTCTGGCACTCATGGGTTGCCGTGGCGATGATTTGCTGCCTTTCATGCAGGAGAAGTTATGGCTTTCCGGCGGCTCTGTGGTGCTCGCGCTCATTCTCTCATTTATCATGGTGCGCCGCTGCAATCCGCAGGCCGGTATTTTCGGGGTTTCCTTTGCTGCTTTCGGGCGTCTGTTTGTTGATTCTCTCAGTCAGATTTTTTCCATTCTCGTTGTATTGGGCGGGGTGTGGGTGATATTCGGCGGGCGCAAGCAGGACGGAGAGAAAGTATCCTTCCTGGGGCGTTTAGGCTGCGCCTTTGCTTTTGTGTGGCTGTTTAACCTAGTGTGGGGCTCCATTCGTACCACGACTAAGGAGCCGGTATCATCCGGCAACGGCTACCTGTTGGGTATTCTCAATGTGCTCTGCATAGCCGGGGCTACCTATGCCGGGTATCTGTACATGCACCGTACCCCGCAGCAGCTGCCCGTCGCTCTGGTGGAGGCTGTGCAGGCTCAGAATGCTGAGCTCGCGCTGCAGATTATCGCCGAGAATCCCATGATGGAGCGCACTCCCGCTATTGAGTACGCCGTGAAGAATGATTGCCGTGCCATGCTTAACCGAATTGTGCGTGATTCCTCTGATTTGGAGTATGCTATGCAATATGCAGAGCTGAACGGTAAAACGGCTACTCTGCGTTTCCTGAAGGAAAAGGAGTATCTTTCCTCGCCGCAGCAGGAGGCCGCCTCGGTTGCCACTCGCTGATTGTTCAGAATATCTGATTACGGCTTTTTTCTGCTCGACATCTCGGGGCTAATCTGTTATAGGATACAGCATGAAGCTATTGAATGCTGCGATTGCTGTATTTGCCTTGGCTGCCATGGCCTGGGCCGGGCCTGAGGCAATGAAAAACCTGCAGAAACCGCAGGCCGGTAAAGCCGCCGAGTTCGCATTCGGCGGGGATGGCGGTCGAGAATTCTTGCTTGATGGTAAGCCATTTCAGATTCGCTCCGGCGAAATTCATCCGCAGCGTGTGCCGCGTACCCACTGGCGCCATCGCATTCGCGCGGCCAAGGCTATGGGGCTGAATACCATTGCCTTCTATGTGTTCTGGAATGCTCTGGAGCGGGAGGATGGTAGCTGGGATTTCAGCGGGCGCAATGATATTGGCGCCTTCATCGACCTGTGTGCCGAGGAAGGTATGTGGGTGTTGTTCCGCCCCGGTCCCTATGTATGTGGCGAATGGGACCTTGGCGGCTTGCCCGCCTACCTGCTGAAGGACGAAGTAACTCCCTTGCGCTATACCGGTAATGCACAATTCATGGAGGCTCAGACCCGCTATCTGGAGAAGATGGCAGAGGTGGCTGTACCCCGGCTGAGTCGTAATGGCGGGCCTATTCTCATGGTGCAGCTTGAGAATGAATATGGAAGCTATAAGAGCTCACATGATGAGATGGCTTACATAGAATGGCTTAAGGATTTCTGGACGAAGAAGGGGGCAGGCCCGTTCTACCTCTCCGAGGGCTCTTCTAATCATCACTTGCGCTTTGTACCCAAGGGTGTAGCGGTTGGTCTGGACCCTGCTGACAATGCCTGGCAAATGAAGAATGCTTTGCGCATTGCCCCGGGGGTACCGGTATTCTCCAGCGAAACGTACCCCGGCTGGCTGCGCCATTGGGGTGAAGGTAACTGGACGCCCAGCCGCAACACGCTCAATTCCGTGCGCTGGTATATGCGTGATGGTGTCTCGTTCAATCTCTTTGTGTACCATGGCGGCACGAACTTCGGGTTGACCGCCGGTGCTAATAGCAATGAGAATGGCGAGGCCTTTCAGCCCGACCTCACCAGTTATGATTATGGCTCTCCGGTAGGCGAAAACGGCAACCTCACCAAGGAGTATTTCGAGTATCGCGATATCATCAGAGCCGCCCTGCCTGAGGAGCTTCAGTTGCCTGAGCCTGAGCAGCCGGCGGCTATGGAGGTGCCGGCATTCCGTCCGACGCGAGTGGCTGATTTTCATGCGCTCACAACCATTCGTGAAGAGAAGGACTATGTGACTCCTCCCACTTTGGAGAGCTTGGGGCAGAATCAGGGCATTGGTATTTATACCGCAGTCATTCCCGCTGGCGGAGCAGCGTGGCTGAGTTGCCGGGCTCATGACTATGCGCTGGTGTATGTGGGTGATTCTTATGTGGGGACATTGGATCGCAGCAAGGGGCAAACTCGCATTCAGCTGCCTGAGCGTAAGCAGCCGGAGCTGCTGAAGCTTGTGGTGGATACCTTCGGGCATGTGAACTTCTGCTCCTATCTGGAGAAAGATCGCAAGGGGCTTGTAGGCAAGGTGATGCTGGGCGATAGTGCAGTGCAGAACTGGCGTGTGCAGCGCATGCCGCTGACCTCGGTGCCTGCGCCCGTTAAGAAAACCGGCCACGCCCGTTATCGTGAACAGGGGGCTCTTTATCGCGCCTCGGTTCAGCTCGGGGAGGCTCCGAAGGATACTTTCCTCGACATGACCGGCTGGCAGAAGGGCTATGTGTGGGTAAATGGGCACCTGCTGGGGCGTTATTGGCACATCGGGCCGCAGGAGCGCCTGTATTGCCCCGGTGAGTTCCTGAAGCAGGGGCAGAATACGGTCGAGATTCTGGATATGCACATGGTGACAGATACCCCTCCCACCATCTCCGGTAAGACTGAGCGTAATATGGAGGTGCGTAAGCAAACGAAATCTCTTAATAACCAGTGGGATTAACCTCGCTGTAGTACGAGGCCGTTCATTGTTAAGAGCGGACTGATAGGCGCGGATATACAATGTCTTGATATCCGCGCCTTATCCGTTCTCTAATTTTATATTACTGTCGCGCGGGTTGCTTGACATAGAGGGCTTTTTGTGGTAGTTTGCCGGTATGTTTTCGCTCCTTTCCGATAAGCTGGATGACACTTTCCGTAAACTGCGCGGCCTGAGTAAAATCTCAGAGTCGAACATAGCCGACGCCATGCGCGAAATTCGCATGGCTCTGTTGGATGCTGACGTGGAGTACAGCGTTGCCCGTGAGTTTATTGCTCATGTAAAGGAACAGGCTATGGGTGTTGCGGTGCTGAAAACCGTAAAGCCCGGTGAGCAGATTGTAAAGATTTTCCGTGACCAATTGGCTGAGTTGCTGGGTGGCGAGGCTGCTGAGCTGAATCTTACGCCGCCCGCCCGCATTCTTGTGGTGGGTTTGAACGGTGCCGGTAAGACAACCACCAGTGCCAAGCTGGCTCGCCGCCTGAAGGCTGAGGGCCGTAAGCCCCTGTTGGTGGCCTGCGACCTTATTCGCCCTGCAGCTATTGACCAGCTGGCAACTCTGGCTCGCCAGATTGAGGTGCCTGTGTACACGCCTTCTGCAAGCGAGAAAGATGTGATTCGTGTGGCGAAGGATGCCCTGAAGTGGGCCGCTACGCAGGAGCACGACGTGATTATTTTCGATACAGCCGGCCGTCAGGAGGTGGATGAAGCGCTGGTGGACGAGCTGCGCCGTTTGGCTAAGTTCCTGGAGGCTCAGGAGGCCTTGCTGGTGGCAGATGCCGCTACCGGTCAGCAGGCTGTGCGCGTGGCTCAGGCCTTCGATCAGGCGGTGGGACTGACCGGTATCATCCTCACCAAGCTCGATGGCGATGCCCGCGGTGGTGCTGCTCTTTCTATGCGTGCCGTGACCGGTAAGCCCATTAAGTTTGTGGGTGAGGGCGAGAAGCTCGACATGTTCGGCCCCTTTGTTCCCGTGCGCATGGCAGACCGCATTCTGGGCATGGGTGACATTGTGGGTCTGGTGGAGAAGGCCGCCGAGAAGATTGACCAAGAATCGGCTATGAACTCCATGACTCGTATGATGAGCGGTGAGTTCAATTTCAACGATTTCCTTTCTCAGATGCGCATGATGCAGAGCCTTGGCCCGCTGGAGGGGCTGTTGGGGCTGCTGCCCGGTTTCAGCAAGATTCGTAAGCAGTTGCCGGAAGGGGCTCTCGACCCCAAGAAGATGAAGCGTATGGAGGCCATCGTGCTCTCGATGACCCCCGCTGAACGTGCTAACTATAAGTTGCTTATCCCATCCCGCCGTCGACGTATTGCCAAGGGCTCCGGTGTGAGCGAAATTGAGGTGAACCGATTTATCAAAAACTTCAAACAGATGAAGGAAATGATGGGCGGTAAAGGTAAGATGGGCGGCCTTATGAAGGCTATGGGCAAGATGAAGGGCGGTGGTATGCCCGATATGTCTGCCATGGCTCAGGGGGGCGATATGCCCGACCTCTCCTCGATGATGGGGGGCGGTATGCCAGACCTCTCGGCCCTGATGGGTGGCAGCAAGAAGCCCAAGATGCCCGGTATGGGCAGCATGGGCGGCTTCGGCGGTATGTTCCGCCGCCGTTGAGTGTAAATAGTCAAAAGCTTGAAAAGAATCCCCCTCTGCCGAATGTTCGGCTGAGGGGGATATTTTTAAAGGGAAGGGAAATCAGCGAGCGGACAAAAGCTCCGCTGCACGGGCTGCACAGAAGGCGACACAGCGCTCGCAGGGGCGGGCATCATAATATGCCTGAGTGCGATCATTCGGGCGTGCTCCTTCGCGGGTATGTTCGTCTAAGTGCAGCAATTCACGGCAGGTTAACGTGCCGAACTCGGCCTTGAACTCCTCTGCCAGTTGGCGAACGAGGGCGAAAATGACTTCTTTATCTTCCGGCCGGCCGGTAAGATTGCCCTGACAATGGCCTGCCACCAACGTGAGCCCGCTGAAAGCACCGCACATGCCGCGCATGCGCCCCACTCCGGCACCAAAGCCGGCCGCAAGTCGCAAAGCCTGCTCTTCGTTCAACCCCACTTCAGAGGCACAGGCGGCAAAAACTGACTGGGAGCAATTGTAGCCCTTGTGGAAGTACTCCAAAGCCAGTTGCTCAGCCTGCTGTTCAGTCATGGACATCAACGGCGGGGCTTTTTGGAGAAGCGGGAGAAGAAGGGCGTGCGCTCTTCGTCGCGGTCGCGGCGGTCACGTCGCTCATAACGGTCGCCTTTGTTCTCACGGCGGTCAGAACGCTCAAAGCGGTCACCCTTGCGATTGTTGAAGCGCTCGGCACGTTCAAAACGGTTGCCTTTTTCGCGGCGGAAGTTCTCGCGGCCGGGGTAGGATTCACCGCCATTGCTGCGGCGGTCGCGCACATGCACGGCGGGGCGGTTGTCGCCTTCAGGCTTGCCTTTATCCTCGCGTACATTTACCTCGTAGCCGCAGATGGAGCAGGTGGAGAGTTTCTCGATAACCTGCGGAGCAATCTCCGGGCTGACTTCAATGAGGGAGTGTTTGAGGAAGATGCGAATGTCACCAACGGAGCCCTTGGGGGCACCGCCTTCGTTGTACATGAGGCCGGCGATGTCCTTCGGGCGAATGCCGATGAGCTTGCCGCCATTCATGAAGAGAGTGGTGCTTTCTTTCAGGCTGCTCCAGTCGTTACCCTTTTCCGCAGCGGGCATAGCGCTCGCTTCGGTGCTCTCTCGCTTGGAATAGCGGCTGGGACGGTCTTCCGGTATAGCCTGCAATTCGCAACTGCCCTTTGCTACCAGCAGATTGAACATGGCGGCCATGAGTTGTTCTGCGGGCATTTCAATGTCCTGCAGAGCTTCCGGCAGTTCCGGTGCCTTGGTGGCTGCCTCGAGAATGTCATCTACCAGAGCTTCCACTCGAGCCTCTTCCACTTGGCTGGCGGTCATTACTTTTTCGCGGTTCATGCGCGTGCCGATGAAGCGCTCAATGCGGCCCAGCAGCGAGAAATCACGACGACCGATGAAGGTGACAGCCTTGCCCTTGCGGCCGGCGCGTGCGGTGCGACCAATGCGGTGTACATAGTCCTCAGGATCGCGCGGTAACTCAAAGTTTACCACAATGTCCACATCATCAATGTCCAGCCCTCGTGCTGCGATGTCGGTGGCAACCAGCACATTGAGGTTGCCTCGGCGGAAAGAATCCATCACGCGCTCGCGCAGCGTCTGGGGCATGTCGCCATGCAGGCGATCTACAGAGTAACCGCGAGCCAGCAAACCGTCCACCACGTCATCCACTACGCGTTTGGTATTGGCAAACACAAGGCCGCGCTTCATACGCCCCATTTCGATGAGGCGGCTGAGAACTTCAATACGAGAGGAGAACACCACCTCATATACACTCTGCTCGCAGGTGGGGACGGTCAGTACCGGTCGCTCAATGGTGATTTCGAGCGGGTTTTCGGAAAGTCGGTTAATCAGCGCACGGATGGCCGGAGACATCGTGGCCGAGAAGAACAGAGTCTGCCGCTCTGCGGGGAGCAGAGAAACCACACGGTCGATGTCTTCCTGAAAGCCCATGTCGAGCATTTCGTCGGCCTCGTCGAGAATGAGGGTCGTGATATTCTCGGTGGGGAGTTCCCCTTGCTCCATGAGGTCGATTACGCGGCCGGGGGTACCGACTACAAACTGCACGCCGCGCTGCAGTGCCGCCAATTGCGGGCCGAAGGAAGCTCCGCCGTAAATCGGAACGGCCGAGACGCCATCGAGGAAGAGTGCCAGCTTGTCTACCTCTCGGCAAATCTGAACAGCTAATTCTCGGGTGGGAGCTAGGCAGAGTACCTGCACACTACGCAGCGCAGGATCTATGTTCTCGAGTGCCGGTATGGAGAAGGCTAGTGTTTTGCCGGAGCCTGTATGGGAGAGCCCCACGATATCGTGCCCTTCGAGTGCGGGCGGAATAGCCTGCTGTTGAATGGGCGAGGGGGTATCGAAGCCTAACACTTCGATAGCTTCTAAAATTTCCGGGCAAATTCCGAGTTCTGAGAAAGACATAGACGCGGGCAAGGATGCCTCATTATTACGAAATTGTAAAGCACTTTTTCTGCCAGTCGGGCGAATTATGCTTCAAAGTTATTGTTCGGGGGTAGCTTCGTAGGCCTGTACCTTGTAATTGCGGCGCAGAAGAACATCGGCTTCTTTGCCGCTGGTGCCTTTTGGTGAGAACTGAACTTCAAACGTCACGCCGAAATATTGGTGAGATTCCCCCGCTTTGATGGCAAAATACGGCGCACCGTGGGGGAAGATAGTATCGACATCGCTGACGGCTGCATCGCGGGTCCATCGGGCGCTGGCTCCGGGGATGTCGTGCCGGAAAAGCTCATTAGGGTTATCAGAGTATTGGGCGGGGAAGGAGAAGAGGCGCAGAATGGTTTTGTCCTCAGACTGCATGTCGCGGATGGCCAGCAACATCGTGCCTTCTCTGCCGGGGTTGGCATATACTTCTGCCTGATATACGCCGTATTGGCCGACCGGCTCACAGACTCTCAGTTCCGGGTTGTTGCCCAATATGCTGCGTTTCCCCTCACAGAGGCGTTGTAGGGTTTCAGGTGTGGGGGAATCGAGCAACCCTTGCATGCGAGTATCGATGGCTGCGATGGCTGCATTGAGCGCCTTACAGGCTGTTTCTCTGTGTTTTGTGCCGCGCCAGGCTAGTAGCAGCTGGTGCTTGCCCGAAAGTTGCAGGGCTATATCGGGCACACCTTCCTGACCTTCTTCAGCCTGAGGAAATGGGGTGCCGGGGGCAGCCTGCACAAAGCCAGCGGGCAAAGCTTCACCCTCTGCCACGGTGCGGAAGATGGCATGTACAGCCCCGGGGATGCCGCCTGTTGCCGGCGGCAGCAGCACAACATGGCCGGGTTTTGTGTAGAAGGTGTCAGTTTGGGTGGCATGCGCCCAGCGGGGCGATTGGCTCAGGTAGGTTGAAAGCAGCTCTTCGTGTTCCTGCTCCAGTTGAATGAGGTTGGGTGTCTCTTCTATAACCTCCGCTCCGTAATTGGTCGGGTCAATGGCGATGGTCAGAGATGTGGGGCCGGTGAGTTTTTCGGAGGGGATGTGCAGGGTATCCGTGTTCTGAATGGGGTGGTGAGACGCCTCTTGCTCAAAGGGGGAACTTACATCGGCCTCAATAGCCATCTGCGCAAAAATGAGGGCTGCTATCCCCCATTGAATCCCCCAGGTGCAGACCTGCCAGAGGGCTTTCAGATTATTGAGCTTCAGGAAAAAATGTACACAACTGGCAACAACCAGAATGGCCG
Source organism: Akkermansia sp. (assembly GCA_017555025.1). Classification (GTDB taxonomy): domain Bacteria; phylum Verrucomicrobiota; class Verrucomicrobiia; order Verrucomicrobiales; family Akkermansiaceae; genus Akkermansia. The sequence goes on from JAFZHC010000069.1 coordinate 43,889, forward strand.
AACCAACCAACGAAGCGAGAATGAGGGCTCCGGCGTAGCTTTTGACGGCAATTTGTAGTTCCGGCTCGACTAAATCGGGCCAGAGCAGGGGAACACAACTCAGCAATGCCAGCAGGCAACAGAGGGTATGGGGCACCCATGAGGCCTCCAGCACAACTCTGATGGGGGTGCGTATCATTTTTGCTCGGTGTTCAGCCCGGTAAAGAGCTCAGGGTGTTCCAGTATGTGGATGGCCATAATGATGCGCGGACTGGGAGGAGGCAGTTCAATGTAACTGTGGTGAGCTGCCTGAATGATATAGGAATCTGTGGTAAGCTCTTTTCCTTGCAGTAGACGCCCGGCGATATCGGCATGGCGGGCAAGTTTAAGCTTTTTGAACTCAGTTTGCACGCGTCGCAGCATGGCTGCATCTACCCCTTCGGTGTCGCCGTTGCGCAGCGCATGGTCAACCACAGCACATTCGTACAGGCGCCGCAGGGTAGGAGACTCCTCTCCATTTTTATTAGCAAGGCAGGCTGCGAGGGCATCCGGAGTGGGGGTGGGAAGTCCCCGTCTCTTAAGCAATAACCTGTAAGCCATGTAGGCGAGGTTCGCTTCGTTGCATTTGGTGTACTTGTCGATGAGTGGTAGAACTTGGTCGCCTTCATTGCGCTCGAGCATTTCGAGCAACTGCCCCATGGGACGTGCGGCATCGCAGTCAATCATTTCATCCGGTGAACTGGGTAACATGGTATCCAGCTTTTGGAGGGCTTTTCGCAGGTCTTGGCCATCCACCTCCCACTCCAGCAGGTTGAGTGCATCCAGCACATAGGAGGGGATTTCTTCAAGAAAATGCTCACCATGCTTCCAGTAGTGCAGGTTGTGTACGTACTCTTTGGCTCGTTCACGGTCAGCCAGTCGCATGAAATCCAGCAGCAGCACGACTTTGACACCGGGCATGGATTTTTTTCTCACGCCGGTTTCGCTGATAATCTGGTTCAGTCTGTTTTCGGCACGGTCGTACGCCGGTGCGCAATATTTGCGGATGAGGTATTCTCTGCTGGCCTCGTGTGAGGTGCGGGCTGCCTGCTGAGTGCGCTTTTGTATGTAACGATAGAATGCTGCGGTGTCGTAAGGTATGCGTACAGCAAGCTCCTTGGGTACAAGCCCTGCATCATTCAGCTTTTTGAGCAGCTCCGGTTTGCTTTGCAGGAAATAGAGCGCGTTACAGCCTTGATTATCCTCGTGCAAGATATCGGCGCCTTGCTGCAGAAGAGCGATAATGGCGTCATCAACAGCCCCGGCAAAATGAGGGTCGGTGGTATAGCGATAGTCCATCTCCAGCGGGCGGCAGAGATGAAGAAGCGGGGTCGCTCCCTTACTGTCTTTTTCGTGGACATCTGCTCCTTCTTTTAATTGACGGCGCAATAGCTCGAGAGATTCAGCACCGTCAAAGCCGGAGGTGACGTCCAGCAAAGAATACACAGCCGGTGTTGTTATTGCGGCACTCACGGGCTCCTCGGGGGTATTGCCCGAGGCGATGGTGCTGCAAATGCATAGGAAAGACGCTGTGAGTGTAAGGCGCATGATTTACATCGATTGTTCTGCCTGAGTAGCCGCAGGTACGGAGGGAAGTAATTCCGCTGCGTGTTGCAGCATAAACTTGGCTGTTGCTATTTCGAGCTCGTAGGTCCAGGTGTCCTGAGTGTTCATCAGATTATCCAGCTCGTCAGGATTGCTGAGATTGGAGGCGATGGCCTGGTACATGTCTGCGGCCTGAGTGGCTCCCAGCTCTCGGATAGCTGTGATAAACTCGCTGATCTGCTCTTTGCTCATGTTACCGTACCACAAATCTTCGATGGAGGTCAGCAACAGGGCTTTCTGCAATGCCGGTGTATCTGCCCGGCGGTTATTGCTTGCTAACCAAGAGGCAACGGAACCATCGCAGGCAGAGGGCAATCCGGCTTTGTAGAGTTTTGCTCCCCATGCTCCGGCTTGTATGGGTAGGCGGCTATCCGTACTGAGCTTGTCAATCAATTCATCGCAGTCATTGCTCCTGCCAAGTAACTCTATGAGTGAGGCAGCATTTTCGTGTTCTCCGTTGGCGAGCATCTGCTCTGCTTTGGTGAGCAACAACTCGGTCGGCAATACGACCGTAGGCGTGTCTTGCAGCGCATACACTAGCGCCGTCATCGAGTGGTTATGAGGCTTTAAGGCCTGCTCGTCATTCCAGAGGGGCATTGCAGCCACGATTTGCGAGGTTTTCGCGGCATCCACACTAGCCATGAGGTAGATAGCATTTTTTAGGGCATCGGTATAAATTTCCTGTTCGCGGAGCTCTGTTGAAGGATTGAGCAATAGTGCAATTGTGTCGAAGTAGGGGGCTATCACTTCTGCCGGAGTGTGCATCATGGAGGCGCGGCAGACGTCTGCCGCCAGATGTTCTCCCTGACGAATCTCCACAGGCGGTGCCTCCAGTTTGTGCCCCTTATCTCGCAGGCTTTGCAACACATCAGGCTGAGCCGCCAGAAGGTCGTAAGCGCAGAATCCCGGGTATTCTTCATCTTTTTCTGCTCTCAGGTAAGCATTCGCCCCCTGTTGCAGCAACCAATCCGCCAACTCGACCGCGGCCTCTGCTGTTCCGCTTTCCTTAAGTGATGGTAATGATGCAGCCAGGCAGAAGAGTGCAGTACGTCCTGCTTCGTCAACACTATCTACCGGGGTGCCCTGTTCTACAAGATAACGGGCACAGGCAAGGTGGTCGCCGGGGAAGTAGCCACCGCTCATGCGGGCTACCAGAGTCAGCAGCGGATAATGCGCCTCCGTCAGACCTCCTTCTTCGCGAATAAGGCGAGTGAGCGTGTTTACCCACCCGCGGTAAGCGGCTTCGGCGGTTTCATTGCCGGTACGAGGGACACCAATGTTGAGCAGGTGGTCATACACAGCCTCGTGAGCACAAGTAAGGCAGGCATTGTATGTTATGCTGCTTTCAACCGAGCCGGGGGTTGCCAGCGTGGCTCCGCCGGCAACCAGCACGTCAATAAGATTATTGATGACTTCTGCCGAAACTTCCGGCGTGTAATCTGTTGCGATGGCAAAAAGAAGCGGGGTCTCTGCTGCACTCCCTTCAATCATGGTGGGAGTGTTCGGGTTCGCTCCGTCCAGCAGCAGACAACGTGCCAGCTCAGGCTTTTTCAGCATGCATGCCAAATGCAGCATGTTGTATTTATTGGTGGCGGAAAGGTATGTCGGGTCGGCGCTTTCTATGAATTTTTGTACAACATCGAGCATTTCCTCCGGCGCAGCTTCGGCCATCCAATCGGAGAGCGTCAGCGCCTCCACCTCTGCCTGCAATTCATGGAACTGAAGGGCGGCTTCTTCTGTAGCGCTGCCTCTGCTGCCGGCGCCATCGCAACCGACCAGCAGACTGATGGCAATCAGTGCCAGACTCATTTTACAGCATGCTCTCCTCATGGCTGCTATACTACCACAAGCCCTGCGGTTTCGCAAGACGGAAAAAGCATTTTGAAAACAGGTGCCCGATTTTTCCTCATATTTCTGTGTCCCTCAATCGCTCGCTGTCTCAGCAGGTGATGGTGGTGTCGAGGTGAGCTACATGAACCTCCCCTTCGTGTATCTTGTTGAGTGCTGATTTGAGGGCAGACGTACATTCCTTTTCGCCATGTACCAGATATACCTTTTTCTTGCTGCCGCCGGTGCGCTTGAAGTAGCCCAGCAACTCATTGTGGTCGGCATGGCCTGAGAATGAGTCCAGCGCGAGTACTTTGGCGCGAACCGGATATTCATCGCCGAGGATTCGCACCTGCAATGCTCCGTCCATGATGCGGCGGCCGAGTGTATTGGCGGCGCAGTACCCCACGAAGAGAATTGTATTTTTGTCGCGACTGATGCCGTTTTTCAGGTGGTGCAGAATGCGCCCCGCTTCGCACATGCCTGAGGCAGAGATGATGATGGCTTGTTCGCGCAGATTGTTGAGTCTTTGCGACTCTGTAACAGTGCGTACCATGTGCAGCTGTTCGAACCCGAAGGGGTCGCGTTCGGTGAAGAGGAAATTGTAAACGTCCTGATTAAAGCATTCAGGGTGAATGCGGAAAATTTCTGTGGCGCTTACCGCCATGGGACTGTCAACATACACGGGGTAATTGGGAAGTTTACCCTCACGGTAGGCACGATTGAGCAGGTAGAGCAATTGCTGCGTGCGTTCTACGGCAAAAGCCGGGATGTACACGTTACCGCCCCGCTTCATGGCCTTGCGGATGGTGGAGATGAAGAGCTCTGCATCCTGCGCCGGAACTTCGTGGAAGCGGCCACCATAGGTGCTTTCCATCAGCATGATGTCAACATCCGGTACGGCTTCCGGGTCGCGCAGCAGTTCATTGTCGCCTCGTCCCACGTCGCCGGAGAAGAGTAGGCGCTTGTGTTCTCCATCCTCTTTGTCGTCAATATCCAGTACCACTTGGGCGGCACCCAGAATATGCCCGGCATCGTAGAAAGTGAGGGTGACGCCATCGGCAATGGGGATGGGCATGTGGTAGCCGATGGTCAGGAAGCGGCGCATGGCGGCTTCCGCATCCTGCTCCGTGTATATGGGGGTGGCTACCGCACCGGCACCGCCTTTGCGACGATCCATTTTATTGAGGAATTTGCAGTCGCTTTCCTGAATGCGAGCTGCGTCTGCCAGCATGATGGAGCACAAGTCGCGCGTGCCGTACGTGGTGTACACGAAACCACGGAAACCTCTCTTTACCAGATTGGGCAGGTTGCCGGAGTGGTCGATGTGGGCATGTGATAACACTACGCAATCAATACTTTTGGGGTCAAAATAGGGGAACTCGCGGTTAATGCGTAATTGATCCTCTCGGTGCCCTTGGTACATGCCGCAATCCAAGAGTATGCGCTTGCCGTTCACTTCCAGCAAATGCTGGGAGCCCGTCGTTGTTTCAGCTGCTCCGCAAAAATGAATTTTCATCACCCTGTATACTAACGCCCTTTATCTCGCTTTTCAAGTTAAAAGTACCACACCGCCCCATGTAAAATATGTTTTTATTGACTCGCTCGGATAAAATGTAATTTTTTTGCAATAAAAGTGTGCTTTGCTGCGTCTATATAATAGAATGTTAAAGAAAATAGCAGGTCCGGTACTCTGTGTTGCCGTCGGCACCTTGTCGATTGTAAGCGCAACTCCTCAGAAGGTAGTCGAGGAAACATCACCCTTGGTAGCCAAATGTATGGCTGACTATAAAGAGACATACCTCAAAGAGCGCCCTTTTCGCAAAGATGTGCGTGTGCGCTATGAATATGTAACGCTGGAGGAAGTGCGCAACAGCCCTTTTGTTCGCTGGCTGCGCAAGCCTCTTGATGAGCCGGTGTATGTCAGCATCACAATCTGCAATCTGCCGCCGCGTTTTTTGGGGGGAGAGGGGCATTACCTGCTAAGCCCTGAAAGTGGTGAAATTATAGCCCGTTATCACACCAAATGAAAAAAGTTTGCTTGCTGTTACTCCCGGTGGTATTGGCTCTACCGTTTGTACTCTTTGCCTGTTGGTTGGCGAAGGATGATGAACATGTGGCTGTAGTTCCGGTAGCATATGCGCAGCTGGATGAATACGATAGGGAACAGGTCCCTTCCTTCGCCTCTCATATCTACAGAGCCTCCTATGCGCATTGGCAGGTAGGGGAACGGGCATGGCGTTTTGATGTGCCGCCAGGCTGCGAGGCCTCTCTGAAAAAGTGGGTGGCCGGGAAAGGCGGTCAACCACGCAATGTGGCGCAGTATAATGCCTTGTCGAACATGACGCCGCCTGATTGGTGGAGCCGTCCCGCCGATGCCCGATTGGTGAGTAACCGTTATCTGCCGCAGGGGGTAAGTATGAGTATGTGGTACTCAGCTTCTCAAAATCGCGTGTGGTTGCTCTACTGTCAGTGAAAACGCAAAATACTCTCTTGCTAAGGGCTCGGTTTCGGTGTAAAATGGGCGCGTACAATTATGAGCACACTCAAAGATCAGTTGTTCGAGGAGATTCTGCAGGCTCGCCAGCGTGTGTATGCTGTGGGTGAGCCTACCCCCCTTCAGCGGCTTTACCTGCCGGGGGTGGATGCCGAGGTATATGCCAAGCGTGAGGACCTCGGTCCGATTAAGGCATATAAGTGGCGAGGGGCATACAACTGCATGTGCAAGCTTACTCCTGAGCAGCGTGCCGGCGGTGTGGTCGCCGCAAGTGCAGGTAATCATGGTCAGGGTGTGGCGCTGGCTGCTCGGCGACTGGGGTGCAAGGCTCACATCTTCATGCCCCGTTCCACACCGGTGGTAAAGCAGAATGCCGTTAAGAGTCACGGCGGTGATAATGTGGAGATTGTGCTTATCGGCGACTCTTATGATGCTGCATCTGCCGCGGCTCATGAGTTTGCAGATGTTAACAACCTGACCTTTGTGCATCCCTATGATGACCCTGCCACCATGGGTGGGCAGGGAACATTGGCCGATGAAGTGGTGATGAGTGGCCATGGTTCATTTGACCGCGTGTACCTGCAAATTGGCGGTGGCGGTTTGGCTGCCGGGTGTGCCTGTTGGTTTAAGAAGTTCTGGCCCGATTGCAAGTGCATAGGCGTGGAGGGGGTGAACCAGGCTAGTATGAAGCTTGCCGTCGATAGCGGCGAGCGTAAAGTATTGCCGTATGTGGATGTGTTCTGCGATGGTACTGCCGTACGTGTGGCAGGTGAGTATACCTATGAACTTTGCCGTGAATTGCTTGATGGGTTTGTGACTGTAAGCAATGATGAGGTTTGTCAGGCTATCCGCTCCCTGTGGAATGGTCTGCGCGTGGTGCCCGAGCCCTCCGGAGCTATGGGGCTGGCGGCCTTGCTGCAGGATTGGGACGCCGGAAAGATTAAACCGGGCGAAAAGTGTTTGGTGGTGCTATCCGGTGGCAATATGGATTTCTCCCAGCTGGGAGTGGTGGCTGCACGCGGTGGCGTGCGCGAGACAAACCGCACGCTGCGTTATCTGCGCATCCCTATGGAAACCAAACGCGGGCAAATTATCAAGTACCTTAACCACATTCCCGAGGGCGTGCAGCTGATGGATGTGCAGTTTGGCCGCTTGAAAGGTGATATTCAGCATCCGGTATTCGGTATTCTGGGTACGGAGGCGCAGTTTGCCGAAATTGAACAGGGCTTGGCCAAGCGGGGGCTTTCCGCGGAAGATGTGACTAATGATGAAGATGTGCAGTTCCGCATGATTTCCTACGACCGCGTTCACCTGAGTCATCCTGTTTTCTTTGTGATTGAGTTCCCCGAACGTCCCGGCGCATTCCAGGAGTTTATGAGTGGAGTGGGGCGCTATGCTAACCTCTGCTATTTCAATTACAAATACTCCGGTGAGCATGTGGGCCGTGCTATGGTCGGGCTGGAATTCCTTACGGTTGAGGACCGCGAGGCATGCCGCGCTTTTGCTGAGAGTATGAAGGGGACCACAATTCAGAGCATTAAGGAAATGCCTGATAATGTGCGTCGTCGCGTGCTTGATAATATGTCGCCCATGGAGAGGTAACACGTGTTATGTTGATACTGGCTTCTCAGTCGCCTCGCCGTAGTGAACTGCTGCGGCGCGAGGGGGTGGATTTTACCGTGGTGGTGAAGGATACCGAGGAAGAGCATGATGCCTCTCTGTCGCCGCAAGTGCTCTGTGCCCGTAATGCCGCCGCCAAGGCCGAGGCTGTAGCGGTCGATTATCCGCAGGCTACGGTGCTGGGGGCCGATACGCTGGTGTTTATCGATGGTACGCCGTTGGGTAAGCCGGCTGATAAGGAGGATGCTGTGCGCATGCTCATGCGGTTGCAAGGGCGCACTCATTGCGTGTGCACGGCTGTGGCTGTTATTTTGCCCGGTGGTGAACGGCGGGATTTTGCCGACATCAGCTATGTGACTTTCCGCCCGCTAACGGAGTCTGACGTGCTCCGTTATATGCAGTTGGTGAATGTGATGGATAAGGCCGGAGCCTACGCCATTCAGGAGCATGGTGAGCTCATTATCGAGAGCATTGAGGGCGATTTCGATAATATCGTCGGTCTGCCGGTAACTCGCCTGCTGCAGGTGCTGCGCGGTTAAAGCTTACTTTTTATCGGGCGGGCACAGGTTGATGACTGTTATTTCGGAGGGAACTCCGAGGCGCAGGCAGACGGGTGTCCACAGGCTGGTGCCGGGGGAAACATAAAGCTGCATGGCACCAACGCGGTAGTAACCGCAGGCGTAGCCGCCATTCAGGTGGGCAACAATCTGCTGCAGACCGGGAAATTGCCCGCCGTGCGTGTGACCGCTCAGTTGCAGGTCGATGTCGTAATTTGAGGCAAGCGTGGCGATGCGCGGCTGGTGTGCCAGAAGAACGGTGGGGTAGTTGCGTTGGCTGTCTTCACGTAGCGGTGCCAGCTCACTCAGCGCGGGGGGCTGCTGCCCGGTGCGTTTTACTATGGGGTCATGCAGGCCTATCAGGCAGAGGTGTTTGCGAATGCCGCCCTCCAGCTCAACACTCAGTAACTCGCGGCGTCCGTCGATAAACTCTATCCCCAGAGATTTCAGGTAGCTCAGCCAACTGTTCGTTCCCCAGAAGTAATCGTGATTGCCGGTAACGGCGTAGACGCCCATGGGAGCATCCAACTCGCGGAGGGGAGCAAGAGCTTCGCCGCAATCGGCTACAGTACCATCGGCAAAATCGCCGGTAATGACCACGACGTCGGGCGCCTCTTTATTGACGCGCTGTACGATATCTCGGTAAAAATCGCTCCCCTTGGTGCTATCGGCGTGTAAATCACTAAGGTGTACCAGGCGAATGGGGTGAGCCTCGCTTGGCATGGCTGCAATCGGCAGGTTTATGCTGTGAAGCTCGGGCGCCTTAATGCCGCACCATGTTCCCCAGCCTGTCAACGCAAGTATGAGCAGCAGCATAGACAGATTGAAGCTGTTGTTGATTTGCCGCCATGTGTCTGCCGGTTTGCGATGTGTCAGCCACAGTACCAGATAGAGCGGAAGCCGGATGACATCTGCCGCCAGCAACAACAGAGCGTAGCCGGCCACCGCGCAGAATAACCAGCAACCGCCCCATACCACCCAATCAGGTAAGGTGGGTGTGAAAAAGTTTTCGCCCTCAAGCAGATACAGCAGGTGGAACTTGCCTGCCGCCGCCAGCGTGAGCAAGCTGAGCAGGTATTTGACTGCTCGATGTGCACGCAGCGGGAGAACGGCTCGTACGATGACATACAGAGCAATGAGTAAAGCAAAAAGCGAGACGTAATAAAACATATGACCGGACGTGGGCTGCCAATGTAACGAATTTGAAACGGTATGTCAAGAGCATATCACGCTTGCAAAACGGCGGTATATCTGGTAGAATGCTCCGCATGAAGTTCCTCATCACCGCAGGCCCGACACGCGAGGCTATCGACCCGGTCCGTTACCTTACCAACCGTTCATCGGGGCGTATGGGCTATGCGTTGGCCGGTGCTGCCCGTCATGAGGGACATGATGTATTGCTAATCTCCGGGCCGACAACTCTGGATGTGCCGGCCGGGGTGGATTTCATTAATGTGGAAAGTGCACAGCAGATGTATGATGCTGTGCGCGATATGATAAAAGGTGTTGATGTGGCGATTCTCTGTGCTGCTGTAGCTGATTACCGACCGGTAGCTGTAGCCGAGCACAAGATGAAGAAAAACGCCGAGCGCCTGGTGCTGGAATTGGAGCGTACGCCGGATATTCTGGGGAGTATGCGCTCGGTTTTCGGCTTTGAGGGTAAGTTGATTGGTTTTGCTGCCGAGACTCAGAATTTGGTGGACTATGCTCGCGGAAAGCTCGAGCGTAAACAATGTGACTTTGTGGTGGCAAATGACGTCTCGCAACCCGGTATAGGATTTGATTCACGCGAGAATGCTGTGGTGCTGGTGTACCCTGACCATGAAATATATCTGGAGCAGGATACCAAAGAGCATATCGCTATGCAGATTATCGAACACGCGACTATCTTGTCATGACTGTCACCATGGAAATGCTCGGGTGGAATGCCGAGCTCGCAGCTGCTTTTGCCGCGCTGGAGCACCCGGAGTGGTACCCCGCCCGTATTATTCGCGAAACAAAAATCAATTTTACCGTTATCGCCAAGGGTAAAGGCGACCATGAAGTGGTGCTCAGCGGTAAGGTGTGGCATGATGCGGTGAGCGATGCCGACCTGCCTACGGTAGGTGATTGGGTAGCTGTTGACCCCGGACAGGGGAAAGACCTGCCTGTTATCCGCGCTATGCTGCCGCGCCGCAATCGATTCTCCCGCAAAGCGCCGGGTAAAAGCTGCGCAGAGCAGGTGATAGGTACTAACATTGATGTGGTCGTGGTCGTGACAGACGCTGACAGCGACTATAACCTGCGCCGAATTGAGCGCTACCTGACTCTCATTCACAAATGTGGCGCTAAGCCTGTCGTGTTGATTAACAAGGAGGATATTGTGCCGGCGGAGCAAATGAAGCGGGCTTGCGATGAGGTGGCTGCTCTCGGCGTGGAGGTGTATCCTATTGTAGCCCGCTGGAAGAAGGGCTACCCCAAGTATCTGCGCCGCGTGCCTAAAGGGATGACTATCACGGTGGTAGGCTCCTCCGGTGTGGGCAAGAGTACTTTTGTGAACTCCCTGCTGGGCGACGAATGGCTCGAAACCGGTGGTGTGAACGAAGTGACCGGCAAGGGGCGCCATACAACTGTTGCCCGCGAGCTTGTGGTGCTGCCCGGTGGTGGGGTGCTCATTGATAACCCCGGTATGCGTGAAATTCAGATGTGGACGGATGTAGCCGGCCTTCGAGCTCAGTTTGATGACCTGGCCGCTCTCGCCGGGGAGTGCCGTTTTGCGGACTGTTCGCATCGCAAAGATGCCGGTTGCGCCATACGCGCCGCTCTCGAAGCCGGTACTCTGGCTCAGGAACGTTATGAACATTTCCTTAACCTTGATGCTGAGATTGCTGAGCTGGAACGTCGCTCCGCTAAACGACAGATGACTTTGGAGCGCGTTTCTCGCCGGGAAAAACGCAATACCTTGCGCAACAGGGACGACCGGGAAGAGCAGCGCCGGGATTTGCACCCGAACCGACGCCAACTCCATTGAGATGGCCGGATATCCTTGTTTTTTAGCTGTGAACATGTTGAAATAACAGCTTTTTACCCGTAAAAGTAAAAAAAATAAAAAAAATGAGCTTGAAATCTTGAAAAGCTCAACATGTTATGGTATTATTCAACTATGGACGCCCTGCGCACACGCGGCATGAAGTATGCCTGTGCACCGTGCTGTCAAACGTCAGAAAGCTCGTCACATGTTAAGTCCCGCTCTTAATCCCGATCGCGCCACTCTTAACTTCCTTAATGCCTATTCAGAGGAAGTGCGTAACGAAGGAGAAAAGCTCCAGAAAGATGGAGCCGTTACGCAAATTTTCGGCAACCACCTGTTTATTCAAGGCAGAGTGGAGACTCGTAACGGAGTCTTCCGTACCAGCCTTCGTTTGCAGGGAAATCGTTGGTTTGGTTCGGCTACGGCTGAGGATGAAGATGTTGCCGGCGCATGCCTTATTGCCACGATGATTGAGCGCATGTACCGTGGCACCAGCATGCCCGAAAGCCCGAACGAGCTGAATGAAATTCCCCTTACTGACGTTCTGGAGGAGAAGCTTGATCGTGACCTCGACCAGAAGGAAATTGATTTCGTAACCAAGCTGGAGAAGCGCTATCGCCGCTTTGCCATTGAGCAGGAGATTCATGACCACGACCTCGTGCGCCTCAATCCTCGCTGGGATATCACCGGTTATGAGGCTCTCGACCTCTGGCCTCAGCCGCCCCGTAACATTCTGGAGTTCTGGAATTACATTGCTTATGCCTTCACCAAGAAGCGAATCTCCTATCCGGAGTTCATGAACGTGGTGACGGACCTTGAGAAGGTGCAGCGTAAAATCAGCGAGTGGGAGCGCGAGAAGGAAGTGGGCACGTGGTATGAGCGCATTCAGAGCGTGAATGAACGCCCGCCGCAGCCGCCGCGCCACCCCATGCACATGCGCTTGGTGTCGACCATTAACGAGGCTCGTTTTGAGTACCGTTATACCGATAAAGAGGACTGGATGCCCATTCGTGAGCGCGGTCAGCTGGATTCTCTGTTGTCTGAGTTCCTGCACGGTGCATTGAAGACAGATCCTCAGACGGATATTCTGCTGAATGTTCTTCGCGACTATGCTGACCGCGAGGAGACCGTTATTCTTGACCTCGATAAGGAGGCAGCCTGCTGCGTGATGAACCGCCTTTTCCACCAGCCGGCACTCAAGGGCTATCTGGTAAACCTTGATGAATGCTACTTTAAGGTGGTCAAAGAGCCGCTGAAGTGGATTTGCATTGATGACCCCATTGTTCCCGATTGCTATGGCTTGCAGTTGGTGACGGCTGCCGGTGTGCACGTTACCCACTCTGTACGTCAGCTGCCGGGGCAGGTGGAACTGTACCAGTCTGACGAAACGGTATTCCCCGGTCCTCCCCGTTGGCTGGAGAGCACGGAAGTTGAGCCTCGCTACTCCATTCCCAAGTCGGTAATTGACAGTCTGGATGGTGTGGAGTTCCTGCGCAAGATTGGCGCAACGCTGCCTCCCAGCATGGAGGAGCGCGTGGTGGACATTGAGATGAAGCCCACCTTCAGCATGAAGATTGTGCGTGGCCTTACCAGTGCAGATACCGAGCACGTGTTGCTTGAGGTTACTGCGCAGGATGACCCCGGCCGCCGTAAGGAACGGCTGGGTAAGGATGATTGGGAACTTGTGGAGCAGATGCCGGTGAAGGATCGTACCCTCCTGCGCTTCATTCGTGATTATCTCTACCCCATCCCCGGCTTGCTGGAGGAAATGAACTTCACATACGATGGGCCGTTGACTGCTTTTAAGAGCCGTATCACCAAGCAGTTCCCTGAGAAATTTGCTGAGTGGGCCAAGTCAATTCCCGACACCATTAAGGTGGAGATGGATGATAACCTCAAGTCGCTGATGGCTGACCCCGTGGCTGCTGCCATTCGCTTTGAGGTCGTTAATCAGGAAATTGACTGGTTTGACCTGCGCGTCGTGATTGATGTGGAGGGTGTAACCTTGAGCAAGGAGCAGATTCGAGCCCTCGTTTCCGCACGCGGTGGCTACGTGCGCATGGATGACGGCCGCTGGATGCGCTTGGAAATTAAGCTCGACGATGCTCAGCGAGATGCCGTTACCAAGCTGGGGCTTGATCCCTTCGACCTCTCCGGTGAGACGCACCGCATGCATGCCCTGCAGCTGGCAGACCCGCGTGCTGCCGAGGTATTTGACCCGAAGGCATGGCAGAAGATTAAGGAGCGTACGGCTGAGATTAAGATTGACGTGAAGCCCGATGTGCCGAACACGCTGCAGGCTACGCTGCGCCCCTACCAGATTGAAGGTTTCCACTTCCTGGCCTACTTGGCAGAAAACGGCTTCGGTGGTATTTTGGCTGACGACATGGGTCTGGGTAAGACTATTCAGTCCATCACTTATGTACTCTGGCTGCGCGAGGACTTCCTGCGTCGCAATAAGCAGGGGCGTAAGAAGGTGACGATTCCTCCCGTGTTGATTGTATGTCCCAAGTCTGTGTTGGACGTGTGGGCCAGCGAAACGGAGAAGTTTGCCCCCGGTGTGCGTGTGCTGGTCATTCGCAACAAGGAGCAGGCTGTGGTGGAGGATATTCTCGCCAACTACGATATGGTGGTGATTAACTATGCTCAGTTGCGTGTGTGCGGTGAGCAGGTCAATGCCATTAAGTGGTTGACTGTTATTCTTGATGAAGGTCAGCAGATTAAGAACCCTGATTCCAAGGCTGCAAAATCTGCCCGCGAGCTTACGGCATACAACCGTTTGGTGCTCTCCGGTACTCCTATCGAAAACCGTTTGCTGGATATGTGGTCGCTTATGGCCTTCGCCATGCCCGGTGTGCTGGGAAGCCGTGCCTACTTTAAGAAGCGTTTCGATAAGCGCAAGGACTCCCAGAGCCAGAACCGCTTGGCAGCCCGCCTTAAGCCCTTCCTGCTGCGCCGTACCAAGCAGCAGGTGGCTAAAGACCTGCCGCCCCGTACCGAAGAAGAGGTATATGCCAAGATGGAGGGCATTCAGCGCCAGCTGTACAAGGCAGAGCTGCGCCGTATTCAGAAGGCTTTGCTCGGCGTAGATTCCGACGAGTCGGTCAAGAAGAACTCCTTTGCCATTTTGCAGGGGCTTATGCGCTTGCGCCAGATATGTTGTCACCCCGGTCTGGTGGACAAGAAGTACGCCGGCGAGAGCAGCGCCAAGCTCAATGCGCTCTTCTACCTGCTGGACCAGCTGCGTGATGAAGGTCACAAGGTGCTGGTGTTCTCCCAGTTCGTCTCGATGCTCGACATCATTAAGGCTCGCCTCGAGGCTGACAGTCGCCCCTTCAATTACCTTACCGGTGCTACCAAGGACCGTAAGGCTGAGATTGAGAAGTTCCAGACGACCAAGGAGCCGAGCGTGTTCCTGCTTTCGCTCAAAGCCGGTGGTGCCGGTCTTAACCTTACCTCTGCCTCCTACGTCATTCTGTACGATCCGTGGTGGAACCCGGCTGTGGAAAGCCAGGCTATCGACCGTACGCACCGAATCGGCCAGAAGAATAAGGTGATTGCTTATCGTCTGCTTACCCGTGACTCGGTGGAAGAGAAGATTCGCGTGCTGCAGCACCAGAAGAACCAGCTTGTTACCAATGTGCTGGGTGATGAAGGCTTTGCTTCCAGTCTCGACCTTAACGATTTGCAGTTCATTCTGGCTCACGGTGGCGACGATACCGACGACGATATGCCCGTCATTGAAGCCTGATAATAACTTGTTAAAATCCTTTCAGTCCCCCTCTGCATTCATGTGAGTGCAGAGGGGGACTGGTTAATGGAAACGAAATAAAACGGGAGCTTGCGCTGTCAGGCTCCTTTTCGCTTTCTGTATTAAGCTGTTTTTGTATATCAATTTTTTTCTTTAGGTTGCCAGGTTATGGGAAGTCCGGTTGGAATAAGATAAGCATGTGTCAGGTAAAAATCTGAGCCGTTGCGGTGTTGCTCGTAACACTCGTGGCACAGGTGCGATACAAAAATTCGGGAATCTCGGTTTTCATGTTCGCGAACCAGAACTCCATGGAGCTCTGAAGCTCCTACTCGGGGAGCCGGGCACAGGCACTTACCACACATCCATTGTCTGAGGTGCACCGCGCATTGGATGTAGCTGAGCCAGTCGTTGCACTCCGGCGGTAATGGGATGGCGTGGGCTTCAGATTCGGGGATGACTTTTACCCTGTACATGACTTTCATGTAACGTCCGTCCGCGTCTGTCTCCTGCACAAAAAATGGAGTTTTGTGAGTCTGAGTCCTCTTAATGCGTTTATTCATAGCATCAAAAGGCTAGCATTGCGCCTGCAATACGTCAAGATAATTTTCCTGTATGGGGCGAGCCGAGTTTATTGCAGGCTGTGGCGCAACGCGAGGGCCTGTCGCAGGGGCGCAACATCGTGCACCCGATGCAGGTCAGCGCCTCGGTCTGCGGCCAGCAGGCTCATGATAACTGTGGGCAGGGGGCTTTCCTTACCCGCAGAAGGGGCTTGCAGCAATTCGCCCAGAAAGCGTTTGCGGGAGAGTGCCATCATCAACGGGAGGTCTCGCACGCGTAATGATTCGAGCTCGCGTATGAGCGCAACATTGTGAGCTGTTGTCTTGCCGAATCCAATGCCGGGATCAAGGCAGATACTCTCCGCCGCAATGCCGCTATCTTCGGCAAGGGCGACACGTTGCTCAAAAAAGGCACGAACTTCGGTTACTACATTGTTGTAATAGGGAGCCTGCTGCATGGTGGCGGGCTCTCCTTGCATGTGCATAAGGATGACACCGCAGCGAGTTGCAGCGCACAAGCTCCTCATTGCTTCATCTGCCAGGCCGGAAATATCGTTGACGATATCTGCTCCGGCTGCCAGAGCGGCGGCTGCAACCCCGGCATGGCGCGTATCAATGGAAATGCGGAGGGTTGGGAACTGCTGACGTAAGGCGCGGATAACGGGTTCGATTCGCCTCAGTTCTTCTTCCTCACTAACGGGGGCGGCACCCGGGCGGGTGGATTCTCCCCCCACATCGATGATGTGGGCGCCTTGCTGTACCAGCTGCCCGGCATGTTGAAGCGCAGCATCGACGGAATGGTGTAACCCTCCGTCGGAAAAGGAGTCGGGGGTTACATTCAGAATACCCATGATGCCACCGGTGACTGGTAATTGCCAGATTTCACGGCGCAGGTGCCAGGTTCTCATTACCGGAGAGCTAAAAAAAGCAGGCGGGTATTAACCCGCCTGCCGGTTGTAACGATTATCGGCGGTTATTGCGGCGCTCCTGAATGGTGCGGAACATCGCTTCCGGGTCGGCGAAAGTTTCTTGCAGAGATTTAATCATTTCTGCCTTAATACCTTCGGGGTAGCTGATTTCGGCTTCGCTCAATACATAATCACGAGCTTTCAACACGTCATCAACTGAGCGGGCGTTGAGCAGCATGGCATTCAGGCAGGGGAATACGACTACGGAACGCTTGCGCTCCAAAATACGCTCCTTATTGCCGGGAAGAGCCTTGGCCAGATATGCCTCGAAAATTTCGGTCTGTTTCTGGAAGTTACGGTGATAGGCTCGAACTTCGTTCATGAGTTCCTGCATTTGCTTATCAGCAGCTACGCTTTCGCGAATGCCGAGCGTATCCTCCGGGTCGTACATGGCAATCTCATTACGAAGCGATTCCGCTGCACTCTTGAAATTTTTGGGGAAATCTTTGTAGATTTCAGCGATGGCGAGGGCGCGTTCCACTCCTTCATGTTCACGGGCTGCGGCAAGTTGTTGGCCGCGCTCCAGCGCCTCATCCAGCACGGCTGCTGTGGCATTCACATCCGGGCGCCCACCGCTAAAACCGCCCAGAATCTCACCGCCTGCATTCAATACCAGAAAAGTGGGGAAGCCGGTTACACCAAACTCGCGGCACAGCGCCATGCGGCGGTCGCGCTCTTCTTGGGGAATCGGGAAGCGAGGAATGTCAATTTCGAGTAGTACAAACTTGTCGGCAGCATAAGCGTCGAATTCCGGTTTCTCGAGCACATCTTTGCGCATGCGGATGCAGTATCCGCACCAATCCGAGCCGGTAAAGTTAGCAAGAATGGACTTGCCCTCAGTAGCGGCTTTAGTCTTGGCGGCATCCAAATCCGTCATCCATTCCGCTGCAAATGCCGGTGCCACGATGGCTGCCAGCCCCAATGTAAAGAAAACTGCCTTGAGCATGTTCTTATTTTGCATGAGTTCTGCTCAGACTACAAGCTCAAATTGCGTTACCCGATAAGAAATGTTATTATTTTTTGCATTCTGTGTGCAGAATGGGGCAGTCTTTGCCGGAAAGGGCCTTTTGACGCTCTTCTTTACTCATGTTTCTGAGCTCTTCAGCCGTGTGAATGTTGAGCCCGGCGGCGCGTAGGCGTTCGTAGAGTTGAGGGTGGTATATATCGCGCACTCCTCGCGTGCGTACCCAGAGCTTGCCTCGTTTTTGGGCTCGGTGGATGGATAGGACTCCCGGTACATTATCCACGCGGATGATGTAAGTTTTTTCATCTATCTCTACAGCCAGCCATCGAGGTGCGCCGAAAGTGGTTTTGTCGGTAGGAGTACCGTCTCTCTGAGGGGAAAAATTGAGGAAAGCTTCGCTGAAATCCCCCCTCTTTGCCTGTGGGTGCAGTTCATACCCTTGCGGTGTTTCTCGTACGATGCGGGCATATTTCACTGCCGCTTCGGCCAGAGGACTGAGCAGGAGCGCAAGACCACAGAGAAAGAGGGCTTTCATTATTTCTCGCAGGAATTATCGTTTGCCGAAGCGGCGATTGCGACCGTGGAACGAAGCCAGCGCTTTGTCCAGCTCCTCTCGCCCGAAATCAGGCCATAGTACATCTGTTACCCACAGCTCTGAGTAGCTGATTTGCCAGAGCAGGTAGTTAGAGATGCGCATTTCTCCCGAGGTGCGGATGAGTAAATCCGGGTCGGGCATGCCGGCGGTATAAAGGTTGTTGCTGAGGAGTTCCGGGGTGATGTCTGCCGGGGATATCTCTCCACGCTGCACCATTTCGGCCATTTTGCGGGCTGCGGCCGTAATTTCCTGCCGTGAGCCGTAAGAGATAGCCAGCACAACATTGACGCCGGTGTTGTTTTTGGTGCGTTCCATGTTTTCTTCCAGCTGCTTCCGGCAGGATTTTGGCAACATGTAGAGCTCACCGATGGCGTGCAGTCGCACGTTTTTCTCCATCATTTCCGGCAGTCGCTCCTTCAGGTACTTGGTAAGCATGTTCATGAGGTAGGTAACCTCAATGCGTGAGCGCCCCCAGTTCTCCGTAGAAAAAGCATAAAGGGTGAGCCATTTTATGCCTTTTTCCAAGCATAAATCGATGACCCGCTGCACGGTTTGTCCGCCCTGTTCATGACCTTTGGCGCGGGCAACCCCATGCTTCTCCGCCCAGCGGCCATTGCCATCCATGATGATGGCAAGGTGCTGCGGCGTGTTCATTTCGGTGACGGTAGTATCAGAGCTCATACTCACCGTATTCAGCCAGAATAGCCTCTACTCGTTCAATGTCTTCGGGGGAGTCTACACCACTCGTGGTCTTGCGGCCACGGTAGTTTACTTCCACCATCTTGACGCGCAGACCGTTGTAGAGGAATCGCATTTGCTCCAAGCCTTCTACTGCGCCGATTTCGTAGTCGCTCTCGGGCAGCTCAAAGTAGTTCTTGAGGGCGGAGTAGGTGTAGGAGTACAGACCAACGTGGCGGCGTACCGGGCTCTTGGCAAGGGTGGCGCGTGCCTTTTCAGGCTTGCGGATAGCCGGAATGGTGCTCTTGGAGAAGGCCATGGCATAGCCATCCTTATCAACCAGCACAGTTGTACCGCTGTAGGGGGTGGTCTTCTTGCTTTCTACGAGGCGATCGTACTCATTCCAATCCAAGTGAATGCAGGGCGTGAAGACATCGGCAGGAGCAGCTTTCCATTCATCGATAAGTTGCTGAATGACCCAGGGGGGGCACAGGGGATTGTCGCCCTGCAGGTTGATGATGAAGGCGGGCGGTGTGGCCTGCTGGCTGACGGCATCCCAGCAGCGCTCTGTGCCGCTGCGGCAGGTCTCGGCTGTCATTACGGCCGGAATACCGGCACCGTTGCAGAAGTCAAGAATGCGGGTGTCATCTGTAGCAACCACATATTGGCAGTTGTCATTGTGGCGGCAGATGCTCTCGGCAATGTCGGCCACTCGGCGAATCATTTCCTTGCCGGCGATTTTGACGAGGGGCTTACCCGGCAGACGCGTGGAGGCATAGCGGGCGGGGATAACAATGAGGATGGACTGAGACATAGATGCGCAGAATGTTGTTTCTGGTGACATTCTACCTTCTTGTTTGTCATTTGCCAAGAAAAAACATCTTTTGAGCGGGATTTCACCTGCATTTCAGCTTGACATTGTGCCTTTGTGGCACTAGAATTCGCCTTATGATGCGTTCGTATATCGTGACAGCTCTGTTTGGGGTGACTGCTTGTGTGGTTCAGGCTGCTGGTGAGGATGACTTGTGTGAGAAGCTGGCTGACGGGCTTGCCGCTCAGGCTGAACTTTTGTCCGATGTGACGGATGCCGCATCTGCGGCGGCTGTGCTGCCCAAACTGCGTGAAAACATCGCATCATTGTCTGCTCTCAACGGGGCAGTACCCGATGAGGTTTTGTGGCGCTATATTGAAAATACGCCTGATGTGAAGTTGGAGCTTATTGAGTGCGTGCAGAAAATCAGCACGCAGTACAGCCGTTTGGCAGCCGCCGGCTTCTTTACCTGTGATGAGCTGAAAGCTCTGTTGATTGAGAGTGTTATCCCCGCCGGGGACGCACAGTAACATGAGCTTCTTTTTGGCGAAGGAGTTCCTGCAAGTGCTCTAGTTCAGAGTCCATGTACTCCGGCAGGTCTTTTTTGTGCCTAGCCATCTCGTTAAAGACTTCGTCTCGGTATTGGACGGCTTCGCGGAACGACTCGGCCTCTGAGCCGTATTGCAAATCGGAGAAGTAGCGGGTAATGATGCGTCCACAGCGCTGAATGCTTACTCTCCAGCCTTGAAAATCGGTGTTTTCGTACGTGTAGCGAGTGATGTTTTTGTTCTTCATGGGTGCTGAGTTCATTTTATCGGACATACGTCGTTCGCATGTAGTTCAATAACTTGCAGAATAGCTGACAACGACGCAAAAGTTGGTTGACTTCGGGCGGTGTATATGCTACTCTGTGTCTAACCGGAATAATCATACGTCTATGCGCTACTTTCGCCTGATAACCTTGACCTTGATGGCTGTGTTTTCCTTGGCAGCCGTGTCTGATGCCGCTGATGATAAGTCTACGGCAAAGTCTCGCGCTGAACAGCGTAAGGCTTTGAGAGAAGCTGAGAAGAAGGCTAAGGATGAGCTTAAGAAAGCTAAGAAGAGTGGCGACAAAAAGGCTATTGAACAGGCGGAGGCTGAGCTGGCTGATATTGAGCTTGCCAAGAAAGGTGGGCTGAATAACGCTGATTTGGATAAGGAATTTGAAGCGCTGCGCGAGGCTCAGGCCATGTTGGCTGAGGTGAATGACGAAAAATCTGCGGAGAAGGCAGCCAAAGCCATCAGCTCAAATTTCGGCAGACTGGCTGTGCCTATTCAGATGTCTGATTCCGAAATTGAAAGTTGGTCTGTTGAGCAGAATAAAGTCAGCGCGCAGATGGAGCGCCTGCGTAATACTCCGTATTTTGAGGCTTCCGGTTTGCAGGAGGCCTGGACAAACGTAACGGACCCCTTCTCGCGTAAGCGCGTGCAGCGTACCAAGAAATGAATGTTGAATCGTTCATCGCGGTGTGTGGCGTATGTCTCTCAGCTGTCTGCGCTCAGAGTATTACGCTGGATATAGGCGAGATGGAGACCATTAAGCAGCAGGTGTTTGGTGGGGCTGTTGTGCCGCCGCGTGCAGATGTGCCGAAGGTGGAGGAACAGTCGGCTCAGCGCTGGGTGCAGGCAATGGAGGCAGCCGGTACGGATATGATGCCGGTGCTGCTGCTGGCCATGCTGCAGGAGCTGAATGTTGCCAGCCCTCTGGCCGCACACCCTCGGGAATATGCCTCTGCCTTGGAGTTACATCGTTTGGCTGCGGCGGGCAATGCTCAGGCCTGTGCTACTCTGGCACAAGCATTGCGTTCCGGAATGTTGCCGAGTGGTTTGCTCCTTTTTCGTAACGAGGGCTTAGCCGTCTGGTTGGAAGAGCGCTCGTCTTCACCCCGGCGAAAGTAACAAAATGAAGTCATTTTGCGTAGATTTTTTGCAATCGGTACGTTCTCCTGAATAGACAATTTTTTCATTCAACACAGAGATATATCATTATGAAAGCCATTAAAATGCTGACACTTGCTCTGGGCCTCTGCATCATGAGCTCTTATGTTGCTCCTGCTCAGGAGCTTTCTGCCGACGTGACTGAGGAGGTTGCTACTCCCAAGAAGAGCAAGAAGAAGGATAAGAAAAAGAAGAAGGCCAAGGCCGGTGCTGTAGCTAAGGCTCTTAAGAAGGTGAAGCGTGCTTCCGGTAAGTATAACCAGAAGGCTCTGGTGTACGTGTATCTGCAGTCTGCCAGCTGGTGTGGCCCCTGCAAGCAGGCTATGCCTGAAATCGTGAAGCAGTACAAGGAGATGCGTGAGGACGGCCGCGCCGAAATCGTGCTTGTGGGTTGGGATATGTCTCCTGATGGCGTGAAGAACTACATCGAAGGCTACAAGTGCAAGATGCCCGCTGTTCACAAGGATGCCAAGAACGTGGGTAAACTGCCCGGTTTCTCCCCGGCTTCCGGAATTCCCTTCGCCATTATGGTTGACGCTGACGGCAAGGTGCTGCACCAGGGTAGCCCCTATGTTGTGGCTAAGTGGAAGGAGGAGGTAGAGAAGTATGAAGCTGCTCAGGCCGCTGAAGAAGAGGAGGCCGCCGATAGCGAGGATTAATCACTCTGCGACAATTCATCGTTTTTTCAACGGGAACTCTCTGACGGAGTTCCCGTTTTATTTGCTTGCAGCCTGCCTCCCCTCATGGTACGATAGCCCCGCAAGCTTATGGATTTATTTACCCCATTCGGGCGCAATGAAGCGCCGCAACAGGAGAAAGCTCAGCTGGGTATGCCGCTGGCTGCACGCATGCGCCCCGAGCGTCTGGAAGACGTGGTGGGGCAGCAGCATCTGTTGGCACCGGGTAAGTTGCTGCGCCGTGCCATCGAGACGGATCGCTTTTCTTCTCTGATTTTCTATGGCCCGCCCGGCGTGGGGAAGACATCGTTGGCTTATGTTATTGCCCGCCAGACCAGCTCCTATTTTGTCATGCTCAACGGGGTGGAGTCCAATGTGAGCGATATACGTGACAAAATTGCAGAGGCGAAGGCTCGCGAGGCTCTGCATGGTCAGCGTACCATCCTTTTTGTGGATGAGCTTCACCGTTTCAATAAAGCTCAGCAGGATGTGTTGTTGCCTCATCTGGAACGCGGTACGGTTCGTTTTATCGGTGCAACAACCGAAAATCCGTTTTTTGCCATCAACTCCGCCATGCTTTCACGTTCTCAGATTTTCCCTCTGGAACCGGTGAAGGATTCGGATATTGTGGAATTGCTGCGCCGCGCTATGACGGATGCTGAACGTGGTCTGGGGAATTTGGCTGTTGAGGTCGCTGAAGATGCGCTGGCTCATCTGGCGTTGAAGGCTGACGGCGACGTGCGCAAGGCTCTCACGGCGTTGGAAGTTGCTGTGTTGTCCACCCCGGTCGGTAATGATGGCGTCATTCATGTGGATTTGAGTGTGGCTGAGGAGTCCATTCAGAAAAAAGCGGTAAAGTATGATCGGGCAGGGGATGGGCATTATGATACCATATCTGCTTTTATTAAGTCGATGCGTGGCAGCGACCCAGATGCCGCTCTGTACTGGTTAGCCTACATGCTCAATGCCGGTGAAGATATTCGGTTCATTGCCCGTCGCATTGTTATCTGTGCCAGCGAGGATGTGGGATTGGCGGATTCTAATGCGTTGCGTGTGGCTCTGGCAGCTGCTCAGGCTGCTGAGATGCTCGGTATGCCAGAGGCTCGTATTCCCTTGGCTCACGCTGCGGTTTATGTGGCGACCGCTCCTAAGAGCAATGCTGCTTACGCTGCCATTAATGCAGCCCTTGAGGATGTTCGCGAAGGCAAAACCCTGGCTGTTCCCGATCATCTGGCAACACCCACCCGCAAAAAGCTTGCCCGCCTGCGCGGCGTCTCAGAGGAGGAAACCCAGTACAAGTATGCCCACGATTTCGGAGATGAGCATTTTGTGCCCCAGGCCTATCTGCCCGAAGGTCGCGTATACTATCATCCCACAACCAATGGAATGGAGCTTCGTATTACTGAGCGTATGGCTTACCTGCGCTCATTGCATGATAAGAAGTGAGTATAAAAAGTACGATAGACAAGGCCGGAGCCTGTCTATCGTAGTGAAAGGTAGCTTGTTGTGGAGTATCAGGCGCGGATGATGTAGTCGTCGCGGCGGGCTTTCGGCTCGTGAATGCCACCTTCGGCGGGGTAGCCAAGGATGCAGATGGCCAGACCTTCGTATTTGTCGGCCACGCCCCATTTCTTCATGAGTTCTCGGCCTTCTTCACAGTCAAACATCTGCTTACCTCGGTTAATCCAGCAGGAACCCAGACCTACTGCATGAGCGGCAAGCATGAGGGTACCCATCATCAGCGCACTATCGTCTCGACCGGTGGGGACGGAAGTGTCGGTGAATACCAATACTGCGGTCGGCGCTCCGTACATTGGGTCTTTGTCCGGCCCCCAGCCCATGAAGCTGCCGTTCAGTACAGAGAGCTGCTTGAGGGTGGCGGCATCCTGCACAACAACCATCTGCGGGGTTTGCATTCCCTTGCCGGTTGGGGTCCAGGTGGCGGCTTCCAGCACTGCGTTCAGCTCATCGTCGGTGACTTGCTGCGGCAGATATTTGCGGCAGCTGCGGCGGGTGCGGATGTCTGTGAGCGTCTCTCTCATTACTGGGCTTTACTGGCGTTTTCAACCTGCTTTTTCCAGTCGGCAAAGCGCAAGCCGTGGCCGCGGTACAGAAGCTTACCGTGTGCGTCCACCACAACAATGTGAGGAATGCCGTGAATGTCAGTAGGACAGCCGGGCAACTTCAGAGCTTCGGGAGAACCGTACATGACTGCGGAAAAGGGAGCTTTGTAGTGCTCAAGATATTTCTTGGCAGCAGCAGCATCGCGGTCGCAGGAGAGGAGAATGACTTCAACATCCTTATTGGCCATCATGTTGGGGTATTCCTGTACCAGCTTTGGAGTGACAGCACGGCAGGGACCGCACCAGCTGGCAGAAGCCAGGAACATGTAGTACTTGGCCTCCGTGCTGGGCTTAACATCAGTCACGAAAGTTGTTTGCTCGATGGCGGTGGCCATGGGAGAGGATGCAGGAGCTGTGGCTACAGTCGGCTCCTGAGCTGTGGCAATGCCGATGCTGCTCATCATGGCAAGAAAAAGGTTGATAATCTTCATATCCCCCTCATCCTAGCAGATTGGCGGGGTTGTGTCAATCTGAAAACTCGGCTATGACTCGCCAAAAATTTTATGCTCGCTTTGCGAGTAAAAATGTGGTATAATATGCGCGTTATGTTATCTGATCGTACAAAAACCGGCATCGAGCGTGCTCCGCATCGCAGTCTGATGCGTGCCACGGGCATGACTGATGAAGACATCAGAAAGCCCTTTATTGCTATCTGTAACTCCTTCAACGAGGTAATTCCGGGGCATGTCCACCTGAACAAGGTGGCTGAGCTGATTAAGGATGAGGTGCGCAAGGCCGGTGGTACCCCTATTGAGTTTAACCTGATTGGTGTGTGTGATGGTATTGCCATGGCTCACCAGGGTATGAAGTTTTCACTGGCCAGCCGCGAGCTGATTGCCGACAGCGTGGAGACGATGCTCTCCGCACACGCTTTTGACGCCTGCATTTGCATACCTAACTGCGACAAAATTGTGCCCGGTATGGTGATGGGTGCGCTGCGTTGCAATATTCCCACCATTTTCTGCTCCGGTGGCCCCATGGCTGTGGGTAAGGGGCGCAATGGCGAGGACCTTGACCTCAACAGCGTGTTTGAGGCTGTGGCTGCCTGCAATGCCGGCAAGATTACCGAGGATGAGCTGCACCACATTGAGTGCAATGCTTGCCCGGGTGCCGGTTCCTGCTCCGGTATGTTCACCGCAAACTCCATGAATTGCCTTTGCGAGGTGTTGGGGTTGGCTCTGCCGGGTAATGGCACGCTTCTGGCTCTGTCCGACGAGCGCAAGGAAATGTGGCGAGCTGCTGCCCGCCGTGCGGTGGAGATGGCTCTGCAGGGTGGCCCGTTGCCCCGTGACCTCATTACCGAGGCTGCTATTGACAACGCTTTTACCTGCGACATGGCCATGGGTGGTTCGTCCAACACGGTGTTGCACACCCTTGCTTTCGCCGCAGAGGCCGGTCTGGACTATGACCTGCGCCGCATTGATGAGATTTCCCGCCGCACGCCCAATATTTGCAAGGTGGCTCCCAGCAGCCGCTTCCACATGCACGATGTGTTGCGTGCCGGTGGTATCATGACCGTGCTGGCTGAGATTAACAAGATTCCCGGTGCTTTGCAGACCAATGTGCCCACCGTGAGCGGCAAGACGCTCGGTGAGCAGATGGAGGGGCTTTCCACTCAAGACCCCGTAGTGATTCGCACTATTGATAACGCCTACTCCAAGGATGGCGGTCTGGCCGTGCTCTTCGGTAATCTGGCAGAGCAGGGCGGTATCGTGAAGAAGGCCGGCGTGCTGCCTGAAATGATGGTGCACCGTGGTCCGGCTGTGATTTTCGAGAGCCAGGAGGCTGCCTGCGCCGGTATTCTGGCAGATAAGGTGAAGGCCGGTGATGTGGTTGTCATTCGCAACGAAGGCCCCAAGGGTGGCCCCGGTATGCAGGAGATGCTTGCTCCCACCAGCTACATTATGGGTAAGGGACTTGGCAATTGCGTGGCTCTCATTACCGATGGCCGCTTCTCCGGCGCTACGCACGGCGCCTGTATCGGCCACGTATCCCCCGAGGCTGCTGAGGGCGGTCTCATCGGTCTGCTGAAGGACGGCGATATCATCTCCATCGATATCCCGAACCGTACTCTTACCGCCGAGCTGAGCGAGGAAGAAATCGCCGCTCGTCGCGCCAACTGGCAACCCACCATGCAGGAGATTTCCGGAAAGTGGCTTAAGCGCTATCGTAAACTGGCAACCAATGCCAGCCGTGGCGCTGTGCTGCAATAAAGAAAACACACCCCACAACACCAAAACAATGAGTGAAGAAAGCAACCAGCTGACCCCCAAGGTCAATCCGCTTGTGAAATACTTCTCAGAGTTCAAAGTGCTGCGCGAGTGCGGCAAGGACTTCTGGCTGACCAACTTTATTCAATTCTTTGATGGTCTGTCGTATTTCTCTCTTATCATCGTGTTCACCCTCTTCCTGAAGGATTACTGCGGTTTCCGCGATGCGGACGCACCCTTCTGGGTAGGTATGTACACCCTGTTCCTGTCTCTGTTCGTGTTCGCTGTAGGCACGATTTGCGACATCATCGGTTTGCGCCGCACCTATTTTATCGGCTTCATGCTGCTGATTGGCGGTCGTATTATCATGGCGCTTGGTTCTGACTTCGGTACTCAGGTGCTGGAGATGAGTCAGGATGCTTCCCGCTACTTCGTGATTGCCGGTATTGGTATCCTGTCTTTCGGTACGGCATTCATGAGCCCCTGCATCTCTACCTCCATTCGCCGTTTCACCACGCTGCGTGCCCGCCCCACAGGCTTCAATTTCTACTATCTGTTCATGAACATCGGCGCTTTGCTGGCCGGTTTCGCCGTGGTAGACCCCATTCGTAGTGCCTTTGATGGTGTGGATGGCTTGTTCTGGGTCATCAACTTCGGTACGGCTTGTAATGTTGTGGCCTTCATCTTCACCCGTTTCATCGATGAAAATCACTACGCTGTGCCCGAGGAACGTATTGCTAAGAAGGAGGCCGCTCAGCGCCGCCCCTTGCAGCTCATTGGTGAGGTGGCTCGCGAGCGTGCCTTCCAAAAGCTGATTGTGTTCCTGGTGCTTACGCTTGGTGTGCGTCTGGTGTTCACCCTGCAGTTCCTTGTGATGCCGCAGTACTACACCCGTACCATCGGCGATGACTTCGATTTGGGTATCATCAACTCTTTCAACCCCTTCATCATCATTACCGGTCTTATCATGATTATTCCCATCCTGAACCGTTTCTCAACGGTGAAGCTCATGATTTCCGGTATGTCCATCTCTGCCGCCTCCATGGTGCTGCTGGCTATCCCGCCGGAGTGGTACTTCATTGTTCCCGGTATCGAGACTATCGGTCAGGCTTACTTCTTTGCAGTTGCTGCACAGATTATCATTTTTGCTGCCGGTGAGTTGCTTTTCAGTCCGCGCTTCTCGGAGTATGTGGCTCGCGTAGCTCCCAAGGATAAGGTGGCATCTTACATGTCGCTGTCGGCTCTGCCTATGTTCATTGCCAAGCCTATTAACGGCGTTGTGGGTGGTTTGCTCGTTTCCTACTTCTGCTACGATGGTATTGCCGCCAAGATGGATTCCGGTCACATAGACTTCTGGCATTCCCCGGAGCTGATGTGGACGCTCTACCTCATCATGGCTGTTATTTCCCCGCTGGCTATCATCCTGACGAAGGATAGCTTCGTATCTGACCACCCTGAGGAGGACGCAGCCGAAAAGGCCGATGAAGCCGAGGCTGCCGAAGAGGATGAAGAACCTGCAACCCAGAACGCCTAACCCATAGAAAATCTCATTTACCATGTCTGATACAACAATCAACGCCGGGCGTGAGACTCGCGCTAAGTTCTGGCCCTTATTCCTGCCGTATCTTCTGTTGCTTTTGCTAACAGTTTCCGGCGTGTACAACATGCTGGGTGTAGTGGCAATTCCTGCCATTATTGTTTCCATGCTGCTTCTGCCGGGCTATCTGGTAATCATCCGCAAGGTGGCTACCGGGCGCCTGCACGATGCCGGCGTGAGTGCATTCTTCTACTGGATGCTTATCGTAGCTGAGCTGCTGGCTGCCGTGGTATTCGCCGTGCTTACCGGCGATGCTCTGAGTGGAGGCTCTGCTCATGAGTGGCTGACGGTTGTGTTCCAAGTACTGCTGTTCGGTTTCGGAGTCGTACTGCATGTGTTCCTGCTGGTATTCTTCCTGCTTCCCTCGCAAGCCGGTACGAATGACTACGGTGACAACCCCGCTTTCCCCGGTGTGACTTTTACCGGTACCTCTTGGGGTGGCATCATTGAGGATATGCTTAAGCTCCTTCTGGTGATGGGCACTCTCGGCTTCCTGTGCAACTTGGCCATGAAGCCCTTCGAGCAGACCAGCGTTACAGACTCCCTCGTGTCTCTCATTCGTAAGGGCTCTTTGGAAACCGATAAGAAGACCGGCGAAGAAATCGACAACGTGTACCTCCGTGAGCTTGCCGCCGGTGTGGCTGCTGACCCTCAGTTTGTGAACACAAAGGACGCTACGGGGCGTACGCCCCTTATGTGGGCTGTGTATGCTAACTACAACAACCCTGAGGATGCTCTCAACCGTGACCTTGCCCGCCTTTACTATGTGCAGAATCTCCTTTCCTGCACCGGTATCGATGTACAGGCTAAGGATAAGGATGGCTTTACAGCCATGCACTGGGCCGCATGGAGTGGTATGCCCTACTGCACGCTGCTGCTTGCCGAAGCCGGTCTGGACATCAATGCTCAGGAAGGTAATGGCTTCACCCCGCTCATGCTTGCTGCCATGCGTGGCAATAATGAGGTGGTTCGCATGCTGCTTGCCCTCGGCGCTTCTACCGAGCTTCGCAATGTGGGTGGCCAGACGGCTGCCGAACTTGTGGCTAACGGTGAGGGCGCTTACAGCAAGCGAGATACCTTTATCTTTTCGCTGATTTTCTCTAAGGAGCGTGAGGTGGCATACAAGGCTACCTTGGCTCTGTTGACAAACCCGCCCGCAGCCCGCAACCTTGCTGAACTGACAGATGATATGGCTCGCATGAGCGGCGAAGCTCGCGCTGAGCGCATGGGCGCCGGTATCATTGAAAAGGATAAGGATAGCGGTCTCACCGTGCTGTTGCAGACGGTGCTGGGTGCTGCTGAGGCTGAAAATACACAGGAGTACGATGCCGCCATTCACTACTTTGTACTTGGTCAGCTCAAGGCTATTGCTGAGCTGGAAGCCAAGCTTGCCAAGGAGGGAACAGTAGTAGAGTCTGTGCTTAATGTGAAGGATAAGGAGGGGCGCAATGCTCTTGATATTGCCCTTCAGTTCGGCCTGACCAAGAGCGCAGCTCACTTGAGCACAGTACTTCAGCCATCTGCTCCTGCTCCGGATGCCACACCTGCTCAGCCCGATACTCCTGTGCTGCCCACTCCTGCGCTGGATGCCGCTCCTGAGGCTCCTGCCACGGCTGAGGCTCCTGCTGCAGAAGAGCTGAACATGGACGACGCCCCCGCCGCTTACGAGCTGCCCACGGTACCCGCCGAGGCTCCCGCTACGCTCGACTTGCCGGCACCCGCTCCTGCTGAGCAGACCGCAGAGCTCACAACGGTGGAGTAAGTCTTATTTATCCCGTTTTCATCAGCCACTCATGCTTCGGTATGAGTGGCTTTTTTTAGTGTTTTTTTTGCAATGTTAGAGTTGGCTATAGTTTGATGGTTAGCTAGATGCGACTCTAATATAATTTTAAGGAAAGTTAAGGAAAAGTTTAGTTTTTTCTTGCATGTGTGAGAAAAAGTGTTAGGATAAGGATGGTTAAAAACTAACACCATATTCTATTATGAAAAAGTCTATTATTATTGCACTTGCTCTTGCAGTACCGGCTATGGCCGGTGATGAGAAGTCTTCACCCATTACGGTGGTAGATGTTCCGGTAGCAGCCCCTGCTGCTTGCCCGTTTGCTCTCGAAGTTGCCGGCACTTGGATTACTCCTCTGCAAGATGCCGATGACGACTTCCACGACCTGAAAATGTGGGGCGTTGACGTTACCGGCGTTTATAAGCTCAATGATAACTGGGCTGTAACCCTGCGTGGTACTTGGGCTAGTGGCACCGATGCCAGCCGCGGCTCCGATGCCGGAGATAATTGGTCACAATCTTGGGTAGATAAGGCTGATATCACCAACTGGACGATTACAGCCGGTATGCGTTATACTGCTCAGCTGACTCAGAAACTCTCCTGGTATGCAGGTGCCAATATCGGTTGGGGACGTACGGAGATGCGTTATACTACGGGGTGGTTCTGGTATGATTCTCTCGATCATGCCGGTGATGCGGATGGTATGAAAGTGGAAGGTGATGACGTTGGTGTGGCCTATTCTGTTGAGTTGGGTCTCAAGTACAACATTACCGAGAACCTCTATGCCACCGGTTCTGTTGGCTTCCGTGGTATGACGACTGAGCCCAACTTTGAGTTCGAGCGTGCAGGTCAGCAGACTGGCATCAGCGTGAGCGCCGGTCTGGGCTGGCAGTTCTGATATTGTTCAGCTTACATTGCTTTTCGGGTGAGGCATACGCCTCACCCTTTTTTATTATTCAGCTGCCTACAGATTGCGCAAACCGGAGCCCGAGCAGCGAGCGGAATAAAGTGAGGGGCAAATCCCGCGTGGTATCAAAAACAAGCTCGAGATTCGCCATTCGAGCCTCGGAGCCTGTTTTCGTAACTCCCTTAGTGGCTGTTTTTGTAATCCTTACCGCAGTAGCGGTCGGTAATACGCTGAGGGGCGTGGTGCATATCGACCAGTACCAGACCGTCGAGGGTGCCGCCGAAGTCTTCATCAACACCGAAAGAAAGCATTTTCCCGCCCAGTCGCAGGTATTGGCGCAACAGCACGGGTATGCTCTTGTTGTCCGGTTCAATATCGGCTACCAGTCCGGTGAGCATCTTCAGCTCGGGCAGGGCGGTGGGTACCAGTCGGGCATCCTCGCTCAGTAGCTCCATACCCACAGGCGGATTGAGTGCAGTCACGTCGCCTGCAAGTTCGGGCTGCATGGCATGAGCCTTGAGCCATGTGAGAATGAGCGCTCGTGAGGCAGGTGTGTACTCACTCGAAATGCTGACGGTGCCGTACAGATAGCGGTACTGGCGGTGGCGGTTGATGTAGTGGCCGATTCCCATCCAGAGCGTATCGAGCGAGGCCGGGTGGCGCTGGTACTCTCGGCAGATGAAGGCGCGCCCCATTTCCAGACCATGTTTCATGATTTCGGTTACCTTGTCGCCGAACTTGAAGAACATGGAGTTGTATACCCCCTTGATGCCTTGAGCTTCGATGAGCTTATCCGTGCGTCCCATGCGGTAGGCTCCGGCCAGTCGATTGGCCTTGGAATCCCACATGATGAGGTGGGTGTAAGTTTGGTCGAAATCATCGAGGTCTATAGACTTGCCGGTGCCTTCGCCCACAGCGCGGAAGGTATGCTCGCGCAGAATTCCGATTTCACGCAGCAGGTTAGGAATCTGCGGTGCCTCTACGGCGTATACCTTCAACCCGCCGGTGGTTTCGGCGTATAGACAATCGGCAGGTAGTGCTTCAATTTCAGCCTTCTGCACATCTGCGGGCACCGATTCTGCAATGGGCTCCATTGTGCGCGGAGTCGCATCCGCTGCGGTTGTTGTGCAGGGGTAACGCAGCATCATGCTGCTCAGTCGAAGGAAGTCAGAGAGAGAGTCGTCGTTTGCGGTCATGGCAATAGTGGCAGGGGTGATTGGCTTGCCCAGACGTATGGTATGGCGCATGCGGCCGTCACGTAAAATTTCGCGTGCGAGGAAGTTGGAGCGTATGCCCTTGTTGAGGATGGATATCAGCTGGAAGAAGATACCTGTTCGCCCGGAAATATGCATGGGAACAACCGTGGCTCCCGTCTTGCGGATAAGGCTGGCGATGTTGGCCTGCCAAGGGTCATCAATTACTCGGCGGTCGCGGTGGGAATAGGTCGCAGCTGAGCCGCTGGGGAATACAAGAATACAATGCCCTCCCTTCAACCAACGCAGAATCTCGCGCATGCCTGCCATGTTGGCTCGTTTGGCTGCCTCGCCGCCATATACATCCACCATGATTTCGTAGGGCACCATGCCGCGCACACATTGCAGGAACTCATTAACCACAATGCGTATATCGCTGCGCACCTTCATAACGATGTCGCCGAACATCAAGCCGTCGGACATACCGTGCGGGTGGTTACATACCACTACGCATGGGCCTTCCTTAGGTATATTTTCTAACCCGGTGAGGTCGTAATTCAAGCTCAGATATTTGCAGGCCAGCTTGAAGAAGTTATCTTTACTTCCTTCTTCCCAGTCATCTTCAATGTGAGCATGTGCTACATTCAGCGCGTGTAGACCGAGCTTTTTCTCACCCCACAGCACCAGCCAATCCGGCAGACGCTCCCCGCCGCTGATGAGTTTGCGCAGGTCCGTAATCTTTTCTCGTTTTGTGCTCACAGTATGATGCGTGTATTCCTTGATGCAATATAACACATGAAAGCCCTCGCGTCAAACAAGAATTGAGTCCACTCCAACAAAAATGAGTGAGCTTAGCCTCGGGAATGCCCAAAACAGAATGGCGGAACGGTGATATAAGGGCGTAACTGCGTCACATTTTCTACCCTTCAGCTCTTGGCGGCGCTGCTGAGGGCTACTTCAAAAGCTCGTAGCGTGCTGGCTGCAGAGGCAATGCCTTTGCCGGCGATGCCAAAGGCGGTACCGTGGTCGGGGCTTACGCGCAGACGGGGTAGGCCGATGGTGGCGTTGACGGCGTTGTCGAAGTCCAGAAGTTTGAGGGGAATGAGAGCTTGGTCGTGGTAGGGGGCTACAATACCGTCGTATAGTCCCTGTGCGGCATCTCGGTATACGCAATCCGGTACACAGGGGCCGTGAAATTCCGCCTGAGGCAGGGTTTGTCGCAGTTGTTTGATAGCCGGGGCAATGAGAGTTTGCTCTTCGTTGCCAAAGGCTCCGTTTTCGCCGTTGTGGGGGTTAAGTCCGGCCAGCGCAATGCGCGGATGTTCTTTGCCGGTGCGTTGAAGAAAACGGGTCAGCAGGCTGCCTACCCTCACGATTTCATCGGTGCGTAGCAGGCGGGGAACATCTGCCACGGCTACATGGGTGGTACAGAGGGCTACCGTCAGGTGTTTGCCGGTCAGGCACATGGCAAAATCCTTCACTCCCAAGCGGTCAGCAAAGAATTCGGTCTGTCCGGGGTAGGCAAAGCCGAGTTGGTGGAGTGCCTCTTTACAGATGGGGGCTGTCACCACGGCATCGATGCTGCCGCTGCGCAATGCTTCAGCTGCCATTTCGAGGTGTTCCTGCGCGGCTTGAGCTGTTTGACGGGTAGGGCACCCGGGGGTGCAGGGGATTTCGCTGCCAATGAGGCGGTATTCCGCCCCGGTCGGTGCCTGTGCCAAGGCGGCTCGGATAACCTCCGGGCCTATGCCGGCTTGGTCTCCCAGAGTATAACCAATGACGGGTTGTTCCATTCTCATGGGCTTACTCTTCGGGGGAATCATCGTCTTTCATCTCCGGCAGTACTGCCGGGGTAACGATGGATTTGGGCTTCTGCTTTTTTGCCGGCGGACGGTAGGAGCGCGCTGTGTTGATGTATTCGGTGTTGGAATCTCTCTGCTCAAAGCGCAGCTCACCGTTGACAGACGCATGGTACACCACTGTCAGCACAACGGCTGCCAGCGTTGGTAACAGCAGCAAACTGCCCAGGCACGTCTTCATGCCCCCTATTCTACACATTCGAGCGATGATTTCAAGCCCCAATTGAGGCAGCGCGTCGGTCAACAAAAAAGCCGCAGCGGGTCAGGCTGCGGCGCATGGTGATTTTTTTCTCCGTAGGTTTTAGTCAACCTTGGGAATCTTGGGCACGGGAGCAGCGGAGCTGGCCGGCTTGAAGGTGGTGTTTTTCTTCCATGTCTGCGTGCGGAAGAAGATGCCGAGCTTACCGCGCATCTTCAGCTCATCGCCGTCGCGCCACATAGAGCAGCGGTAAACGCTACCCTTCTCGGGGTCCAGCACCTTGCCGCCATTATACTCGTCATCATCCTGAGTCAACCCCCAGATGATGTCCAGACCAAGAGTGGAGGGATTACCCGGAATCTTGGCGGTAGCACCTTTGTTCTTCAGCAATTCGACCACGCGGCCGTATACCTTGCCCTTGTACTTGTATACTTGTACAACGCTCTTAGCCTCACCGGTCTCGTCGTCAATTGTTGTCCAGAAGCCTTCTACGTTGGCCAGCGCCTGAGCGGCCAGCGTGCAGAGGGCAACTGCGGTCATGGAGATGAACTTCTTCATAATCTGTTACGTTGTTGTTTCTTTGTTCTGCCCGCTCTTATTGTTAGAGCTAGAGTGGGGTCGAGGATTTATATAACATAAAGTTATAGTTATGTCAAGCTTTTTGTGGAGGAAAGGCGATTTTGAGGGGCAGGGGTAAGCAGTAGCTGCGTAATTTTAATAATCGTTTTTTTATTTCTTGTCTGAGTGTATATGTTATGCTAGAATGCAGCGCGACATCTGAAATTGCAATGAAAAACGTAATTTATTCTCTTCTTGCTATGGCCGGCTTGTTGACCTCTGCCACAACGGCAGAGGCCTATGAGGCAACTCCGGGTTATGTTGTATACGAGGGTAACATGTTTGCCCCCGGCGAAAGCGGCCCTGAGTTTAAGAAAACACTCAACGATAAGTACGGTACGCAGTTTATCTTTGATTTGGTATATGGTTACTGGGCTTTGGACAATGCCATGCCCGGCTATAACCACAACGCCAACATGGCTATTCTGTACACCATTCTGAACCAGCGCCTTATTAAGGATGAGTTCAATGGTGGCACTTGGTTGCGTGTGGATTTTGCCGGCTCTTGGGGGCTTGATCGCGATACTGCTCGCGCCGCTACTTTCTATGCCAATTCCATTGGCATGTGCTCCGGCTTGCATACGGATGTTTTTGAAGGTCACGATGCCGCTTTGCTCGAGATATCGGCCAAGCACTTCTTTGCCCGCAAGCGCGGCTGCATTACGGCCGGTATGATTAAGCTCAACAACTACTTTGATCGTATTGACCACGCTCGCTTTACCAACGACAACTTTGAGAGCTCCGGCGTGCTGCCGCTGCCGTACAACAATCTGGCTGTTGTCGGTCAGTACGAGCTTGATGGGCGTAACTGGGTGACGGGTGCCGTAACCCGCATGGGTACCCGCTGGGGGCATAATCCCTTTGACCCTGATCAGGCCAATGGTTACGCCATCGTGACCGAGTGGGGCCGCCTTTTTGACGATGGTAAGGGTAAGACCCGCCTCAGCCCCTTCTTCTGCAGTCAGGACGCCGAGGGCCGCAACGGTCGCAACCACCACCACAATGCCGTGGGTATTTTCGGCAGCGTGGAGTATCAGGTTAATACCCCCCTCAAAGTCTATGCTCGTGCCGGTTGGGCTTCCGGTGACTACCTGCGTTGCGCAGCCGAGGCTTCTGTGGGGGCCACTATTAAGCTCATTCCCTCCCGCCCCGGCGACTACCTGGGCATTGGCT
This sequence comes from Akkermansia sp., assembly GCA_017555025.1. Lineage (GTDB taxonomy): Bacteria > Verrucomicrobiota > Verrucomicrobiia > Verrucomicrobiales > Akkermansiaceae > Akkermansia. Next base: position 79,663 of record JAFZHC010000069.1, read on the forward strand.
GCGGCTTGTTCAAGGGTGGTGAATCCCCGACCTCTGAGCTCGTGAACGAATTCGAGAAGATTGTGGAGGTGATGTACCGTTACGAGATTAACGATTACCTTTACACCTCTGTTTATTATCAGATGATTATGGACGCCGCTTACCGTGACAAGAACTTTGCTTCTGCCACCGGTCTGCAGGTCGGCCTTTGCTTCTGATAATTCTGCAGTTATTATTTGATTCATTTTGGATAGCTATCACATGGCGTGATAGCTATCCATGTGTTTTGTGGTGATCATTAAATGGTAAAACGCAGGTTTTGACGTCATCTCAAGCCAAAGTACTCTGATTCATCGAAAGGGGAGAAAATGGCGCTTAAGCCACCCGCGCAAGCGCGGGTTCCTTAATTTTATTATCCGTAACCTGGGGCTTGCGCCCCAGTCTACCATATGCCGCCCGCACAAGTGCGGGCTTATAAAAAATTGGCGCTTTGGCGCAAACGTTGAGAGAGTTGTTCTCAGTATATTTGAGGCTCAGGGGGGGCTTGACTGTCTCAACGGTGCCCTGTGGCTAAAGTAGGCAGAACCTCGGCACTACCGCCCATCCGAGCCTCTGAAAAGAACCCGCGCTTGCGCGGGTGGCTTATGGTAGCCTAGGGCGCAAGCCCTAGGTAGGTGGATATCAAAAAATCCGAACCCGCGCTTGAGCGGGTGGCATAAGCTTATGCTTCAAATATCATAGGCTTACACACTACTGTGAGTTTACTTCAGCAGGAGTTCGTAAAGGTCGAAGTGGGTACAGACGGCGCCGGGGTAATCGAGCAGGTAACGACCATGATTGGTAAAGCCTAAGCGTGTGTAGAAGTCGCCGGCGGCGGGGTTGGTGTCGATGACATCGAGCCTCATGCTTTTGCAGCCTTGCCGGCGAGCGATGGCGATAGCCTGCTGCACCATGGCTTTGCCAACTCCCTGTCCCTGCACGCGGGGGCTCACACCAAGGGTATGAATGGCCATTACCTCGTGTGGTTCGCATGCTATTTGCCAATTTGCCTGTGAGTAGCCGGGGTTGCACTCGGCATTCAGCACCATAGCGGCAACCATTGTTCCGTTCTTCTCCGCCACCCACAGTTCACCTACAGCGGCTTTTGTTTGCAGGAACGCATTTGTGGGGTAGCCGCCGCGGCGCCATTGAGCATGGGAAGAGGCGCCATCCATGGCGTCGATAATGTCATCGTACAGGCAGCGCAGGGCGGGCAGGTCGAGCGGGGTGGCTTTACGGAAGCTGAGCAGATTCATGGGCGGAAGAAGTGGTGAGTTTTTCAGTAAAAGAGGGATGGCACAGATGGGGGTGAGGAGCATGCTCCAGCCGGCAGTAAGAATAGCCCAGCCCATCAGCGCACCGTCCGGATTGCCGGTGGGTGCGAGAACCATCAACCAGCAGCCCAGCGTAATGCCGAGGGGGACGATGAGCAACACCTGCTGCATGATGGTTGCCAATCGGTTGCGCTTGGGGATGGCTAGCAGGATAAAAGGCGGAATGAGCGCCGGACCGTAGAATGTCAGCAGCGCCAGCCACGTGCCTTCGTGGTGTATAGCGCAGACGATGAGTGCAGCCAACGTTGCAATGGCGCAGAGAAACAATATTTTTTTTGAGCCGGTCATGAATGTTGACGTTTTTTGCAGATGAGGGCGAGCCCGAAGTGAAGCAGGCAGACCGGCAGATAGACGTAGAGTAATCCGGTGATGTTCGCAATGACAATGGCCATTCCCATATCTAGGCCCTCATAGAGCCCCCTTGGTCTTGCCCAGCATAGGCTGACAGATGATATGGTGATGAACAGGGGAATAATCAGGCAGAGCAGTTGCAGAAATGAGCCGCGCCGCGTGTGTGCGGGTATGCACAGCAGGGCGAAGGGGAACAGAGCCCACAGAGTCATGGTACCAATATAGTCCCACACAGGCCCGCATATCTTAGTCAACTCTGCCGGGAAGAGGACACAATGTATCAGTATGCCTGCCAGCGTGAGTCCTCCGCACACTGCCAGAAATCGTAGTATGAAGCGCCTGCGCACTGCCACACAAGCGGGCGGCGGTACCGGTACCTTCGCTTGTTGCGGCTTGGGGGGCGTGATAACCAGCATGCCCGGCACGCGGAGTTTGCGCGGGGTGGCAGGCTGCGGTCGCCGGGCTTTAGTTTCCATGGCTGTAGCGAATGGTGCGATGAATACCCAGCCCCAGCAGAAACAGGGCAAAATAGGCAATGACGCTTAGGATAGCCACCCAACAGCAGATTAAGAAAAAACTTAGCGCGGCCAAGGAGCCGCCATCTGCCCAGCAGAAGAAGCAAGATGCGGCGGCATTCAGTAGCGGGAAAATGAGGCCAATAAGCTGCATCATACTGCCGCAGGTGCTGCGTACAGAGAGCAGCAGCATGATGAAAGGCAGCGGGAGAAACAAGAGCGACTCCGCCGCCGTGATGAGATTAGAGACTGCATCATACTGCAAGCCAAAGCGGTACCAACCGATAGCTTGCCCGACAAGGTAAAGCCCGGCGCAAATGCCAACGAACCAACGCACGAAGCGTCGGCGGGCACGGATGCAGGCGGATGAATCAGGATTCGGGGCTGTCATGGGGAGTTGATGGATTTTTGCGTTGCTCCATGTAGGCGAAAAGGATACAGAGTTCGTAGAGTGCATACATGGGCAGCGCCATGATGAACATCGTGGCGGGGTCCGGAGCAGGTGCCAGGAATAAGGCTGCCCCGAAGCAGGCTATCAGCGCGTAGCCTCGCGTAACTTTCATGCGGGCGTAATTGAGAATACCCAGCTTGATGAGCGGCACCACGATGACCGGTAGTTCAAATACAACACCAAATACAAATACCAGCTTAGCTGCAAAAGTAAGGTAGTAGCCTATGCGCCAGTCGTTCTCGATGCCGAGGTCGAGCGAGTATGTGTAGAAGAAACTCAGCACGCGCGGCAATACAATGAAATAGGCAAAGGCGCAACCACCAAGGAAAAGCCCGAAGCCCCAGCTCACGCTCTTGCAGAGCAGGCGCTTTTCGTGCTCCAGCAGGCCGGGCATGATAAAGCGCAGCAGGAAGTACATCAGCAGGGGGAAGGAGATGATGAGCCCGCAGAAAAAGGAGAGCTGCAGCGAGAGCATGAAGGCTTCCCCCGGGCGGAAGGCGCCCATGAGCTTGAGCGCAGCGCGGCCGCTCCCTTCTTTAAGCTCGGCTCCGCAGATATGCAGCGCCAGAGCGGTATCCTGCATGTGACCTTCCGTTGTCGTGCTTTGCAGGTAAGGAATTTGAGACTCTTGTGGCAGCAGGGTTGTTGCGTGCAGCAGCGGCACGATAGCGGCGAGCTCCTGCACCTCGGGTGAAAATTGGGCTTGCAACAGCTCTCGGGCATCGGCGGGAAGGGGGGCACTTACGGCTGCCAGGCTTTTGGCGCTAATCCAGTCGTTTACCGCAATTCCTGCGGGCAGGTGGGCGGCCTCATGCTGTGCCCACACGCCATCTACCGGTTGACGGAGTACGTTCATCAGGATGCCGGAAAAGCCAAAGCACAATATCATGGCTACCAACAGGGTGAGTGCCATGCGGATGATGGTGCTGCGCAGCGCCTCCAGATGGTCAATGATGCTCATCTCATATCCATCCCCCGGAGCGGAGGCTTGCATGCGCTCTCGAGCACGAAAAATCTGCCGCAGCCAGTACATAAAAACGTGAGTGTTACTGGTAAATATCGATGCCCAGCTGTGCCAAATCGGCGAGCGATATTGCGCAGGGGTCGGGGGCTACCCAGTGACCGGGTGTAATCTCCACCGGGGTGAGGTCCATGCCGTAGGTCGCCTCCAGATAGGGGTGGTTAATGCGGCGGCCGAAGGCGCTGCCGGGGGGCGGGTCGATGGGGGATGGCACATCGCCCGGCAACACGGCCGAGTGGTTAAGGCGTGTGGGATCGGGCATGGGAATGGCCGAGATAAGCGCACGGGTGTAAGCATGGCGCGGGTCGTGGTAAATGAGGTCGCTCTCGCCCATTTCCACAATCTTGCCCAAGTACATCACCGCCACGCGGTCGGCCATGTGGCGCACAACGGAGAGGTCGTGCGAGATGAAAAGGTACGCAAGCCCCAGCTCGCGCTGCAAATCCAGCAAGAGGTTCAACACCTGAGATTGCACCGATACATCGAGCGCACTTACAGGCTCATCCAGCACCAGCAGGCGTGGGTTTTGTGCCAGAGCTCGAGCAATGCCGATGCGCTGGCGCTGGCCGCCGGAGAACTCGTGCGGAAATTTGGTGGCTGCCGTCTGCGGCAGACCTACGAGGTCCAGCAGGGTGTTGACGCGCTCCCGGCGCAGCTGGCGGCTGCAATTGCCCTGTATTTGCAGAGGTTCGGCAATAATGTGGCGCACGTCCATGCGCGGGTCGAGTGAGGCTGCGGGGTCTTGGAACACCATCTGTACATTGCGCCTCATGTTCCCCAGTCGCCATTGGGAGCGGTGGGTGACATCTCGCCCCATCAGGCGTATGCTGCCATCCGTCGGCTCCAGCAGGCGTACCACGCAGCGACCAATCGTGCTCTTGCCGCAACCACTCTCGCCCACCAGCCCCAGAGTTTCACCCGGTGCTATGGTGAAGGAGACGTCATCCACAGCCTTCACCACACTCTTGTTGCGGCTCAGCATGCTGCCACGCACGGGGAAGTGCATGCTCAGCTTGGAGACTTCGAGAATGTGGTCGCTCATGGCTGAAAGGAGGGCAGCCGCAGGGGCTGCCCGGTTAATCAATAATCGCGGTTCAGCAGGTAATCGCTGATGGTCAGCAGAGCTTCGCGGCGCTCAGGTTCAAACACATTCAACGCTGCACGACCGGCTTCCGTCAGCTCGCGGGCTTCGGCGCGGGCGGCATCCATACCCACCAGAGCGGGGTAGGTAGCTTTGGCCACAGCGGCATCCTTACCTATGCTCTTGCCCAACACCTCCGGCGTGGAGGTAATATCGAGAATATCATCGATAATCTGGAAAGCCAGCCCCAGGCAACGGCCATAGGTGGTCAGCGCCTCCAGCTGCTCATCCGTTGCACCGGCTGCCATGGCTCCCAGACGTACAGAGGCCATGATGAGAGCCGTGGTCTTGCCGTTGTGAATGGCTCGCAGCTCATCCACGCTCAGGCTGCGCCCCTCGCCCTCCAAGTCGAGCACCTGACCGCCAACCAGAGTAAGGCTACCGGTCTGGTAGGCCAGCTCAGCCACATAATCACCCACTTGGTAGCGCTCATTGGCCGGTACCTTGGTGAGCATGGCAAATGCCTCTGTCAGCAGGGCATCGCCGGCCAGAATGGCAATACCCTCGCCGAATACCTTGTGATTCGTGGGACGCCCGCGACGCAGGTCATCATTGTCCATGCTGGGCAGATCGTCATGAATGAGCGTGTAGGTGTGCAGCACCTCCAGTGCACAGGCTGCATTGAGTGCAGGCTCCACATCGCCACACACGGCGCGAGCCGCCTCCAGACACAGCAGGGGGCGAATGCGCTTGCCGCCGGCAAACACGCTGTAGCGCATGGCCTTGTGCAGCGTAGTCGGGGCTACGTCTTCTCCGGGTAAGAGCTCGTTCAGCCGAGCCTCCGTCAGCTCAACACCGTTTTTAATGAGAGATTTGATGTCCATGGTCGCGGGAGCCTTGATTAGTTACCCTTAACCAGCAGCTCGGCAATCTGCACGGCATTGAGTGCAGCACCCTTGCGCACCTGGTCACCCACAACCCACAGGTTCAGAGCATTGTCCACGGCCAGGTCCTTGCGGATACGGCCTACGAAGCAGGTGTCGCCGTTGGTGGAATCGAGCGGGGTGGGCCATACACCGGCCTCGGGCTCATCCATGAGTGCTACTCCGGGCTTGTCCTCGTAGCAGGCACGGGCGCCCTCTACATCTACCGGCTGCTCAAATTGAGCCACGCAGGAAATGGAGTGGCTGCGGTAAACCGGCACGCGCACGCAAGTGCAGGTCACCTTCAGCTCGGGCAGCCCCATAATCTTGCGACCTTCATTGAGCATCTTCAGCTCCTCCTTCGTGTAACCGGTATCGGTGAACTTGTCAATCTGCGGCAGCACGTTGAAGGCAATCTGGCGGGGATAGGTGGAAATTTCAACCGGGTGACCGTTGGAGATGGCTCGCACCTGGTTCTCCAGCTCGGTGATGCCGTGTTGGCCGCTGCCGCTCACAGCCTGATAGCTGCTGGCAATGATGGTCTTCAGACCGTACTTCTGGTGCAGGGGGAACAGCGCCATCAACGTGATGATGGTCGTGCAGTTCGGGTTGGCAATGATATTGCGCGGGTGGTTAAAAGCAGCCTCGGGGTTAATTTCAGGTACAACCAACGGCACATCGGCATCCTGACGGAAGGCAGAGGAGTTGTCCACTACCACGCAACCGGCTGCACCGGCGATGGGGGCATACTCGCGGGAGATGTCACCGCCGGCTGCAAACAGAGCCAAGTCAACATCAGCAAAGGAATCCTTGGTCAGCTCTTCCACCGTGAGCATCTCGCCGCGGAAGGCAACCTGTTTACCGGCAGAACGTTTGGAAGCCAGAAGTTTGAGGGAGGCCAGCGGGAAATTGCGGGTCTCAAGGCAGGAAAGAAGCTCAACGCCTACCGCTCCGGTAGCGCCGACGATTGCGACTCGGGGATTTGTCATCATATTGTCGATTTCTGGTTTCTGGTTCTGCGGTGCAGCACGCACTCCGGCTGGTGCACCCGCGTTATTATAGCCCGTTTACCATGAATAGCAAGACAAAAGAGCAGTTTCGCCTTTCTTTGAGAGTGGCAAAATTAAATGCGACACGATGAGAGCACAAAAAAGGTGCTCTTCTGAATGAAAGATGGTATAGTCAATTCGCCAAAACCAAAAATACACTCTCTACATGAAAAGCACCAGAACAAAGACTACTACTTTTCG
>JAFZHC010000070.1 GCA_017555025.1 Akkermansia sp.
GCGAAAAGTAGTAGTCTTTGTTCTGGTGCTTTTCATGATATGGTAGGTTTGATTTTGGCGAATTGACTATACCATCTTTCATTCAGAAGAGCACCTTTTTTGTGCTCTCATCGTGTCGCATTTAATTTTGCCACTCTCACATATATCTTCTATTATTGACTTTACTATACCACACTATTATTGTAGAGTATAGTTAACGAATTTTTACATTTATAAATCTCGTTTGCTGATTTTATTTTCTTATATATTGATTTTGCGGAAATAACAATCATTATCATGGCGCTCGACAGATGGTTATTAGCTACGGTGAGTATTAATTGCAGCCGTTGGAAAATATGAATCAAAATATTTAGCTAACTTAATCATATTATTTTTTTATCTCCAACTACAAAATTTTTCTAGACATCTCATTCGAAATGAGATATACTCGTGCTCAGCGAGGGAAGAAGTAAAGTTCCGACGTACGGGGAACACTGATTTCCAAGCTATTAACAATAAACATTAACACATAGAAAAATGAAAAAGACAATTGCAATTCTTGCACTTGCTGCAGGCTTCAGCTCAGTCACCATGGCTGAGACCATTACCATGGGGCCCGAGCAGCTCATTGGTGAACCAGGGAAGACCTTGACCGTGACTACGGTTCTCAATACCGTTCAGTTTAAAGATGCTCTTTCCAGCAATACTACTGCAACCATTTTGACGTTGAACGGTGTTCGACTTTCGGATGGTGCTATGACATGGGACTTTAATACTTATGTGGGTGTGAAAGGTGGTAAGTTGGAAGGCGCATGGGATTCTCCTACCCAGACAACAATAAAATGGGGGTACGGACTGGGCGTGGATGTCTCTAATATCTGGTACGGTGCTGCTGCATCTGCTCTGACCCTTGTAGGTACAACGAACAATCCCAATGTTGAAGGGAACTGGAAGGGTACAATTGCTGTGCTCTCCGTTGTGTACCACGATGGCACTATTAAACACTACGATGGGTATAACGAAGGTCTGCGATTTACTGACAATGGCAACAATGTTTCAGATCGTCATTTCTCCGGTTATCAGTTTGAAAGTGATTTTGTAGATTATAACAATGGCCCTGTGTACAATTTTGGCAGCTATGCTTCCAAGGAGGCAGCTATCGCCGCAGCTCAGGGCGCAAATGCAATCAAAATCGCTCACCTTGCTCCCGAGCCGACCACAGCTACGCTGAGCCTGCTGGCTCTCGCCGGTCTGGCTGCTCGCCGTCGTCGCAAGTAAAGGCTGTTTTAAGTCTGTTTACAAAAATCCGCAGTTCCGATGAGGAGCTGCGGATTTTTTTGATATCGAAAAATGACGTTCACTTTCGCCCGGCGAGGCGAAGGAGTGATTGATAGGCCTTGGGGTGATGCAGAGCTACGGCTTTGCGGTACCAGTAAGCAGCGAGCTCGGCACTACGAGGGGCACCGAGGCCATTCTCAAAGCAATCGCCCAGACGATAAGTGGCGGCGGCATGACCGGCCATGGCCGCACGCTCCAGGCAGGAAACACCACCGGCGGGGTCTTTGCTGCAACCTATACCCTTAAGGTAACATTTGCCGAGTTGGTACAGAGCGTCTGCCATACCGGCCCGGGCAGCGAGGTCAAGCAGCTCTACGGCAGCCTCATAATCACGCGCACAGCCGCGCCCCCTCAACAAGCGCTTGGCTCGGTACAGGCAATCAGCCGGCGAGGTAGCGACATCGTTCTTCTGCTCGATAAGGGGGGCGCTCATCATCTTAACGAACGGGACGTTTGCGGTACAGCATGCGTACTCGGTTAAGGGTGGTCTGAGGGTTGGCATACACACCTCGCAACTGCCGCTTGCGCGATTCCTTTTCTCTCGGCGTAAGCCGCAAATCGGCATCGATAGAGGCATAGGCTACCTCAGCAGCAGCCAGAACATCATCCGTTGTCTCTGCCATGCGTATGAGCAGGCGATAACGCAGCTCCAGCAGCCGGCGCTTATTGGCGGGTACGGCTTGGCTGAGCGCAGCATCCACTATAGCAAGAGCTGCGGCATCTGTCGGGGCGGCATCTGCAGCGGCTTGACATTGTTGCAGGGCATTTTCAGCAGCGGCGGCGGCCTTCAGACCGCTGAGGTCCTGCAAATCGATAGAAGCAAGCTCCTGCTGCAGGGGGACATTCAGCTCATGCAGTTCTTCAGGGATAAGCTTCCATGCGGCCAGCATGGCCTTCAACTTCTCTTCCCCCTGTTGCTGTGCAGCCCGCAGCAGCAATTGGTGTGCCTGCAACCCGGGCTCAAGAATACTGCGCACGGTTGCGGGCTTGCCCACATAGCCGAAAAGCCCGCCCAGAGGGCGCCCTTTATCATCTATCACCAGTACAGTAGGATAACCGTCTATCCGGTACTTGGTACACAACATCTGGTTTTGAGCCAGCAATTTATCATCTATGCGGCGGTGCTGGGGTACGTCTACCTCCAGCAGCACAAAATGCTCGGCTGCCCAGGCAGCAAATACCGGCTCATCCAGCACTTCCTTGCGCAAACGAATGCAGTAATAGCACCAGTCCGAGCCGGTAAAATCTGCCAGCACAGGCTTACCCTGCTGCTTGGCCTGAGCAAGAGCAGCTTCGTAATCCGTACCCCACTCAGCGGCGGTAGCAGTTGCTACCAGCGCCGCGAGAAGGCTCAGGCATACATGCCCTATTTTCCACATAACAAGGCCGGATTTAATAATTCAGTTCACCGGCCAGTACGCGACGTTCAAACTCTTTGATGTCGACCACCTCCCCGGTGCGACGGGCATGCTCTACAGCGAAGGCTATTACATGAGAGTGAGCGCTGGCCTGAATGGGGGTGGTCATCAGAGCGGTATCCTCCACCACGCGCATATCATTATAAAGATTGCTCACCAGCCCCCAGTCACCACCGCCGTGGCCGGCATAGCCGCCGGAGGCTTCTTCCACCTCAACCTTACGCATCTTCTTGGAGAAATGCTCTGTAACGGTGATTTCACCCGGCCCATTATCGCGGTAGAAGGCACCTGCACGCAACTTGGCCTTGGTACCGTAAATCTCGATGTGGCGCCCCTCCTCAAAGGCGGTCATGGTAAAGGTACCTGTAATACCGCCCATGTAGCGCAAAATAGCCACCAAGTGGTCAGGCTGATTGTTATCGCCACACTGGAACACATCGCGCCCCCAAGGGGAGGTACGCAGCCAATCGGTTATCTGCTCGGGAGTCGCTTCATCCACACCATCCATCACCATCTTCAACCAACGGCGGCAGGATTCATCGGTGATATACTTGCGGGCATCCCAGGGGTCTTCGCCAATGGGGCCGGTCCAATCCGTGCAACGGTCAGGACGGGGTTCGGTAAGGGTTTCGGAGCGGAAGAAAGAAAGCTCACCAAAAGAAGACACCTGCTCACAGGGGCGGTTAAGCAGCCAATAAAGGATGTCCATATCATGGCAACATTTAGCCACAATCATGGGGGTGGATTTTTCGCTGTTACCCCAATGCCCACGCACGAAAGAGTGACCGAAATGCCAGGCACCCACACCTTCATTGGCGTTGAAGGTCATGATTTCACCCAGCTCACCGCTACGAATGATATTGCGAATAGCATTGTAGAAAGGCGTGTAGCGCAGCACATGACAAATAGCCACACGACGTCCGAGTTTCTCTGCCAAATCCCGCAGCTCCAGAGCCTCGCGCAGGGTTTTGGCAATGGGCTTCTCGAGCAACAGGTCATAGCCCAATTCCAGCGCACGTTTTGCCGGCTCAAAGTGGTAGTCATCCTGCGTACCGATAATAGCCACATCTGCCAGCTTAGGCTGAGACAGCAACTCATCAGCATTGGCAAAAATGCGGATATCGCCCCGCTCCTCTTCAGGAGCAAAATCACGCACCTGCTCAGCACGCCCTCTTACCGGATCGGCAGCGGCTACAATACGGAACTGCTCCGGGCGCTCCATAGCCAACTTCATATACGTGCGCGTGCGAGAACCGCAACCAATACCAACAAGGGTGATTCTGCTCATACTGTTCTGATGTTAAGTCGTGTTACGCACCCAGTTTACACCCACTACATTACATTGGCAAGCCTATTTTCGCTTTTTGATTTGCTGGCAGATTTTGAGCTTGCATGGCGTAAATCAAACAGGTAAGCTATCAGCACGATATGAGTAAAGAAATTTCCCCCGAACAGGAGAAGCTGCAGGCACAGCGCCAGCGTGCACTTGATGCCGCTATGCTCCAGATACAGAAAGACTTCGGCGAAAACGCCATCATGCGCCTCGGTGACAAGAAAACCATGGAGGTAGAGGTTATCCCCACCGGTAACCTGCTCATTGACCGCGCTCTGGGTGCCGGCGGTGTACCTCGTGGCCGAATTGTTGAAGTCTTCGGTCCCGAATCCTCCGGTAAAACCACCCTCACCCTCACCGTTATTGCTCAGGCTCAGCGTGCCGGTGGTCTGGCTGCTTTCATCGATGTAGAGCACGCCCTCGACCCTGCCTATGCAGCTAAGCTCGGTGTTAATCTGGATGACCTGCTCGTCTCTCAGCCCAACAGCGGCGAGGAAGCTCTGCAGATTTGTGAGGCTCTGGTACGCTCCAACGCTATCGATGTGATTGTGGTAGACTCCGTAGCTGCCCTTGTAACGCGCCAGGAGCTCGAGGGTGAAATCGGCGACAGCACGGTAGGCGCCCAAGCACGCCTGATGAGTGCCGCCCTCCGCAAGCTCACCTCACTCATTGCCAAAGCCCGCACGGTTTGCATCTTCACAAACCAGATTCGCGAGAAGATTGGTGTCATGTTCGGTAATCCCGAGACTACCCCCGGTGGTCGAGCCCTCAAGTTCTACGCCTCCGTGCGCTGCGATATCCGCCGCATTGGGCAGATTAAGGGTGCTGACGGCACCGTAGCCGGTAACCGCACCAAACTGAAGGTAGTGAAGAACAAGGTAGCCGCTCCCTTCACTGAATGCGAGTTCGACATCATGTACAACGAAGGCATTTCCTCCGTTGGCTCCCTGATTGACCTCGCCATGGAGTACGACGTCATTCAGAAGCGTGGCTCCTGGTTCAGCTACAACGGCAGCCAGCTTGCTCAAGGCCGCGATGCCGCCAAGGAAGCCCTGCGCAACAACCCCGACCTCTACGCCGAGATTGAAGAAAAAGTCAAGGCTAAGCTGGAGGAGAAAGGTAAGTAATTAAGAAGTCCCCTTCTCGTAATAAAAGTATTAGCAAAAACAGCCGCTGCCTATTTCACGGGCAGCGGCTGTTTTAACATAAAAATAACATAACCCATCACGCCGTAAGGGAGACCACAAGTTTGTGGAGAATATCGCGGTCATCCAGCTGGGTGGAGACAAGCTGCCGGTCAGCAGTTGCACAGGCCTGCAGGTCACGGCGAGCCTTCTTCAAGGTCAGTTTACCGCAAGTTCGAGCAGCGTTGAAAAGGGAATAAGCATTGGGAGTGCCATCCTTTTTGAGGGGCAGAATCTTGCGGTCAGAGGGCAACAACTTGCTCAACGCATTTTCAAAAGCACGGTAATTATTGGCATCAATACCAAAAGAATCCATCAACAAGCGTGCACAAAAACGATTGCGCACCGTAGGTACTATGGCCGCACGCATGATAGTAACAGCAGCTTCGCCATGCTCCAGCTGTTCGTTAATGAGACGCACAGCCAATCGACAATCGCTCTGCTCGATAGCACGGGAAATCTCAAAAATCACCCCGTTGCGTGATACTGCCACCATGAGGTCAACATCCTGCAAAGCAACCCTACGCCGCTCAGGCCCGAGATAAACGTCTATCTTAGATAATTCGTTGCCAATCTGCCGCGTGCTTTCATTCACACGGTGCACAAAAAGATCCAGCGCATCATTATCAAATGTCAGCCCCAACGGCTTAGCCATACGCATGGTCAGCGCAGCTACCTCGCTCTCCCAACCGGGTTTGGATATGTCAATTTTGGTGAACTCCTTCACCTGTGCAACATTACCAAGCTTCTTAAAGAAGGAGCGGCGCTTGTCCATTTCTGCGCTACTGAGCACAAAGAATGTTTCGGGCGGCATACTACCCAGAACGGCCAGCAAATCCTCCATGGCCTCCTGCACCGCTTCGCTGCGAGCACCGGACGGGGTATCAGCCAAGAAATTGACACCTTTGAGCCATATCACCTTGCGACCGCCAAACATATTCATCATTTGCAGCCCCGAAATTGCCCGGCGAATCAACTCCACCGCTTCATCAGCTGTGGCTGCAGCGCCATCAATGGTTTCATCCCCCCAGCCATCGCCCCCGGCAGAGAGCTCTGCGGCGCATTTGGCCGCAGCCGAACCTGCCGCGCCCTCATCGCTGCCAAAAAATACAAAACTGCTCGTCTCTGCCATACCTGCCCTGCATTATGCCAGATGCAATCTGCCAAGTCAAACAGTATGCGTGTGCATACATGAAAAACCGCTTTTACGGCTCCGGCGGCTAGTTGAATCGTGCTTTTCACTTGCAAGCGCGAGAGCTGATGGTAAAATACCTTACATGAAAAATGCATTTCTTCAGCTGTCTTGCCTCACATGTCTGCTCAGCCATGCTCTTGCAGCCACAGCAGAAATGCGCCATACGCATGGCGTTTTTTATCCCGGGCTCAATAACCAGCCCATCCTGCAGCTCAAAGTAGTCGGTAAGCCGGGCGAAAAAATCAAAGCGCTCAGCTTCACACCCGGCAAATCCACACGCCGCAGCGGGTTAAAAGCTGTAAGGCTCTCTACCTCGGGACATAACAACGCCTTCACAACTCATACTCAAAACCCGGTTCAGGAAAAAGCAAAACAAAGCTCCGTGCGAGAGCAATTCACGTTCAACACAACTTTTGAATTAGGTAATAAGCCTCTCTATATCTGGCTGAGCTATGATATTTCACCTACCATTAAGCGCAATGCCTGTGTGGACGCTTTGTGCACTTCTATTCAGATGGAGGATGGAAGCATCGTAAAGCCTGAGCTCAAAATAGCCGATGGGCTGGACGAACGAGTCATCGGCCGCGTCCATCCCTTCACCTACCGCATCGTGCCCTATTACCGCCCGCGCTGGGTAATGGGATGGGGCAATGCCAAAGAGGCTGTTCATCTCACCCCTGAGCATTTTAACCTCTTTACGGATCTCATTCACTTTGCCTACAGCGTCAACGAGCAAGGAGATATCACCTATCAATGGTCCGGCGGAAAAGACAGTCAGAAAACCGTAGATAATGCTCTGGCTGAAATCAAACGTCTGCACCGGGCGGCCAAGTCAGATTCCCGCCTCATTGCCGGCTTTGGTCACATGGATAAACCTCTCACCCAAGCTATTGCCCGCCCGGCCACCCGCCGCAAGCTTGCCCGCAATATGGCTCAATGGGCCATCCGGCGAGGGTATCAAGGTATTGACCTCGATTGGGAATACCCCGAAAATAAAACCCAATGGAACCATCTCGGACTATTCTTCGCTGACCTGCGCGAAGAACTTGCCGGCACAGGCATCTCCGTCAGTATTGCTGCATCGGTCAACTATCGCCCTCCCACCCTCTCCGTAACTGACCAGATAGATTTTATTCTCACCATGTCGTACGGCTCTCAAACGGCTCAACACGCTTCGATGGAGCGCTATCAGCGAGAAGCCAACTTCTGCGTGAATAAACTGCGCATGGACAAAGCACGCGTCGTATTAGGACTTCCCTTCTACAGTAACGAGCAGGGCAAACTTACCGACCAATACGGTTACAGCCAAATCTACAATTGGTACCCTAACCTGAAGCCGGATGTCAACGTTTTCCGAGCCAAAAAGAAAGACGGCAGCGATGGCGCCATGCATTCCTTCAACGGTCGTAAACTCATAGCAGAAAAATGCCAATGGGCCAAGGACAACGATTTTGGCGGAGTCATGATATGGGCTTACGAAACAGATTTACCCCTCAATCATCGAGCCTCCCTCGGGCGAGCCATGTATAAGGTGCTGCAGCAAGCTCGTAAGAACAAGCACTGAGTTTGTTCCTCCCAATGGAAAAATAACACACATACCCCTTCCCGTACGCTTGCGGGAAGGGGTATTCTGCTATTTCCTCAAAAAAACTTCATTTTACTATCAATAACAAACCGATATTTTTTTCTTTTGAGCTTGACAGATAATGCACGTAGTGCTACTAAGATAGCTACCATGACAATACCACATATTACTACGCGTATTGGCTTGCTTTCTCTCGGGCTCCTGCCTGCTATGCCGGCTGTTGTAGCAACAGCTCCCGTCGTGGCAGAAGCCTCAGCAACCAACCTGCCTCCTGCTGTACAGAAGGCAATCAATAAGGGGGATTATGAAAAAGTGCAAACTGCACTTACAGAAGCCTTGAAGGGCAGTCAGATTACTCCGGATTCCCCGCAGATTCTGCATGCAGCCATGCTGCTGGAACTCATCCGCACAACCGGTGCGGATACAATGACAACTTTTGCCCGCGAACTGAAGCATCGCCACTTCCTTGCCAAGTTTGTTCAGGATAGTGAATGGCTGGAGCTCTACCTGAGCTGCGGTCTTGTACCCTACCGGACAGATGAAGGCCTCTCTGTACTCTACCGCATTTTTATGGCAGAGAAGATGAAAGTCCGCAACAAGCCTTTGGCCGTTGCCTTTGCCTCTGCCTGGGGAGGTGGCGAAACCGACCCCAAACCGCGTGCTCTCACACGAAATCCCAACCGCTTCAACCCGGTATGGCGTTACAATTTCTTTATCGAAAATGCCGCCAAGGGGCTGCTGCACCCGAACTTCAAAAACCTGCGCCCGTGGGAACTGCGCTTCGTGACCGGTAACCCCTGGCAGGATTGGGACGATAAGTCCTTTGAATGGGCACTGGAGAATATCAATGTACCGTGGGATCAGTACGGCAACGCCTGCTGGGCCGCTACCTATACCGACCCCTCCAAATTCGGCGATGGAGTACAGGGTGGCATGTACAACCTGCCCTACACCGATCAAAGCCAGGCCGAAGCCTGCCACCTCAACGGTGGTGTATGCGGCGCTATGTCTCACTTAGGTTGCGTTGCAGCTCAGGCACACGGCATCCCCGCCTTCACCGTTGGCCAGCCGGGTCACTGTGCCTATGCCGTACGCACCGAACGTGGCAACTGGGTGGGCGGGTTCGGTGGTCCGGATGGCGGCATGCACAACCGTATTTTCGGCAATCAGGCACCTACCTCCTACCTGCTGATGGAGACGGTATTTGCCGATGATGCCACCATTGCCAAAGCCTACCGTCACAGCTTCTGTGCCCGAGCATTGGAGGCCACCGGCGATACAGCTGCTGCCGTTGACATGTGGAAGAAAACGCTTGAGATTTCCCCCCTGCACCCCTTCTTCCGCACCGCCTTGTGCCAACTGATGAAGTCCCGAGGGCTGACCCCGCAACAGGCCTACGATTATCTGGCCAAGGCCATTCCGATGTACAAGGGTAACGGCTTTGCTGCTGTTAATATGACAGCCGACTTCGACAAGGAGATTGCCGCCATGAGCGATGAGCAGAAATCCTCCCTCTACAACCTCATGCATACCATGATTGCCGGTACTCAGACTTCTTGGGCAGTCAAATGCGAAGACCTCATCCAGAAGCAGTCGGATTCTCTCTCCACGCTTAGCGGTAAAGAGAAATTCCTCTCATCAGCCCTCGCCACGCACATGAATGCAGAAGATCCCACCACCTTCGGTCAGATACTGGAGTGGGCTGTCAAAACATACATAGCCAACGGGCAAGAAGAACTCTTCAGTCGTGCTTTCAGTCAGGCCGCTGCCAATAGCGGAGGCAATAGCAACGATGCCGACAAAGCAAAGAAAATGGCTGAGGCCTACAACAAAGCCATCGTGGCAGCCGAGCAGGCTCGCTCAGCTCCCGCATTCCGCAGCCTGACCGAAGCAGCCGTCAAGCTGGCAGGTCCCTGCCCTGTCAACACAACGCTGAAGAGCAGCGTACCCGGTAAACCGGTGCAGGCAGCCATGTTCCGCATCTCCACCAGTTGTCAGTGGGATACCCCCGCCTGGCACATCAACATCACCACCCCCACCGGCGGTAAGTGCCATACCGGTAAGGAAGAACAACCCTACATGGTAGTGGAGCTTCCCCAGCACCAGTACGTCAGCGGCACCGTCATCCGCAAGACAGATGGCAACGAATGGCGTATGAAAAAAGCCACCGTCTACACCAGCGAAGACGGAGCCACCTGGAAACCCCGTGCCACCACGGAGAACATGCCTAAGGAATGGCCTGTCACCTTCGCTGATGGTACTCGTGCCAAATGGGTCAAAGTAGAGTTTGACAACAACGGGCAGGCAGACTTTGCCCACATTTCACACTTCGTGATTTACAGCAAATAACCCCGACCGACAAAACTGATATGAAAAACATTCTTCTTTCAGCCCTTCTTCTCCCTGCTGCTGCAGTAACCGTACAAGCCGCAACCCTGCCGTTCCCGGACGTAGCAACAGCCAAAGCTCAGGCTGCAAAAAGCGGCAAGCCTGCGCTCATCGTCTGGTACGGCTCCGACTGGCAGCCCAATGTGGAGAGCTTCTGCAAAAATTGGCAGGAGTTCGCTGCAAACAACGCTTCCTCTTACATCTTCGGCCAGTTTGATGATAAACTGGGGCTGGAGGGTGGTCTGCGTAACAAAGCTCTGCCCATCGAGCACTTCAACCTTCCTGCCGTTATCATGCTGGCACCGGATGGTTCCTTCATGGCAGAGTGCAGCGGTTCCATGGTCAAAACACCGGGCAACGAACTTCAACAGCAACTTGCCGCACCCACCCGCATGGCAACCCGCTTTGCCGAGCTGGCACAAAAAGCTCGCGGCTCCGCAGGTAAAGAAGCTCTCCTCAATGCTGCAACCGCACTCTACCTGCTGCCCGCCAAGGATGCCATGCGCAATAAAGAGCTCACCGGCATCATCAATAAGTACGACCCGCAGGATGAAAGCGGCTTCCGCGCCCAGTTCTGCCTCGACCACCTCGGCATGTATGGCGAGATTAACGGCATACTCAAAGGCGGCAAAACCGGCAAACTGGCCGGTAAGGATCGTAAGTTTGATGAAGCTGAGGCTTACGTACGAGGCGTGCTCAGCAAGAAATCACTACAAGGTAAAGAGCGCCATCAGCAATGGCTGGCCGGTCTCTCCTATGTGTTGAGGGAGCGTATTCTCTCCACCACCACACCTAAGAACCGCGACCTCACTCCCCTACTGGCCACGCTTGACAAAATTATCGAGCTCGACCCCGATAGCCAATATGGTATAGGTGCCAAAAAATTCCGCCACTACTGGGATCCCGCCACCTTCAATACCATCCGCAATGGTTATTACACCCGTGGTGACCAAACACTCGGTTTCGAGAAAGATTGGCACATTGATGTAAGTTCCTCCATTAAGGGAGCCGGCACCTACGTTTTCTCCCTTGTACCGGTGGAAAACGGCGGTATGGTGAGCCGCAATTTCCGCCTGGTGGTCGATGGTAAAGTGGTAACCACTCCCAATATCCCGGCCGATAAAAACACCAAGACTGTAGAGCTCACCGTACCCGACATCCCTCAGGGAGCAAAAGTCGAAGTATGGCTCACAGCTCAATGCAATAACGGGTGGATGGAATCCAGCGGTTTCATCAGTATGGAGAAAAAATAATTATTATCTGAATAACTTCGACCGCACGAGTTAATTTTCGACTCGTGCGGTTCTTTTTTTTCTTGCAGAATGACGTATTAAAAGGTAGACTGGGGCAACCCTTTCAGGGATTCAATCTTTTAGTAACATGAAAGCAGGAACCGTAGTAAAACTGGCATTAGCACTACTTATTGCAGGAGGTGCCACCTATGCCGTAAAGCCTGAGCTGTTCAAGGATATTCTCCCCGCAAGCTTAACAGGCAAAACCACCAAGAAGAGCGGCAAAAAAGCCGACAAAAACAGCCCTTCCATTAAAAACATCGGTATTGTGAAGGGAGCAGAATGGGTCGATTGCGCTAAAGTGCGTGAGAAAGTTGCTGCCGAAATCAGCAAGAAAGTCGGCAACATGTCCGATGCCTCTGTAGCCGAATTCATCAAAACACCGGAGAACCGCCTGCTGCTTGCTCAGTGGATTATAGCCGATGCTGAGCTCCGCAGCCTTGAGGAGGTAGCCAAGGCTGCCGAAGAGCGTGGCAAGAAACTTGAAAAACTACAGAAAGAACTCAGCGACCTCAAGGCTGACATACCGGCAGGTGTTACCCTACCGAGTGCAGTAGCCTGGAACGTCAAAAATCTGGAAGAGCAGATTGCCAAGCTCGAAGCCGCTCAGAAGAGTGACTACACTCTTGCCGAGAGCGCTGCCGGTAAGGGTGGCAGCAAGCTGATGGAAATGATTGGTGGCGACCCCGAATGGGCCGAGCAGTTCGCCTTCACCGGTGAGTGTATTCGTCCCGGCATGGCACTTTCCATCCTCAAGAAGATTTCCAAGGATAATCCCGATATGATAAAGAACCGTATGGTGCGCGACATCGCCACCGCCACGGCTCTGGAGTACGCCAAGTCCAACTGGGATCAGCAGGACGCCGTTGAGCGCGCCAACTTCTACATCGAATCCTGGAAGGATGACCGCCTCAACACCGTGTTCGACACGCTTCCCTTCTGGCAGCGCCGTATGGTGTGCGGCTGCAAGGGCGACAACCCCTACGGCTCCGTAGCCAGTCTTCGCTGGGCTCAGGACAACATGCGCCTGCCCGCTGACCGCTACAGCGGCTCCTGCTGGCGCTGCGCCTACCGCCTCAACAACATTTACGGCGACTCCATCCATGGCCCGCTCTACTACGCTCCCTTCGAGAGCGAGCTGGGCGACAACCGCGAGGCTATGACCTACCTCATCGGTGGCGTGTGCGGTAGTCTTTCCCACTTCGGTGCCTTTGCCGCTCTGGCCAATGGTGTACCCGCTCTCACCGCCGGTGAGCCCGGCCACTGTGCCTTCATCGTGCTTGTAGGCGACAAGTGGACGCCGGCCTACTCCCTCAGCTGGGATCGCGGCCTGCACTGGCAGGTATTCCGCAACGTGCACAGCTATTCCTCCCTGCACTCCGCTACGGAGATGTACTCCGCCGAGCAAAAGGCTGAGACCCAGCTCTCCAACACATGGCGCGTACTGGGTGGTGTGAAGGCCGCCGCCGGTGATATCGCCCAGGCTACCGCCTGCTACGAGAAGGCAGCCAAGGCTCAGCCCCGCAACTGGATGGCCTGGCGCGAGTGGCGCGAGACGCTGGAGAAATCCGACGCCGCCACCGCTAGCCACTGGACCAAGCTCAACGACACGCTTTGCTCCGTACTCGTTCCGCTTTATCCCGAAATGGCCTTCGAGAACATGCAGAAGGGTCTCCTCAACGGCCTGGCCAAGGCTCTGGGCAACAACCCCGCTCAGCTTCGCAAGGCCTACCTGAAGTTCTGGCAGAGCGTAGGCGAGATGGGGCCGGATCGCTGGCACATCGAGCGACTGGCCGACAGCCAGCTGTCTGCCATGGGCATCTCCAAGAATGTGGATGAAATCTGCTCCTTCTACAGCGAGGTGATTACCCCCACCATCAGCAATGCTAAATACGGCCCTGCTATCATGAACTGGGGTAACAACCTCGGCAAGAATTTGGGTAAGGAGGGCAACTCCCGCCTCACTCAGGCCATGGTAAAGGCCATCGGCGCCGAGGCCAACATGAGCAAGGAAGAGCGCATTAAGCTGCTCACTCCCGCCATCCTCGCCGCTGAGCAGAGCCAGGATATCGCCGCCTTCCAGTCCATGGGCAAGATGATTAAGGAAATGGGTCACAAGAACCCCGAGCTGACCATGCCCGCCATCGAGCCCTTCCCCGGCAAGCTTGCCTCCGAGGGTGGTCTGGTATGGATGAGCTCCACCTCCCAGTGGGACAAGCCGCATGAGCACGCTGGCCTGCTGACCCCGGCTGGTGGCACTTTCCACACCGGGAAGGACAAGGACGCCCACGCCACCGTGCTGCTGCCCCGCCAGGTGAACGTGACAGGCATCGTCATTGTTGCCAGCCCTGGTAATATGCACCGCCTCAACAACATGAAGATTCAGGTATCCGAAAACGGCAAGGACTGGACCGATGTTGAGCAGCTCGGCCCCTGCAAGCAGCGCGTTATGCGCGTTGACCTCAGTGGCAAGCTCCCCGTCGCCAAGTACGTGCGCATCCTGCGCCCGGGCGGCCCCGAGTTCTTCCACCTCAACGGTATCTTCATCTACGGCAACCAGGCTGCATAACCTACACCCATTTACACAGCAATGAAAGTAACCAATAGCTTACTCACCCTCGCACTGGCACTGGCTCCGCTCACCGCTACAGCTTACCAGAAGGCCGAGAACATCGACCAGGCTAAAACGATGGTAACAGACGACGGCTACGCCATCGTCATGTACGCTCGTGACTGGGACAAATACAGCAAGAAGACAGCTGAGCTCATGATGGCCGACCCCGCCGTTACCAAGGCACTGGGCAACGCCGTCGTCATGACCATGGACGTCCCGAACGTCACCCTCAAGGAAGAGCACGATGTCAACAAGCAGCGCTTCGGCAATCTGAATCTCGATTTCCCGAACGTCTACCCCGCCATCATCCTCTACGACAAGACTGGCCGTCGCCTCACGGATATCCTTATTCCCTTCGCTGAGCGCAAGAACCCCACAGCCATCGCTGAAAAAGTAGCCACTGCCATGACAGCCGCCCGCAAACAGGCCAAGCTGCTCACGCAGGCTGAAAGCGCCCAGGGCGTGGAGAAGGCTCGCCTCATCGGTCAGGCTGCCTCCATCAACGGCATCAACCGCCCGAACAACGTAGCCAACATCCTGAAGCAGCTCGACCCCGAGGACAAGAGCGGTACGTACCAGCTTGCCACACTCAATCTGTACGCCACCGCTATCGAAAGCGCCGACACCAAGGATTGGGAGGCTGACCTCGCCAAGATGAAGAAGCTCATCGACAACCCGATGCTTACCACAGACCAGAAGCAGCAGGCTTGCTGCATCTGCATCGGTCTGCTGCGTCGCCATGGTGGCTTGGCTCGCAAGGCTGAGCTCAAGCAGATGATTGGCAAGCTCAAGTCGCTTGACCCGAACAGCCTGCTGGGTAGGTCCGCCATCGATGCCGAGCGCATGTGGATAAGCGAGCTTAACCTCATCGAGGGATGGAGCCCCGCTGTGCTGCCCACCGATGCCACTCCCGTTGAGTTGACCGGTGATCTGCCTATTTCCGCTGCCGGCACCTACGAGGTGACCTTCACTTACAAGAAGGGCACGGAAGCACTACGCGTTGCCGCAGTTGAGCTCTACGACGGCAATAAAAAGATTGCTGAAGACCGCCATGCCGGTTTCATGGGCATTAAGCAAAACAACAACGTATACACCCTCAATGCCCCGGCTACAGTCAAAAAGCCTCGTATCCTTGTTATCTTCAACATGGGTCAGAAGCTCGACTCCTACGGCCGAATCACCATCACCAAGAAGTAACCCGGTTCTCTGCAGATTTTGAACTCAGAAATCCGCAGCACCCGAAAGCCCCCACACCTCGCTCCGGCGACCGTGTGGGGGTTGCTTCTTATCTTCTTTGCGGCAATCGGCTTTGCCTATTGGCATGCCTACAGCACACGGCCTCACACCCCTGTGCAACCCCTGCCTTTCAGCCACGCTACCCATACTGAGGCCGATAAAGTCGGCATGGACTGCCGCGCCTGCCATACAGGTGCTCAGCATGCCGCTGCTGCCGGTTTTCCCTCAGCCGGTAGCTGCTTAGACTGCCACCACCACATATTGGCCACAGATGCCCGCTTGGCGCCCCTGCATGCCGCCGCCAATACCGACTACCCCGCCTATACCGGAGAACCCGTCAAATGGGTACGCCAGGCCCCTCTACCCGCAACTATCAATTTTCACCACGGGCAGCACAGCGCTGCCGGCATTTCCTGTGAGCAATGCCACCCGAACCCCGACTCCTCAACTCCGCACACCATGCGCAATTGCCTGGATTGCCATCGCCGCGAAGCCGTACCGACTAATTGCGACCGCTGCCATAAATGATTGAATAACGTCGGTGCGGAGCGCAGGTTTATGCCGAACTCGCACTTTGAAGATGGCAATTTTCTATTACTCGAACATCTCGCGATATTCGCGGCGGGCACGGGCAATCTGCTCTTCCGTAGCATCCAACGAGCGCAACAACAGGCTGCTGAGCGTAAGAGCCACTTCTTCCTCGCCCGAGACCACCGTCTGTGCACCATCATGGCGCATGTTGCGAGCGTTTTTCATGTATGTGGTGTGAGCCATTACATTGATGGAAGGATTGAGGGCACGAGCAGCAGCGGCTATTTCGCGAGCAGGAGCTCCCACAGCAGTTACAATGATGGCGCGAGCCTTCTCTGCCCCGGCCAACCGCAAAATGGTGCGCAGGCGTGCATCTCCATGCATGGCATGGTAGCCTTGGGCATTCAGACGAGTCACCGTGTCGATGTTCATCTCGAGCACGATAACCTCAATCCGATGTTCCTGCAAAATGCGGGTAATAATTTCACCGCAGGGGCCATAGCCCACCACAATCACACGGTCATGCTCCTCTGAGGGAGCAGGAAGAGCCGAGGAATCCGGCTTCTGCATGCCGATACCCCGCTCTTCCATTCTGCGTATGAGAGTAGGCACATGGCGGAAAAGCAGCACATTAATCGTAATGGTAATGATAGCCACACCTGTGATAATGTTCACCGCACTCTCCGGCAACAGACCGAAACGCTCACCGGCAACCAGAGCAGCCAGAATGAACGAGAACTCACCAATCTGCGACAACGATGTGCCAACCACCACACCCAGACTGCCCGGGCGGCGCAGCAGGCGAATGATAGCATAGGCACTCAACGGCTTCCACAGTAGGGTCAGCAGCAGCGTACCCAACGCCAATTGCCAGTTGTCCAGCAACCCCATGAAGTCAAAGCCCATACCGACGGATACGAAGAAGAGCACCGCAAAAGCATCGCGCATAGGCAGAGCATCTGCCGCTGCCCGGCTGGCAAACTTACTTTGCCCCACAACCATACCCGAGAGGAAAGCACCAAACACCATGCTGGCGTTGAACACCTCAGCAGAGAGCACAGCCACACCCAGAGCAATGGTGAGCACGGCCAGGGTAAAAAGCTCATTAGAGTTATTACGGGCAATGAATGTCAGCACTTTAGATATCACATACTTACCCACAAATGCCACACAGAACACCATGAGGGCAAGCTTCCATACCATCCCCCAGAGGGCAGAGCCTAAATCATCGACACAGAAAACAGCCTTACCTCCTCCCTCGGGCAGCACAAATACAGCCGGCAACAACACCAGCAGCACAATGGTGAAAATATCCTCCATCACCAACCAACCCACGGCTGTATGTCCGCTGGGTGTATGCAGCAAGCGGTTGTCCTCAAGCACTCGGGTAAGTACTACCGTACTGCTCACACAAACACACATACCGAAGAGAAAAGCAGCCACCCAATCAGCCCCCGGCACCAGCCAATGGTACACAAGAGCCCCGCTGCCCGTCCACAACGTCATGCACATGAGCGAGCCCGGTACGGCTACCTTGCGAACGGCCAGCAAATCCTTAAAGTGGAAGTGCAACCCCACGCCGAAAAGCAGCAGCACTTCGCCTATGTGCGCAAACTCATGCATCACCTTGTGCGGGTCTTCCGTAAGTCCCCACCATGGCTGAGCCGCCAGCATGCCTGCAAGCAGATAACCCACCAAGGGAGAAAGCTTTATGCGCTGAGCCGCCATGCCCAGTACCAGAGCCAATATAAGACCGAGTGCGAGTGTTCCAATCATTCCTGAATGTATAATAGGTTTTTACAGAAGCTTTACAGAGGAAGTGTGTTCAGGCGTAATAGTCCTTACTCCATCACGCGAGCCCAGAGCACCTTGAGGTAACGACCTTCGGGGTAAGTGGACAGGAAGGGGTGATCCCAGCCCGGGCCGGTCATCTCCAGTATCTGCAACCTGCGGCCGAGACGCTGAGCGGCCTTAATAACCGTCTTTTCAAACTCAGCAGGGCTCAACAAACCGGAGCAGGAGCAGGTAACAAACAAGCCCCCGCGGCGCACACACTGCAAACCGAGCATGTTGAGGTCATTGTACTTCTTAATACCCTCCTCCTTTTCTTCATCGCGGCCGAGCACAAACTTGGGCGGGTCGAGCAGCACTACATCAAACTGCTTACCGTTACGCACCATCTGACGGGCATACACAAAGGCATCGGCATGCACAAAATCAATGCGCAGCGGACCACCGGCAGCATTGATATTCGCATTGCGCTTGGCCATCAGAATAGCCTTTTCATCCAAATCAACTGCCGTTACCTCCTTAGCCTTGCCATGCAGCTTGGCATGAATGGAGAAACCACCCGAGTAACAGCAAAGGTCCAGCATGGTCTTACCCTCCACCAAACGGGAGAGTTTAAGGCGGTTGTCACGCTGGTCGCAGAAAAAGCCGGTTTTGTGCCCCTGAGCAAAATCCACCTCAAAGTTCACTCCATTCTCCACAATGCGCACACGGTGCACCGGCTCACTCTCAGGAGCCGTAGCGGGGTTAATCCCTTCCATACGGGCAATGGAGTCATCCACCGAAATTACGTGGCGAGTCGTACCACAAAGCTTGTGGAGCAACGGCAGCCACTTGTCCAAGCGCTTCCATACACCCAGGGTAGTAACCTCCAGACTGAGTACATCGCCATAGCGGTCAGCAATCAGGCCACCCAGACCATCAGAGTCGCCATGAATAATGCGATAAGCCGACGTCGTTTCGTCCAGCTTGCAATCCTCGCGGCGCCAATTTACCGCTCGGCGCAGGGCAGCCTCCAGCCTGGCTTCGGTCAACACCTCAGGCCCATGGTACAACATACGCAGGGGAGTGCGGCTCTGCGGGTTCCAGAAACCGCCACCAAAGAGCTCACCATTCTTGTCGTACACATTAATCAGACCACCGGCCACGGCATCGGGGCTGACGGCGCCAAGCATGCGGGGGAACACAGCCGGATTGTACGTAAAGTATTTGAGCTGCACCCATGGGCGCACCCAATTCTCGCTACCTTCGGGAGCCTCAGCCGTTTTGAACGTGCGGGGCTTGGCTGAAGCGGCGGGGCGGGGAGCGCGGTCGCTGTAGCGGGGTTTGCGATTGTTGTACTTATCGTTCGGCCTATTCTGCTGCATAGCGCAAGTGTACACGCTCGTGCGCGAAGTGTCAATCTTTCAGGCTGTCTGTGGCCGCTTTTCTGAGCTGAAAACTTCTGAAAATCCAATTAACTGCGGATTTTGTTCAAAAGTTGCTCTTACCGGCGCCTGAGCCATTCCTTCATTTCGGGGAGGGCACAGTCCCATGGGGTACGACCGTAAACATCTTTCACACTCATGTCGCCGCCGGCATCGAGCAATAAGCGTATCAGGCGCATGCTGTGCTCATTCGCTGAATCCTGCACAGCCCAATGCAGAGCAGTAAGTCCCTTGTTATTGGCCGCATTCACATCAGCACCGGCAGCTATAAGAGCTTCCATCACTCCGGGGTTCAGGTTATCGGTGGCCGTTTGCACCAAAGGTATATCATGATTGGTGCGCAGATTGGCAGATACCCCCAAACTCAGCAGGTAGCGCATAACATCCGCCTTGCCGGTCTGAGCAGCCCGCAACATCACATTCTTCTGAGCTTGTTCATCAAATGCAGCCCCGGCAGCCAGAATCATTTTCAGTTTGGCAACAGCCTCTTTGGAAGAACCCGCTGCGCACGCCGCCACGCTGAAACCACCCAAACCGCCGGCAACAGCATCCTGATTCACCGCATTGACATCTGCCCCGGCCCCTATCAGCAGGCGCACCATTTCTGCTGAGCCGATTTTTGCTGCAACATGCAGGAGTGTATTTTGATGCGAATCCCGAACATCCACATGCTCCTGCCTGCCCTGCAACAGTAATGAAAGCAATTCCACATCCCCGATATTGGCACAGCTGTGCAATACGGTATCCTTAGAATCACCGCTGCCCACCATCTGTAGCGGGTCGGCACCGGCAGCAAGCAGCATGCGGGCAATAGTCAGGCGAGAGATGTCGTCAGCATCGTTGCCTTTTTTGATAGTGTACCCCAACAGGCATTTACCGGCATTCACCTCGTGCACATTAGCCCCGGCCGCAAGTAAGATGCGAACAGCCGCTACCGAGCGTAATTCCGTTGCGAATTGAAGGAGCGTCTGAGCACCACAAATCCTTAATCCGGGCTCCAGCCCATGCCGTAACAGAACCGACAGACCACCATTGAGGACGACATACCTCATTTCCTCGCGAAATCCCTTGTACTCCGCACAGGGCAGCACGGCACCCGCCTGCAACAAAGGCTCAACCAGAAATCCGGTATGGCACGCCGCCAAATCAAGCGGCGTAAGACAACTTTTGTTGTGCCGCACAGGCTTTGCGCCGGTAGCAATCAACAGCTCCGCAAGTTCCTTCAGTTCTCTCTGCCTCTTCGGTGAATAGGTACTCTGCCTACCCATACCTCTTGCTAAACAATGGAAGACATCCGACCCATCATTCGCAACAGCTCCGACATCCGCCCCGGCTTGCAGCAACACACGCACCATCTCCGGATTACCATGCCCGGCAGCAATCATCAGCAAAGTATAGCCGCCGACATCACGAGCATTCGGGTCGGCACCGGCGTGCAACATTTCTTTCATTTCATCCGCAGCTGTTGCCCCCGACTGCGCTGCCGTGAGCATGGCCGGTATGGTTCTCCATCCACCCGGTTCAGGCTCGTAATCGTAACCATATAGGGGTAAAGCGGTCAGGCAGAGGAATAAAGGACGAATATTCATGGTGTACAAATGAAGTGTCACATAATAATACGGCAAAAGCAAGTGCAATCTTTCAACAATTTTTAAAGAAAGTGAGCTGAATAGGCTACGCAAAACCGCCACAGAGTTGGTAATGCTCTGTGGCGGTGGCTCAGAAGTTATTGTTGTTTTCTCTGTCAGAGACTGATGGAGATGCTGAAGTTGCTGCCGCGGTTGCAATGATGCACAGGGGGCGGCGGCGGGCAGGGACGCGGTGCCGGAACTACACAATGCGGAGCATGCAGCCTCGGCGGGCAAACCTTGTGATGATGATGCGGTTTAGGACGCGGTGCCGGCTTAGCGTGGTGACACGAAGGAGCGGCATGTTTACGCTGCGGGGCATGGTGCGGGGCGGCCTGCGCTACGGCAGGAAGGACTGCCAACATGGCGATGATGATGAGCTTTTTCATAATTCTGTTTCTATATGTTTAAAGTTTTAAACTGTTCAGGTTTGATAACCTTTACAAATGAGAGAACGCAGACCTTCCCCGAAATCTACATATTTTTTTACATTTTTCTGTCAGGAAAGGGAGCAAATAATATCATAAATCGGCGAGGTCACATTTTGAGCTTGAAAGCGGGCAGTATTAGGTATACAGTTAAAGCATGGCTACAACCATTGAAAATCTGAAGACCGCAATCGTAGGCGAAAGCACCGCCTGCGCCATGTACGCCTCCTTTGCCAGCAAGGCTCTGCAGGAGGGTTATCCGCTCATTGCTAAGCTTTTTGAGGCTACTTCCGCTACTGAGCGCATTCATGCTGCCAACCACACCAAGGCTCTGGTGAAGATGGGCGAG
This sequence comes from Akkermansia sp., assembly GCA_017555025.1. GTDB lineage: Bacteria > Verrucomicrobiota > Verrucomicrobiia > Verrucomicrobiales > Akkermansiaceae > Akkermansia. The sequence goes on from JAFZHC010000070.1 coordinate 21,714, forward strand.
CAGCCCATCGAGTACGATATGAGCTGGCATGTGGGCACCACTCTGGAGAACCTGAAGGAAGCCTTCAAGGGCGAGACCTACGAGTACAGCGAAATGTACCCTCCCATGGTAGCTCAGGCAGAGGCCGAAGGCGCCAAGGATGCTCTTCGCAGCTTCAACTGGGCTCTGGAGGCTGAGAAGGTGCACGCCGCCATGTATGCTGAGGCCATTCGTCAGCTGGAGAGCGGCGAGCCGCTCGACCTGCCCAAGGGCTACGTCATCTGCCCGCTTTGCGGCGATACCTTCCCTGTTGAGACGGCTCCCGACAAGTGCCCGCTCTGCAACATGCCCAAGGCTAAGTATATTGCTCTTCCCTGAGCAAAGGGACAGTTTTAATTTTCAGGAGCAGCTTCGCAAGAGGCTGCTCTTTTTCTCTGCTCCTCGGGCGAGATGAGTGAACAATACCACCCACCGGTAAAAAACCTCACCAAGGGTATATATTCGGTTTCGCGCCCCTGCTTCAACCGCTCGGCGTAAATATCTGCCGGCGACCATTCATGCCTCCCGTCGGAGTACAGAAAGAAACCGCTGCGGCGCAACGTAGCCCAATGTTGCTGCACAGGTTGCTCAGGCAGATATTGCTCAGTGTGAGAGTAGGTCATACGACAAAGCACCGAGCCACCGAAAGGTTCACGCTTCAACAGGTAGCAAATAGCATTGGCTCCCCGCAACATCAGGCTCAGTATTCGTTGCCACGGGCTCTGCCGGCAATACCGTTGCAGAAAATCAGGCTCCAGCACAGCGCGATTGCCGATTTGCAAGCAGTACTCCATTATACCTTGCTCCGGATTTCTGACAGCAAAAACAATATTGAGCCGCGCAGCCTCCTCAATGTGCAATAACTCTGACATGTTGTTGGACATCAGCGTATATACTCAATATTCTGATGGGACGCACTACGGTACACCGGAAGAATCGCCGCTGCACAAAGCGTAGCAAAGGGAATCAGCAAGCCCAGCGCCCGCAGTACATACAGCAATCGGTGGTTAGTCACTTTTTTATGCAGCATGAGCACCACACCCAGCAATGCCGGCAGCAGCAGAGGATAAAAATACAGCCAACCGGTCGGCTGTAAACACCCGAGCAACCAAGCCGTCAGTAACATACCCAACGCCATATTCCGGCGCTCCGGGTGCCCACGCCTGATGGTAACAGCAGCAGGCAGGAACATGAGCACCACCAACAGTACAGACAATACTGAACTCATACCGGTAAATGCAGGCATGACCGGCCATATTCCGCTGAAAATGAGAGCCAGAGCCGGTCCAATCGTGAGGAACAAAATACACCCCGCGCTCCACCATCGGTTGCGATTGCACCACAGCATCAGCGCACCCAGCGGTGCGTAAAAAACTGCCGCAGCAGGCAACAACAACAGGCTTACACCCGCAGCCAATCCCAAAACTACAAAATGGCGCAAACTGAACATATTACGCTTACCTCGCACCCACACCAGCGTGTGGTACAAAACCACCACTTGCAGGCTCGTGCACAACAGCGCGGGCTCAGCCCGGTAGAAGGGCGTAGCGGCAAAAAATAAACCGGTTATTGCCATGGCAGTACTGCGCCTCACGTACAGCGAGCTGATTTTGAGCACATACAGCTGCATAATGCCCAGCATGGGAGTTAGCAGTAGCGGCATCCCTCGCAACCCTACACAATACATCACCAGCCCCGACATCAGGGTGAAAAACACCCAGGCATTCCATTGTTCATGCTGCCTGAGAAATACGCTCACCTTGCGACGTCTGCTCATCTGCGGTATATTCTGCTGCTCTGCCATAGCTGTACCTGCCAGCATAGCACAGCCGACAAACCATTTCAAGTTCAATCTACCGCCCACTCCCGGGAAACTTCGGGCGGTCACCTCTCACATTGGAATGAAAGCGCAGAACGAGGTCGTATGCGCACTCTTCGCAGCACATAAGCGCATATTTTTACGGCGGATGCAGGAGTATAAGTTTGTAAGGGTTGACATTCCGTATGCAGGGAGTATAATCAGGGCATGAAAAAGGTTTTCCTTCCTTTAGCAACAGCAGTTCTGCTGGCCTCCTGCTCACAACAGGCAGACATCAACTGGGATGTGCTGCCCGGTAGCACTAACTATGTGCTGGAATACGGTGAGAGTGGCATACCCCGCCAGAAGAAGGTAAACCTGCGCGAGCAGGAATTGGAACAACTGCGCACCTACATGCAGGAGCTGGTAAATGAGGGGAACATCAGCCCTGTGACCTATGCCCCGGCTACCGTGCTCTCCGGTGAAAATTACTCCCTCAATTTCAACAGAGAGCTTATCATCCTCAATATTTGGAATGAGGAAAACAAAGACGGTTGCCAATACACCCGCAAGCGTACCCAGAGCGATGATGACCTGCAGGAGCTTATCCGCAGGCGCACCAACTCTCGTAAGCTGAAGCGTTGATGCCGCACCCGGCACAGGCTCATCAGCTGCCGGGCTGCACGATGACAACCGTACGTGTGACCGAAGGTGCCAGAGTTGAGGCCATGAAGGCACTCATCTGCTCCGCTGTAATGGCTTTCAGGCGCTCGGGCAGCGTTTCCGTATAGTCAGCGGGTAATCCCAGCAGAGTATCAATCGCCATGGTGGAACAAAGCTTGCCGGCTGACTGTGAGGCCAGCAGACGCGACGTCAGTACTGTGGAACGAGCACTATCCAGAGCAGCCTGCGGCATACCCTCAGCAGCCAGACGAGCCAATATTTCATCCAGCGCCGCGCGAGCCTCAGGCATAGCCTGAGGGGATGTACCAAGGTAAAAGTACATACAACCGGCATCGGTACCCTGCATAGCTGCCGAAGCAGCATAATAGGCCAAGCCGCGTTTCTCACGAATTTCCGAATAGATGGGACCGGCCATATCGCGGCACCACTCATCCAGCAACATCTGCATGGGCACCTCATCAGCCGTGGCGGGCAGACCGGGCAGAGCCATAGCCAGCACCGCCTGCTCCTTGTCACAGGGCACACAAATATCGGCAGCTTGTTGTTGCGGGGTGGCAATCAGCTCAGCCTCCTGCCCTTCAGGCATGGCTGCAAAAAGCTTTGTGGCTGTGGCCAGCATAACTTCGGGGTTAAAATCACCACAAATGGCCAGTACGGCATTGCGGCCGCACATCAGGCGGGCATGGTGTGCCGTCAGCTCCTCTCGCGTAAGCTGCTCCACGCTCTCCACCGTACCATCGGGATGATTGCCATAGGAGACTGCCCCGAAACAGGCGCGACGCAAACGCGTGAATGCTACCGATACGGGATCCTCCGCGGCATCAAGAATATCAGCAATCATATCCTCCCGAGCTGTTGCAACAGCCTCTGCCGGGAAGATGGGATGAAGTGCGGTATCCGCCAGCAAAGCCAACATTTCCTCTGCATCCTCAGCCAGAGCACGGGTCTTGAGTGAAATGGTGTTATTACCGGCAGTACAGGAAATGGTGCCGCCAAGGCTCTCCACGGCATCGGCCAGCTCGGCAGCGCTGCGTGCAGAGGTCCCCTTGAGCATGCACTCCGCCATCAAGGTGCCTATACCGCAATTCTGCTCATTTTCACTACGGCAACCGGCTGCTATACTCAATGTCGTATAAACCAGCGGCACTCGCTTGTCGGTACGCAGAACAAGCCGCATGCCATTGGGCAGGGTATGCAGTACCGGCGGCATCAGCGCGTCGGCATCGGCCTGCGCGGTTTGCGCAGGGTTGCTGCCCATTGGGTCAACACTCACCTCCGTCAAGCGCTCCGGCGTAAGATAGGTAGCAGCCACACGAGCCAAATCGGCAGGGGTGACACGCTGCAATGCCTCTGCCCATTCATCGGAGGCATTAATGTTGCGTGAATGGTGCCAGCTGATACCCAGCAGGGAAGCACAGCCCTGCACGGTAGACAGAGACTTGACGCGCTGAGCCTTCATCTGCCGCAAAGCTCGCTGTACCCCGGAGCTGAAATCAGCCTCGGGCAGGGCGGCAACATAGCGCAGCAGGGCATCTCGCAGCTCATCGCGGCGGGAGCGTTCCACATCAGCCTCAATCACAAAGGCACCTTCACCCTGACGGGCCGGCAGCAAAGAGGTGTTGGTATCGTGCGCCAGCGCCAGCTCATCGTGGAATAACTTGTACAGCCATGCGGCACGACCATCTCCCAGCACGGAGGAAAGCACCGAGAGTGCGGCGGAATCCGGGTGGCGGGTATCGGGCGTACGCCAGGCCAGCATCAGCGTGCTGGTGGGCTGAGCAAACTCGGTGCGGTACAGGCGGCGCCCCCATTGGCGCGGCTCCTGCGCCGGTACCGTCGGTGCCACGGGAGAAGCAACCACGGCGGCTATCTCCTCCTCAAGCGCGGCAAAGACCTCTGCCGGTTCTACATCACCCACAACGCACACAAACATGTTGCCGGGTGTATAGTGACTGCGGTGGTAGTTCACCATGTCGGCATACGTCAGGTTATCGAAAAGATTTTGCTCACCGATGACCGGCAGACGGCGAGGGTGCAACTTGTAAAGGGTACTCACAAGGGCGCGGTATGAAGCATCGCGGGGATCATCCTTATACATCGCCATTTCGCGGCGTATCACCTCGCGCTCCTTCTCAAATTCATCTTCCGGAAAGGTGGGGAAAAACACCAGGCGCGTGAGAATATGCACAAAACGCTGCCAACCGGCTGAAGGACCATCGATGTGATAAACCGTTCTGTCTGTGCTGGTGTAAGCATTCCACAAACCACCAAGAGAGGCCACTTCTTCATTGAGCTCCTGAGCATTGAACTCACCCGCCCCCTTGAACACCATGTGCTCCAGCAGGTGCGAAAGACCCGCTCCGCAATAAGCACCCTCATTTTCAGAACCCGTGCCCACCCAAATCTGCACGCTTACAACCGGAAAAGCCTTCTGACGGCTCACAATAGCCGTAAGGCCGTTCCTGCACGTATATACCTCACCTTGCATGCCCCTATCTTACCTTTTTTAGGTACCTCTGGCAAGCATCAATTAGCTCAGCACACACAACCGGGCAGGGCAGATGGAGTATATCCGATTCAGCGTTTATTCCTCTGTGACTTCCTCCACATCGCTCTCATCAGTCTCGGGGAAGGTGGGAGCAGGCTTGGTGGTATAAAGTTTGAGCAGGCGGGCGTGAAGAGCCTCCGGCATATCTTCGGGCAACAGCAGAGCCACCTCCTCTACCGGGAGGGCTGAATAAAAGGGTGCATGGTATTTCTCGAGCAAGTCACACAGGCGGGTAAGTTCCGCAGCATCCCACTTACCGGTGCTGATGCGCTGCAGGAGAGCACGGGTAACATTCAATCCGTTTTCCTCCTGCCCATGCACAAAGGCACCCTTCTGAAGCAGAAATTCCAGAGAGTCAACATTCCACACAGCAGTATTGAGCACCTCGGGAGAAATACATCCGCCACAGCTGACCAGCTCTCGCAGCAGGGCGGTATTGTGACGAGTGGCAAATTTCATCGCGGAGGGCGTAGGCAGGGCATTGTGCTTCAAAAGCTCGCGAACAATCTCGCTATGAACAGGCTTCATGTTATTGCTCACGGCGTAATCCAGAGCCGTTTTCAGCGCCGCATCCATATAATAAATATCAGCCCCGGCTGAGATGAGATAACTGACTACTTTTTTATTGCCGGCCTCCGCTGCAGCCTGCAAGGGTGAGGTATCGCCATTCTCCCCCTGAATATTGGCACCGGCCTTTACAAAGGCTTTTAAACAACTGACAGGCAGCTTGTTGAACTCGCCGCCGGCCTCGATGAGACGCACACAGTAGGGAAATTCGTTGATTTCCTCATCCTCGTTGATGAGCTTGGCATAGTGACGAAGGATTTCCATGGAATCATCATATTCATTTTCGGGATGTTCATTGATGATACCGTAGTCAAGCAGACGTGCCATGGCCTCGTGCAGGCTGAGTTCCTGAGCCTGTTGAGCCATGAGAGAATAAGGAAGAAAAGCCGATAAAGCGGAGAGAAATAATCGTTTCATCTTCTGTTAACGTCAGTTACCAAACGACACCATTATATCAATAATTCCTGAATTGACAAGTGGATAATTGCCATTATATTGAACTCAAGATAGCACTCCCACATGATGGTGCAAGCGAAGCGTAGAGGATTTTATGCTTGCAATCAACAGCGGTCGTTATAAGGTGGCCTCATTATGGGATTTACATCAATAGCCACCACCGCCGCCGCCACGCTTCCCAAAGTTCTCGGCGCCTACGGTTCGTACCAACAGGGAAAAGCACTCGATGTCATAGCCAACCGGCAAGAGACTTTGGCTAATCGTCAATCAGCCGCCATGCAGTCAACCGCCGTTGCCAATCAGCAACGAGCCGCCCGCAATGCCAATGCTCAATCTGCTCATGCCCGGGCCGATGCCGCCGCCTCCAACCTCGCAGCAGAGGGCTCTGTTACGGTGCGGGAGCGTGATCTGGCCACCAGGCTGCAAGACGAAATTACCGCCAATGCCAACAGCGCTCTCGAACAAGCCGACAACGTACGACAACAGGGAGCTCTCAACGCCTGGCAAACCCGGCAGGAAGCCCGTAAATCACGCATGCAGGCCTTCGGCCAGGCAGCATCGGGCATTGGTTCGATTTTCGGTAACTTACAACTGAATTAGGCAAAATTCAGGCTTACTTGATACCCAATTCACGCAGCTTTTCCACTTGGCTGCAATAATTCCCCTTGCCGGAATAAAGCCGTGCACGAGCCTCATCGCAGGCGCCGGTTGCCTGCTCGAGTGCTTTGTGTACGGCATCAAAAGATTCGCGGAAAAGGGCGAACTTATCGTACAGCAAAGTAGCACGCTCCACAATCGTCTGTACGTTCTTCTGCTGCGTATCGCGCTGCCACAGCAGGCGGGCCAGATGAAGAGCCATCATCAAATTTGCCGGACTGAGTATCAGTACCTTGCGACGCATAGCCGTAGCCAGTAGCTCGGGAGCACTCTGAACAGCGGTAATATAAGCACCTTCATTAGGTACAAACATGAGTACAAAATCAGGTGAGCCGGGCTCCAGACGCTCGTAGTGCTTGCCGGCCAGCTCACTTACATGTGCACGCACAGAGTTGAGGTGAGCACGTGCTGCCGTGGTGCGTGCCGCTTCATCTTCTGCCGTCATGTAATTAACATAAGCCGTCAGCGATACCTTGCTGTCGATGATGATACTCATGCCCTGAGGCAGGTAGACCACAGCATCGGGCCTCTGACGACCGGAAGGCGTATCATAACTCTTTTGCATGTCGTAATGGCTGCCGCGCTGCATGCCTGCACTCTCGAACAAACGCTCCAATACAGCCTCACCCCAATCACCCTGCACCTTGCTGTCGCCTTTCAGGGCGCGGGTCAGATTGGCGGCATCACGGCCTATTTCCTCTGCCCTACCCAGCAGCAAACGAACCATTTCGCGCACGCTGGCTGTATTATCAGCCCCGGCGGCACGGGTATCGGCCACGGCGCGGTTCAAGCCCATGAGTTGTTCACGCAGAGGAGCCAGCACAGCACTCATCTGCTCAGCATTGGAGCGGTAAAGCCCCCGTGAACTATGCTCCAGCACGTCTGCCGCCAGAGCTCGGAACTGCTGCTGTACTTCATCGCGGGCGCTTTGCAGGGTACGCAACTCGGCCTCCAGTTCAGCAATGCGGCGCACTGAACGGTAGCGTGCTGCAGCATAGCCCAACACAGTTCCCGCACCCAGCGCCAGTACTGAGCCGACAGCGGCTACCCACATCAATTCTTCCTGCGATATATTCACTGCCACCAGTATAACAGGCAGCAATCATTTTGCCAGCTTTTTGTGGGTAAGTCTGCCACAACTCACGATGTACCAGACTTATTTTTTCTCCGTAACTGCCAGAGCAGCAAAAAATGCTCGCAGCTCATCCGGCAGGGTATCTTGCGGTGATTTCAGCTCAAAATACGAACTTGTGTGTGCCCCTTTAACGGCTACTTTCAGCACATCTGTGTAGTGATGCAGCAACACGCCGGTACCGGCAGATGAAAAATGCAGGCGCGGTTTGCCGGGGTAATGAGCCTTATTAAGCCGGTCGAATAAAGCCATAACCCGCTCGTAGGGATGAAGCTCTTGAGCCAGAGCTGCTGCAATTTCAGCACGTAGCGCAGCGATTTGCTCAGGTGTCATTTGCACAGAATTTTCCATACAGGCAGAGCCGTTTGCCGCTGTAGGCGACGACATTCCTCGTACTTTCATAACAGGCCCGGACTCAGGAGCCAGCTCAAGTTTTACGCATTCATTCTCCACGCTGTCAACCTCCATTCCGCCTCCTCGGGTAATAGCCACGGCGCCAGGTGCTATGGCGACCTCCTCACCGGAACAAGTTTGGACAATAGCCTCGGGTAAATGCTCTCCACCCTTGCTCACAGGCCGTTCATCCGGTTGAAGCGACAGCAACAGAGAACCGGCAACAGCCAGAGTAATGAGAGATGCCGCCGCCGTGCTCATGCGATAAACAAATTGCCTGCGAGCGGAATGCCTACTCTCACGGTCAATCAAGCTCTGCATGCGCTCCGCCAGACTATCAGCGAGCTCAGCTGCCCCCTCGCGATCACGAGCGGCCAGGGTGCGCAACTCATCCTCGAGTGCTTTCATGCTCTGTTCATCGTTGTTCATCATGTAAAAATTCTGCTTTTTATCTGTTTAAGAGCAGCCGTGTAACGACTGCGCACAGTCGACTCCGGCAAATTCAACCGAGCTGCAATATCAGTAAAGGCCAGTTCATCCCAAATGCGCATGGTAACAACCTCTGCCTGCTCTGCACACAATTGTTGTACAGCGCGGCGCAGTTGCAGTTGCCTATCATCCGAGCCGTCGGTAAGCGCAGCATGCTCCGTCATGGGGTTTTCCATTTCACTATAGCTATGCTCCGTACGTCGCCTCCGCACATTCTGCTCACGCAAACGCGCAGCTGCATTGAAGATACTACGCAACGCATAGGGGTGCAGCTCTTCTATGCTCACCCTACCCTCACATGCCGCTCGGGTAACATTTGTTACTACTGTTGCCAGCAGCAATTCGATGTCAGTCACGGCATCCGCCTGCTGGCGAGCATAAGTCACCAGCTGCACACGATGCGCCGAGAACCACTCCAGACATTGCTGCCTGAGCCGATCATCGCTGCTCTTGCCTGACAGAAACGAAAACATAACCTCTCGTTCTTATTAATTCATCCCGAAATCAAAAACGCGAAGTAAAGGATGTCTTTTTTCTCTTTTTTCCTGAATTGTGTACATATGCATCATTTTAGCCAGAAATTTCATCTTACTTTTTTTCAAAATGTTAATCACACTTTGTGTACGCGTCGGTTGCGGGTCTGCACCGTCCAAACAAGTGTTGATATACTCCTGAATCAGCTGAGCGAACTTGTTATTCAGCTCTCGTTCCAGCGGTATAATTTCTCGATAATATTGAGATTTTGGCCACATACCGGTATCTACCTTTTCCCGCATCAACGCTTCTTTTTTATCATTCAACGCTTTCTGAAGAGCCAGCACATCCTGCTGAAATTTGATTTCACGCTCATACCGCGGATTTTTAATAAAACCGGCAACAAGTTTAAAACTGTTATCAACCTCAATCAATTCTATAGGGTGCTCATATCTGATTTTAGGGGCTATTATAACCGACCGTTTTGAAGCAGTTCCCATTTTTTGAGCTTGTACCGGTATGTCATCATTCCGCCACCATGGTACAACTGCCGCACACAACGCTATACTCACCCCGGCTATTACCCATCGATAAGGTCTGAACTGTAATTTCTTCAACCAATCAACCGCACTGATATAGCGCTTCTCCACGCGAATATCACCGGCTTTCTGCAAGCTTGTAGTGACGCGACGAGGAAGCCGCATACCACACTCGGCTGCCAATAGGTTAAACGTACGAGCCAAAGCATAAATATCGGCTTGGGGACCCGGAGTAGCTAAGGCGGTCAGTTGTTCAGGGGCGGCATATGCCGGTGTGCCGACCTGAGTCAGAGTATGAGTGGGTTCTCCAACCAAAGCTGACCCGAAATCAATGAAAATCGGTTCATCACCTTCCTTGACCAATATGTTATCGGGCTTAATATCCCGGTGCAGCACACCATTGGCATGAATATACTCCAACGCCTGCAATAATTTGATAAGTATAGCCGTAATGCGTTTACCGGAGGGCTTATGGCACATCCATTCACGGAGTGTTGCACCTTCCACATAATCCGTCACCAAAAAGGCTGTTCCGCATGCAGCAAAAATTTCATGAATAGAGACTATACCGACATGGCTCAAGGCAGCCAGTATTCTGGCCTCGCGGCAGAAGTTCTGAAATGAACGCTCGTAGAGCATGGGCTCCACCGGTTCCACCTGTGCGCTCCCCGAAACGCGGCGACAGAGCCCCAGCGGAAAATGCTCTTTCAATACCACCTCTCGCTCCAACTGAAAATCGAAAGCCAGATAGGTAATACCACCGCCACCCTGCCCCAGTACCTTCTGTAACTCATATTTTTCCAACCGGGTACCAATTGGCAATGCTGTGACATCTGTTTGCATTGTGATGTTGAGGGAATATTGCTTAAAGTGTGATTATGAGCGGCTTTGCACAGCGGGAGAACCGGTAAGCGTGGAGAACCCGCCGCGAAGAGGTGTAACCTGAATGCGGGCGGAAATACGTTCGCTGAGAGCCGGTACGTGGGAAATGATGCCTATCATCTTTCCGTGTGCTCTCAGCTTTTGCAGGCTTGTCAGCACATGGTCAAGCGTATCGGCATCGAGCGTGCCAAAACCTTCATCAAGGAAGAGAGAATCAATTCTTGTATTACCCGTCATGTGAGAAAGCCCGAGAGCAAGAGCCAGGCTGACAAGGAAACTCTCACCACCGGAAAGATTAGAGGCATTGCGCCCCTCGCTGATACCCAGAGTACGGTCAATGACAGCCAGCCCCAGCGGGTCATCCTTCGTGGTGCGGCGGCACAATTCATAACGGTTGGTCAGGTGGCGCAGCTCTGCATTGGCACGGCGCAGCAACATATCAAAAGTAATCTGCTGAGCGAATTTTTTAAAGCCATCTTTGCTGTCGCCCAGCACCTTTTTGAGCAGGGCGTGGCGGTCACGCTCTGTTTCAAGCTGTTTTTTCTGCGCTGCCACCTCGGCATTGGCCTTGTGAGCCAAGTCATCTGCCCGAAGCTCAGCCAGCAACTGATTAAGCCACTCTTGCCGCTGGTCAGCAATGGTATGCAAAGCTTCCCATCGTCCCCGCAGCTCATGCGGTACATCATCCTCAGTAAGCGGCGAGGCGGCCAATAATTGCTCCAAGGCTGCGGACTCGCGGCGGCTTACAGCGGCGGCGGCTGTGGCACCTTCTCTAACCTGCTCACGCAAACGGCGCAGAGCAGGTAATTGTTCTGACAAAAGCTCAGCTGACTGATAAGCAGCGGCATCTTCAAACTTATTTTTTGCCAGACTTTCTGAAAAATCGGCAAGTGATTGTTGGTAAGCTTGTTCCAATAAAGGCAAACGCTGACTGAGGTCATGCAGAGTGGTGCGTTTTTGCGTTTCGGTCAGCATGGACTGCTGAAGTAACTTCTTTTCCGAATCCACCCGCTCCTGCAACGTTTGCAAGAAGGCTGTCAGTTGTTGCTCAAGAGCATGGGCTGTTACCCCCTGCCCCCACAGCTGCACAAATTCCTGTTGATGCACGGTATACTCCTGCTCGGCAACAGCTGCCTGCTGTGCCGCAGTTGCAGCCGTACGCTCCAGTTCTTCGGCCCGGGTAGCAGCTACGGTATAAGCAGTCTGCAATTCATGGAGATTTTTCTCATTGCCCTCCATCTGCCGTTGCAGGCGCTGATAAACATCCCGACGTTCCGCAAGAGCTGCCACAGCACGACGTGCCGCTGACAAATGCTCAACCGGTGTGCCGAGAACTTCCTGCAATGCCAAGCGACGTAATGATACCTGCTGCAGTTTTTCCAACTCAGCCACACGGGAACGACATTTCTTCAAAGCCTCTTCCGCCTGTTTAACGGCCAGCTCTGCCTGCTGTACCTCGCTATTGAGTACGGCGCGGCGTTGCCCGGGAACTTCTGCCCCGCAACAGGGACAGCAATCCAGCTTACCGGCACAAAAATCCAAATATAAAGCGGCCAATTGTTCCTCGATACCGAGCTGACGCCTTTTGAGCTCAGCAATTTCGCGCAGACCTGCCGGGCGTTTTTCAGCTTGTTCCAATTCCCTGAGCTGTGTTGCCAGTTGTTGCTCCAGTTCGCTGTGAGGCGGTATGGCATCCACCGAGCACGAAAGGCTTTCCCAATCAGACAAACGAGCCTGCAACAAAGGTAATTGCTCAATCAATGCGGCATCTTGCCGGCGCTGTTGCCATTCGGCAGTAATAAGCGCTGACTGCTCCTGCAATGTTGCTTTTTGCTGAGCCAGGCGCTTTTTCTCTGCAATAACGGCGGCTAACTCCGCAGCATGCTGTACGGAGCGTTTCTTCTCCTTATCGGCTGCAGAAGCCAAGAGCTTAAGAGCAGATTCCTGCGGACGCATTTTTTCGCGCACATCGGCAAGTTGCTGCCGGGGCTGAGGGCTTTCCGTGTTGAAAAGCTCAACGGCCGAAGCATATTTTTGCTGCTGAACTTGTAACTGTTGTTGTGCGCTCACATGCTCCTGCTGCGCATGAAGCAAGGCCTGCCGGTGCTGATGTAATTGTTTATCGGCCGCGGCCAGAGCAACAGCTGCGGGCTGAACAGCCAGAGCAGCTTCTGCACGCTGCAACTCCACCGCTTTACCTTGTTCAAATTCCTGCAAAGCCCGGGCTGTAAGCTCAGCCTTCTGCTTTGCCTGAGTTACGGCTGCAATGGCTTTCTCTTTCTCTGCAATCCACTTCATGCAGTCAGCCACATGAGTTTGTTGCTCTTGCAGGGTGCGCAATTCTTTCTCGCCGGCATCGCGGCTCTGTTCTTTCTGCGTTCGCTCAACCTCCGACAACTCCGGCAGCGATTGCAAGGCATCGATACGGCGCTGAACTGCAGCCACTCGCTCATGAGCTACCTCGCCTATGCGCTCATAAATTTCCGTACCGGTAATGGTGGAAAGAATCTCCGCGCGTTCCTTTTCGTTGGCTTTGAGGAACACAGCAAACTCCCCCTGCGCCAGCAACATGCAGCGCGTGAAGTTGCGAAAACTCAGACCGGTTATCTCTTCGTTGAGGCGATCAAAGTCACTTTTACGGTTAGCCAGCAACTCCCATTCATGCTCAGATGAGAGCTTATAGAGCATGCACTTGACCTGGCCGAAAGGATTGCTGCCTCTCTTGCTGCGAGACTGTGATACAGTCGAGAGATAATGCTCGCCCCCTTGCTCATACTGCACCGTAGCAAAGCATGCTGCGGCACCATGAGTCATGATTTCATTTTCATCTGTCTGAAAGCGCCCCTGGCGCGGGGAGCGACCATAGAGGGCAAAGGATATGGCATCCAGAATAGTTGTTTTACCGGCTCCTGTGGGACCGGTAATCACAAAAAATCCGGGCTCAGCCATGTAGGGATGGGTAAAATCAATTTCAAACTCACCGGCCAGCGAGTTGATATTGCTGAAATGCAGTTTCTCAATCTTCATGGCTATCGGCTTCCTGATAAGCGGAGTTGAAAAGTTCGCGCAAGCTTTGTTTTTCTTCTTCACTCAAGGGCTCGCCTGCATCGCTCCAAGCGGCAAGTTTGCGCTCAAATACTTCACCGGGGGTAGGCATGCTGTCGCCATACACCTCGGTATTATCTAATACCCGGCTTCCCTCGCGCCACATCGATACTTTAAAATGCGGCACCAGTGCTACCGGCAGATGTTCATCCGCCCAGGCGGCCAGATTTTCCACCCCGCTGCCATGGTAATGCAACTCCAGGTGAACCGGGGCTCCGTTGTGTCTGAGTGAAAGCTCCCGCAGTACATCAGGCAAGGCCTGCAGCTCTTCCTGAGTACTGCACACCTGCCGGGTATGGCATACGAACACCGGAACGGGGATTTTTTGCACCTCAATGCCCTCACCCGTTACATCCAGCAAATGGATATAGTGCGTGTAGGCCGTCTCATCCATCGCCATGGGCATGGGACTGCCGCAATAGTGAATCCGCCCGCTATCAAGTGAGTAAGATCGATGAATATGACCCAATGCCACATAGTCGAAAACATCGGCAAAAGCATTGGCGGCAACGGCATCAATGCTCCCCACCACGATATCCTGCACGCCGGAGCTCTTTTCTGCACCGCTTACAGTAAGATGGGCCATGCAGAGTACCGGCAGACCGGGATGGGCGGCCTTCCGCAGCTTCGCTTGTTCGGCGACGGCACTCAGCACATCTCTCACTCCAAGCGTATAAGCATTTTCACCGGCTGCCAGAGCACTTTCGGTCAGAGGTCGACTCACCTCCGAGGGACGCAGAAACGGTACTGCGCATACCAAAGCAGCCAGGGTACCATCAGCCGTGCAGAGGGTCAGCATGCAATCTGCCACGGTGCCAAGCGTGAGGTTACAAACCATTGTAGCGTGGTAACGCTGCAAGAGCGGGCTTGCGGCCTCCAATACCGGCACCCCATCATGATTGCCGGCCGTCAGAATAATGTGGCGGCAACCGGTACCATCTGCTTTGCTCAGAAAATCATTGAACATCTCCAGCGCCGGGGCACCGGGATCACGATTATCAAAAATATCACCGCTGACTAACAGAGCCTCTGCTCTGTGCTCTTTCATCTGCTCCAGCAACCAGTCCAGAAAAGCACGGAACTCTTCGTGCCGCGACTTCTCCAGCAACCTGTCTCCCAGGTGCCAGTCAGATGTATGGATGATACGCATAGAACGATAGAAAAAACGGTTCTACTACTGAATGATTCCTCGCACAATGATATCTTTACCGCTGGGTATCAATTCCTCCTGTTCAAAGAATCTCTCCTGCGGCATAAAATAACCGGGTACAATCAAATCCGGGCCGCCGCTGATTTGCGGAGTAACAATCTGTACCCATTCATTTACGAGCCCTTCTTCCAGAAATGCACGCAGTAACTTGCCGCCACACTCCAACATCAGGTTAACAATACCCTTTTCCTCGTAAAGCTTTTGCAGCAGCACCCGCAGATTTCCAACGTCCTCGCAAATGAGAGTGCGCTCGCAATCCTTGTCGGTGAATACCTTAGCATCCTCAGGCAGAGATGAACTATCTCGGGTCAGTACGACACGCCAGGGTTGTTGTTTGATAGGCGGAATCTCGCGATAAGGATGACGAATAGTCAACGCCGGATTGTCGGTGCGCAAGGTATTGCCACCTACTAATATGGCATCGCTCTCCAGACGCATTTGGTGCGCAAAACGTACCGACTCCGCGCAACTGAGCCATTTAAGCCCGGCTCGCGTCATGCGACCATCCATCGTAGAGGCTATCTTGGCCTTCACCCAGGGACGCTTATGTTGCACAGACCATACCCAGGGACGCAGAAAAAGGTCACAGGCGGTTGCACAGCATTCGCTGCGCACCTCAATACCCGCTGCCCTTAAAATAGCGTCTGCTCGTCCGCTGTGGCGCTCATCCGGGTCAACAGAGCCATAGACTACCCGGCCAATACCGGCCTCAATGATAGCCTCGGTACAGGGAGGTGTGCGCCCATAGCTGGAACAAGGCTCAAGGGTAACGTACATCGTGGCTCCCTGAAGGTCATCCGCATGCCCACGCAGACGCGCATGGTTAAGAGCACGACGCTCTGCATGCAACTCCCCTGCCCTTTCGTGCCAACCTTCGCCCAGAAGAGCTCCGTCTTTGACGACTACTGCACCAACCGGAGGATTGGGACTGGTTGTGCCCAGCCCCTTGTGAGCGAGCTCCAGAGCTCGGGTCATCCAGAGAGTGTCCTGATCGATTCCGTACGTTTCCATGCCTTTTATTGTAGCAACACTTTTAAACCTGTCAACAGGCGCTCGGCAGATGCCCTTTTTACCTGTTCAGAGAATAATAAAGAATTTAAATTTAAAAATTCATCATATTCAGTTATGTGAATAACTCTAATAAGTAGTGGAGATGTTTAATAACCAGTTATTTGTAATACCGATAAGCTGTGAATGAAAATGAGGATAATAACTCAATCGGGTCAATAAGCACTTGTTCACACCACTATTCACACACTTATTCACTATCTTATTAACAAAATGTGTGAATAACTCTATAAGTTATTGATTATCACTCGCCGGAGAAGAACTCACTAAAGAAGACGAAGGGTGCTATGAAGGGAATGGCTACATTGTACACTAGTGTACCCGGAATATCGATGGCACAGAAGGTGATGCCTGAAAGCAGCTGATTGATTACAGGCACCTCATCGGAATCATCTGCGGATATGATGGTCGCTGCCTGTTTGCTGTCGACAACGCTTGCTTTGATGGGGATGCACGTACCCTTGGGGAGCTCTGAGAGGGATTGTTCGTTCCTGCGTTTGATTTCATCGGCCAGAGCGTAAGTCTCAGCATAACCGTCGTTACGTTGCAAGCAGGCCGCTGTGCCGGCAGAGATGGGGTAGTAGACGGTGGAGGCCTCGGCTACATCGAGCGTGTAGCTCGGTGCGTTATTGGATTTGAAGAGAATCGAGTCATGAATAATGGGGTAACTTTTCTCGTAAGTGCCGAGAGGGCTACCGATGTACCATTCTGCTCCTTGGCGGTGCAGGCTCATGGAGGTGTTTTTCAGTTCTGTGCCTTTGTAGCGGCGCCCGAGTTCTTCCACGCTCTTGTTCGTTTGCATATAAGCGCAGGAAGGAAGAAGTGCCGCCGCTGCCAGAGTCAGTACTATGCTTTTATTCATGCCCCACAGTCTAGCATATTGCATCTCGGTTGAAAAGGTTATAATGCGTGCGCGCGTGAGAATGAGGCTGCCTTACTTCTTCGACTGCTCGATGCGAGGGGAGAAGGAATTGTCAGAAGTATATAAAAATAGTAAAGTAATAGTTATTATTTATAATAAAATGACCTCCGTTCTCGCATGGAGAAGGAGGTCGAGAGAAAAGGAACACCGCTGTGCCGTCAGTGATATGAGAGCCACGTTCCCTGAACGTAGGTGGGTGCGGAGCCGGGTTTCTCTGAGGTATCCCTATCGGACGGAACATTAAACCCATTTAGCTTTGATGCCCCTTAGTGTATTATAACGGTCCGGGCCTATAGAATCACGCGTCACGAACACAGCAGCTGGCTATGTATATAGCACAGGGACGTTGCTCTTGCAAGAAGATTTGTGTTCCACATTCTCCCCACTTCAAAAACAGATAGGGATGACATATTGTAAAGCTTTGATGTAAAATGAGTAATTGAGTAAATAAAAAAATGCTCATGGGGTATGGAACATAAGCTAGATGTTACGGGGAGCTGAAATGTTGAATTTTATGGACAAAGTGGGTGACAGATAACGATTAAAGATTGACAAAACGGGTGTAAGCGTGTATAAAAGCGGCGAACATGACCATACCGACACTACTTTCAGAAAAGCTCCTGGCCGCCCTGCAGAGCGTGCTGGGTGAGAACCTGCCCGAGGGATTTGTACCGGCGGTGACTCCGTCGCAGGATCTGCGCTTCGGCGATTACCAGAGCAATGCTGCCATGATGCTTGCTAAGCAGGTGCGTATGAATCCCCGTGCCCTTGCCACTCAGGTAGTTGAGGCCTTTGGTGACAATACGGTAGCAAGCCTTGAGATTGCCGGTCCCGGTTTCATCAACTTCCGTGTGCAGCCTGATTTTTACGCTGCTCGCACAACTGCCATGCTGACCGACGAGCGTTTGGGTGTGGCTGTGGTAGAGTCTCCCAAGACTCTCGTGATTGACTTCTCTGCTCCCAATGTGGCCAAGCCCATGCATGTGGGTCACATTCGCAGTACCATCATTGGTGATACTCTGGCTCGTCTGGCACGTTTCATGGGGCACACGGTTATTACCGATAACCACATCGGTGACTGGGGTACTCAGTTCGGTATGATTTTGTGGGGCTGGAAGAATATTCTTCAGCAGGAGGAATTGGAGAAAGACCCCATCGAAGCTTTGCTTGCCGTTTACAAGACGGTGAACCAAAAATGCAAGGAGGAGGAAGAGTTGTTGCCTATCTGCAAGGCTGAATTGGTCAAACTGCAGAGCGGCGATGAGGAGAACCTCGCCATCTGGAAGCGCTGCATTGAAGTAACCAAGATGGGGCTGGAGAAAATTTATGCTCAGCTTGACATCAGCTTTGACCATTGGCTGGGTGAGAGCGCTTACAATGATGCTCTCGCTCCTCTGGTGGAAGATTTGATTGCCAAGGGTATTGCCCGCGAGAGTGATGGTGCCATCTGCGTATTCTCCGATGGTTATCACAAGCCTGAGAAGGACCCCTTCCTCGTTCAGAAGAATGGTGAGTGGGTTCCCGTACCCGCTATCATCCGCAAGGCGGACGGCGGTTTCCTCTACGCTACCACCGACCTCGCTACGCTGGATTACCGCACACAGAATTTCCATGCCGACTCCATCTGGTACGTGGTGGGTGCTCCGCAGGATAAGCACTTCAAGCAAATTTTCGACATCGAGCGTATGCGCGGTGTGACGGGTGATTTCCGTCATGTTGCTTTCGGTTCCATCCTCGGCAAAGATCGTCGTCCCTTTAAGACTCGCAGCGGTGATACTGTGAGCCTTCAGGATGTCATCGATGAAGCGGTGGCTCGTGCTACCCGCGTGGTTGAGGAGAAGAGCCCCGACATGCCCGCTGATGAAAAAGCCCGTGTGGCACAGGCAGTAGGTGTGGGTGCTATTAAGTTTGCAGAGCTCTCCCAGAACCGCATGAGCGATTACATCTTCGACTGGGATAAGATGCTGTCTCTCTCCGGCGATACGGCTCCCTATCTTCAGAACAGCTATGTGCGCGTGCGCTCCATCTTCCGCAAGATTGAAGGCGAGTTCGTCGCTCCTGCCGGTATGGTGCTGAGTGAGGACGCCGAGATTCATTTGGCACGCCTGCTGGTGCGCTATGCTGAGGTTGTTCCCTCTACACTTGATGACTGCCGCCCGAACTTGCTGGCTGCTTATCTGTATGAGCTGGCTCGAGCCTTCCATAGCTTCTATGAGGCTTGCCCGGTGCTGAAGAGTGAGGGTAGCGTGCGTGAAACACGTCTGGCCCTTTGCGAGCTGACAGCCCGTGTGCTCAAACAGGGTATGGGCCTCTTCGGCATTGAAATGCCCGAGCGCATGTAAGCCTATGTTCCATGTGGAACACATAATGATTCCCTTCTCTGCCGTTGCCCTAGTGGCAGCGGCAGAGTTGCCTGAACAAGTCAGCACTACCCCCTGCCCTGCTCCGCTGGAGCTTGCCCTCGCTACCGATAATCCTACCGCGCAGCAGGCTGTAAAAGCCGCTATGCTGGATTTGCTGCTGGGGTGGAATGAATCTGCCCGCGTTCATTTTGCCCGCGCCGTCGAGGCTGATAATACTTGTACCTTGGCTTATGCCGGGCTTTGGATGACTGATGCGGACCCTGCCCGATTAAAGGAAAATCTGGCTAATCTTACCGAAAAATTCCATCAATCAGCCGGAACTCCTATTGAAACTTTTTACATCTCATGCTTTCTCAAATTGCTCAGCAACGACCAGCTGGGAGCAGCTGAGGATTTCTGCAGCCGAGCCGCTATTTACAAAAATGATGTACTATCTGCCTGCTGGGGGATTTTGCTCCTGCATTGCGCTGACCTTGGCTATGATGAACAAGGACGCGCATTGACTCGCCAGGCTCGCGCACTCGAATTGGCCGGGAGATTATATGCTGAGCGCCCTGAGAACCCTCTGGTGTGCTTTGTGCGAGCCTATGTGGAGGAGGCTGCCCCCGAGGTCAGTAAGCAGGCTCTCGAGGCCGCTGCTAAGGCTGCTGCGTTGCTGCCGGAACATCCTGTACCATCTCACCTGCTCGGTCATTTGCTGTACCGCAGCAAGCGTGCAGAAGAGGCTGTACCGCATTTTATGAAGGCAGTCACGCTCGCTACGCGCAAGGATATTCCTGAGTGGGAGAGTAGCCAGTTGATGACTTCCCGCCTGTATGTTTCCACCGCAATGTGGAGCTGCGGACAGAATGCCAAGGCTCTTGCCACGCGCCGAGTGCTTAGTGCCATGCCGCTAAACAGGGAGCATTTACATGCCCCGGCCGTTATCCTACAACGTTGGGAAGCCGCTACTCTGCCCTTGCGTGTTTTGGTAGCATCCCCGGAGGTCAGCCGTACCGGTCTTATTACTGCTGCCGCTGCTGCTGCTGAAGTTAAACCTCCCCTGCCCTGGGAAGACCCGGTGCTGCATGTGCGCGATTGTTTGCGTGCTACGCTCTATGCTCGCCTGCGCGCGCACAGCGGTAATACCGAGCATGCGACGCGTTCGCTGGCACTTGCTGAGGATGCATTGAAGAAGTTTGAATTGACGCGTGAGGATGTTTTAGCTCGAGGTATTCACTATATTACCCCATGGATGCGTGCTCTCGAAGCCTGTCAGGTGGCCTTGAGCAAGGCACGCGCAGAGGTGTATGTGCGTACATCCGATATGTGGGAAGAGAGTGCTCGCATGGCGGTGCGCCCGGTTACTCTGATGTTGCCTCCGGTCATTCCTGAGCTTCAGATTAAAGCTACCGCAAGCCCTCAAAAGGGTAAAAAGCAGTCCACAAAATCCCGCCGCAACAGAAATAAAAAGCGCTGATGCTCCCAGTTACTGCTTATATACTTTACTATTTTTTGTGGAGTATTTGAGCACTTCTACACTCCCCTGCCCTGCTCAAGAGGAGATTCTTTTTTAAGATATTAAACTCCCCTGCCCTGACTTGAAAGTGTGGTATAAAATATATAACATATTGATAATGAGCTATATAATTAAAATAGCCTATTTTTTGTTCTATGTGGAACAAGCGAACAGCTTGATTGCTTCAATAAGTGGGCTATTTGGTCTGAATGCTCCGTTAAAATGAAAACTCTGTTACCGCTTGTGCGGTTTTTTGGGGAGCTTTGCCCCGTTTGAGATGTCTGCATTAATTTCTTGGCGTTCGGCAAAATTAATGTGATGCTGATTAACGATTCGTCTTACCTCGTCGAATCTCACAGAAGATATTCTGATAGTCTGGTTATCTATCAGTATGGCGGATGGTTCATTTTGAAAATCACGTTTCGCCAAACAAAAAGAAATCCTCACTTGGCATGATGGCCTTGCGAGGATTAATCATTTATCGATGGTTGAATTGCCTTCTTGCCCTACCTTCGGAATATTCGCTTTTTCGATGTTCCACGTGGAACAAGAAAGCAATCTTAAAATTTAAGTTTTCCTTATAATCTGGTCGGCTGAATGAAATGAATAAATGTTCCACGTGGAACATTTCCTGATTCGTTTATTTCTCTTCCCAGATAATACTGTAGAGAGAATTGTAATCTCTCACCGCTTGCGGATGCCGTCGACCGTAAGCAAGTATCTCCGGGAGCAATTTTTCCAAGGTATGATTTTTTAATTTTACAAATGTGTCTCCATTCAATGCGGGACAATCCTTGTAAATTCCGAGCACGAGTCTGCCTTGTGATTTCATGATACGCACCGGCCAGATACGACATTCAAAAGGTCGGCTTTCTCTTGGCAACATACAACCGCTGCATGGATTGAGCATGGGACAATTTACAACTTCATCTTCGGACTCTGTTTCAAAATGCAGATAAAATGAAGTGGTACCGTCCGGACGTTTTTCCAACGGAACACCGGCCTCGTGCATGAGGAAAATTTGCGAGTCCTGAAGTGCCGGTGTTTCCCATGCGCTGACGCGCCGAAAATTGCAGCAAAGCTTACACCGGGCGCAGTCGTTTGGTGAAAATACGTTGGTCAACATAAATCAATTCGGGCTTTAAGTTTGTGTAGAATTTTACCGGGTTTGTAGGATAGTTTGGCTTGTCTCAGTCCCGGTATATTTAAATCTTCTTCGCGGTTAATTATGTCGCAATGAAGCATAGTTGCCATTTCGCGGTTTATAATCGGGTACGATTCCCGATACTCCGGAGTGCATTTTTCGTAGTGAATATCTGCTACCGATGGTGTAATATACGAGGCCAGACTCATAGCAGCGGGAGCATTTTCCACATATAACAGACCACCGACAATGCCTAATTGGTGGCGATATTTGAGAGCATTTTTGATGGCCTGTAACTCATGAAAATGTGCCTCTGAACCGTCTTGTCCCTTTACCCAGGATTGTGCAATGAGGTATGCATCCGCTGCATTTTTATCGTTAATTTCCTCAAAATGCCAATGTGAAAATTTCTTGCAAAACTTGGCAATATGGTTTCTTTTTTTGTGGTATGCTGTACCGGGAAGCTCTGCTAAATCTGACCTCCGATAGAGGTAATCGGCATCTCCCGGGTCGTCAGAAAATGTAATTTTGTTGCCATAAATATCCTTCAATGTACGAGCATTTTCCTCAGCCAAGAGGCAGAAGTGCAGGGGATTTTGATGAGCCTTGGCGTGTTGTTCCACATGGAACAATGCTCGTTCTACATCCACATTTTTTCCCACCGGAAAAGCATATCCCTGTAATCTGCCGTTACCTGTGAAGTACCGATACAGGTAATTTTCATGCAGCGCAATTTGAGTACCATACTTACGCTGTAGCAGAAAGATATTAGGAAAAGCCAAGTCACTTTGTTCCACATGGAACAAAGTTTCACGGATAGCCGTGTAATCTTTAAGTGTTGGTGCAGAGAAAGTTAGGGTAATATTACTCATCTTTGATAAGATGTCAGACCGGCTATATCCTGTTCAATTTGCTTTTTTAGAATGCTTATATTTTCGAAGCGTTGTTCGGGGCGAATAAAGCGAAGCAGTTGAATATGGAGTTGTTGACCGTAGAGGTTTTCGTGGGTATGGAGGAAGTGTGCTTCAAGCCTGGGCGTTTTTATTTTTTCATCGATTGTGGGGCGCAGGCCTATATTAGCAATGCCGTGGAGCAGTCTGCCGCCGTGGCAACATTGCACCTCATAGACACCGGCTTTGGGGAGTGCTGCCGAAGGAGGAAGCGAGATATTAGCTGTCGGGAAACCGAGCGTACGGGCGAGTTTTTGGCCATGCTCCACGGTACCGCAGATAGTAAAGGGACGCCCCAGCATTTCGTTTGTCAGGGTGATATTTCCTTCAGTAAGGAGCTCACGTATACGACTGGAGCAGACGGTTTCATCACCGAGTTGCAGCAGTTCATTCACACGGGCACAGAAGCCGCTGCGGGCTGCTGTCTTGATCAGAAAATCGGCATTACCGCAGCCACCTTTTCCAAAGTGCCAATTGCTACCGACGGATATACCGGCTACGCGACACGAGGCACAAAGGGTGTCGATAAAGCGCTGCGGACTCATAGCGGCCAGCTCAGCTGTGAAGGGAAGTACGAGTAGTACATCTACATTAAGCTTGTGGAGCAGCTCTGCTTTGAAGTCAGGCGATGGTGTGAGCAGCTTAGGTTCGTTGCCCGGTTTGAGAATGGCCAGCGGGTGAGGATGGAAGGTGAGTACACCTCTCAGAGCGCCGGGGGCCGAGGCCGATTCTATTACTTTGCTATGCCCCAAGTGTACACCATCAAAAAAGCCCATGGCCCAGTGAACAGGGCAGGGGAGTGTACTGAGCTGAGCAAAGGAATGGAGAATCTGCATGTGTTAAAATCAGATGTTGCGGTCTGCAAGAACCTTTTCCAGCGGTAGCAGGCGAGCGAGAAGTTCATCGCGACCGGCGGATTTGAGTGTGGGTACGTCGACAGCCTCGCTGATGTCAAAATGACCTGAGCGGATGCGACGCAGGGCAGTAAGGTGCGCACCGCATCCGAGGTGCTGTCCTATATCGTGAGCATAGGTGCGCACGTAAAATCCCTTGCTGCAGTGTACCGTAAAATCTACCTCACCGGCAGCCAAATCAATGCGCGTAATATCGTAGGAAAGCACCTTAACGTGTCTGGCCTTGCGCTCTACTTCCTGACCTTTACGAGCCAGTTTGTAGCAGGGAACTCCATTAATTTTGACGGCCGAGTACATGGGCGGTACCTGATCGAACTCCCCTTCGAAATGACGGAAGGCGGCGCGAATATCATCTTCCGTAAGGTGCTCAAACGGCTTTTCTGCCACGACTTCACCGTCGGCATCCTGGCTATTTGTCTCGATACCCAGCTTCAGGGTGGCGGTGTAAACCTTGTCCTCACACATCAGCAAGTCCTGTACTTTGGTGGCTTTGCCGATGACGACAATCAGCATACCGGTGGCCATGGGATCAAGTGTGCCGCAATGGCCCACTTTCTTTGTGTTGAGAATTCGGCGGCATAGTGCTACCGCATTGTGAGAAGTGAAGCCCGGATCTTTATCGACCAGGAGTACGCCGCAGGGTTGTTCAGTAGTCTGGCTCATGAAAGGCTGCGCACGACGGCGCGGATGGAGTTGAGTACTTTCTCGCGAGCGTCGGCCAGAGGGCCGCGCATGCGAATGCCGGAGGCCATGCAGTGACCGCCACCGCCGTGCATACCGGCAATTACGGATACATCTACCTCGGGGTCCTTGGAACGAAGGGAAACGCGAATGCGACCGTCTTCTAAATCTTCGAAGATGGCGGCTACCTTTACACCCTGCATCACGCGGATGATATCGACGAGGTCTTTACAATCCTCCATACCGACACCGAGTTCGGCTTTGCGCCCCGCAGGCATGGAGTAGTGGGAGATGAAGCCGTTTTCTTCAATGACCATATTATTGAGTACTTCGCGTTGGGTAATGAAGCTGGTGGGCGGTATCTCCTGATAAATGCGACGA
The DNA here is from genome assembly GCA_017555025.1 of Akkermansia sp. Taxonomy (GTDB): domain Bacteria; phylum Verrucomicrobiota; class Verrucomicrobiia; order Verrucomicrobiales; family Akkermansiaceae; genus Akkermansia. The sequence goes on from JAFZHC010000070.1 coordinate 46,587, forward strand.
TTGATGTCACCCACATCAACCCCGGCTTCGATGAGCTCGGCCACCATGCGCATGACCTCAGGTGTGGTGGAGCTGTACTGGAAGGAGCCTGTGTCGGTGCTGATAGCCGCATAGAGCGCTTCGGCCATCGGGCGGGTAAGTTCAACACCAAAGGCTCTAATCAATTTAAAGATGATGCAACCGCAGGCAGCTTCTCCGCCTTCTACTAGATTCAAGGTGGCGTAGCAGGTGTTGGTATGGTGATGGTCAATATTGATAGTAAAAGGAGCTTTATTGAAAATTTCTATAGCTTCATCACCTAATCGCTTCAGGTCTCCGGTATCGACACAGATGAGAGCCTCAGTACCATCCGGCAGGGCAGGGGAGAGGGTACGGATGGATTGTGCACCGTTCAGGAAAGCGTAGCGCCGGGGCACGACATCGGTATTCCACATCACCACCTTCTTACCGAGGCTTTGCAGCAACATTGCCATAGCGAGGGTAGAGCCGATGGCATCACCATCGGGTCTGAAGTGAGAGATGACGACGAAGTTGTCTCGCTCCTGAATAGCTGTGATGAGTTCCTGGTACATAATCGGGATGATTTTCAGCTGGGTTCCTTTTCTTCTTCGCTGTAGAATGGTGTATTTTCAGGGCTATCAGGTGTAGCCGGAGTGGGGCTGGAGATGACAAGTTGTCCGGTAGGTTCAATGACCTTGCGGTACATGACCGCCTTGGCCAATATAGCTACCAGCACCAGAAGGAAACCACAGAGCTGGCCCGTCTGAAGAGTTTCTCCGTACATCAGGCAGCCGATGATGGCTGCCTCGGTAGGCTCCAGGCAGGATACAATGCCAAACTCCAGCGAACTGAGGCGGCGCATGGCATAGGCTACCAGCAGCAGAACTCCCACTCCCTGGCACAGCCCGATGCCAATCAGCCATGGCCATCCTGTCTCTGCATTGACCCATACAGGGCAACTGCTGCAACACAGCGGGAACAGCAGCACCAGGCTGCCGGCCAGCGACTGCCAGAATGTGCGGCGCAACAGGCTGACTTCCGGTTTCATCAGGCGATTGAGCATGATGTAAATCGAGTAGAATATACCGGAGAGTAAACCATAAATGATGCCCAGAGCATCGTTTTGTCCGCTGTTACTACTACCGGCAAAAAGACTTACAAGCACAATACCGAGACCTGCTGTCAGAATGAGCAATCCGTCGCGGCGGGGAGGCAGGTGGTGCTCCAGCAGAGCAATCCACACGGCTGAGAAGAGTGGGCCGGTAGCCGGCAGCAGGGCTGCAATGCCGGCTGAGGTCTCTTTGATGGCCAGAAAGTAAAAAAGAATGCACAGGCTGATACCAATGCCGGATACGAAGGACATGGCATTGAATTTCAGACTTCCGCGATGCCCGCAGATGAGAGCTACACCCGTTACACCAATGAGTAACAGGCCTATACTGAAACGTGCAAACGAGCACAGCTGAGCACTACAGGCCGACTCTCTCACAAATACGCAGAGCGTCCCCATGAGAAGGGATGCTATGATTGCCGCAAAGAATGCCTGAATATATGCTTTATTCATGCTGATGAATAACCGTGTCTGCGCGCGCGGATTATACCACCGCACCCTCTGCTGTGCAATTCCTTTTTACTTCTCCCGCAGGCTTTTTTGAGTCAGCAGGCACATGTATTTGAGCAGTTGTTTTTTGATATTACCGAGCTACTTTTTGGCAAGGGCTTATGTGCCCAGCCAGAATAGCCTGGCATCTCGTCGTTTTACCGGGCTCACATAGCGGCTGCGCAACAAGGTGACATCTCTGTGCCCCATTTCCAGCTGCAACTCACCGAGATTACGGAAATAAGCTGCGTGGTAACTGGCAAAGGTGTGGCGGCATACGTCGCTTACCCAGTTGGTAAAACCGGCAGCCCTGCGCAGAGCTCGCCAGCGCTGTATCCAGTTGCGCGGTGCAATTCGTCCGCCTATCTCTGCAGTTATGTGGCGCAGAGGAACAATGCGGCCGCCACCCGTTTTTCCCACTCGGGGTTTTATAATCAGCTCACCCTCCTGTGGGGAAATGTCCTGAGGTTGTAACCGCGTTACTTCGGTAGGTCGTACTCCGCAGTAAAGCATGAGTTGAAGGGGAAGCAACATATCTCGATGCTCAGGTTTTTCAGCTGTATGTACCAGTCGCTTTACCTCTGATGGGCTAAGCGGTTTGATTTCCTTTTCTTGCGCTACGGGTGTTTCTATACAGTCTACAGGGTTGCAACTGCACCATTGCCGGCGCAGACCGTAGGCAAAAATACTATGTAGAATGGTGCGCCCCTTGCGGTAGCTGTGTATACTGTTGCCGAAAGCAGTTTGCAGCATGTTGCGGCATTCTTCTGATGTCATGCGTCTCAACGGTCGCATGCCTATGTTGGGTACTCTCAGCATACGCCGGACAAAATGTCTGAGGTCACGTTTGGTTGATTCTCGACGGCCGGATCTTGCATCCACACTTGCCAGAGCTGCTACCTCAAACGTGACGGTATGCTGCTCTGCTTCCAGAGCGGTTGCACCGTGGCGTATAACCCGACGTAATAATTGCAGCAGTTCTGTGCGCTTCATACCTGAGGGATTAATCCCGGTTTCCTCTATACATTCCAGCACTAATCGTGCCGCATCTTTTCCGCTCAGAGGCAGGTTACTCAATAGTTTTTCTGTTATGTTATTTTTCATGTGTCTTTACTCTCTGCATTTGAAATGCAGAGTCAAGATAAAAAATCTATTTTTAAGGTAAGTCTCAGAATAAAACTTCTTTATGATATTGAAGCTCTGTTTCAGCTGCTATGTTAGCGAATGTAATGATTAATATAAATAATTTATTTTCAATAATAATACGCGAATGTGCATTTCAAATGCGGTACTATCCGTCTGAAATCAGGTTACCGCTGCGTAGTCAGATTTTATTTTAGTTTGTCGACTAGAATTATATCATGTGTGGTTTCAGCCTCTGTGCTTTTTCAGTACAGAGGCTGAATATTAAACAGGCCTAAAACACTTGAAGCAAACGGCCCTGTCGTACGGTGGTAGCGACAGGGCTCGCAGATAAAGATGCTGAGAAAGCACCTTAGTTTTTCTCTTCAGCCGGGCGGAACATTTTTTCCACATACTTGGCAATCATGTCGACCTCGATGTCAACGATACTGCCAACCTTGTAGCAATGCATGATGGTACGCTGCCAGGTATGCGGTGTAATCCAGAATTCCAGCTCTCCGCCTTCATGAATAGCGGCAATGGTCAGCGATACGCCATCGATGGTGATGCTGCCTTTATCGATGGTGTAGCGTGTAAGCTCTTCGGGTATACGGATGCGTACCATGTGGTCCTGCCCCACGGGAGTAATAGAGCACACGGTGCCGGTGCTGTCGACATGACCCATGACGAGGTGGCCGCCAAATCGCCCGCCTGTGCCCATGGCTCGCTCCAGATTGCAGAGAGAACCCTCGGTCAGGGTACCCAGCGAAGTAACGCGCATGGTCTGGGTGAGCAGGTCAAATTCGACCCGTGTACCCTCCACACGGTCGACTGTAAGGCAGCAACCATTTACAGCTACCGAGTCGCCCAAGGCAAGCTCACCGGCAAAGGGGATGTCGATGGCGTAGCGTGCGCCCTTTTCAATGGCAGTGCGTTGCAGCACGGTGCCGGTGCATTCTACAATACCGGTAAACATAAATTAGCGAATCAGAATGAAGAAGAGGAACATGATGGTTGTGGGGATGAAGGCCCACAGGAAGAGCTTCAGGGCGCTGATACCGCTCTTGAAGTACTTGCCGAGAATAGCCTGACCGGCCGGGTTGGGTGCGTTGGCAATCACCGTCAGACCGCCGCCGGTTACAGCACCTGCCACAATGGCGTACTTAATTTCCTCCTGCAGGTTGGGTACCGTGCTGGCAAGGAAGGTTACGGAGGCGTTGTCGTTGAAAGCGGTCAGGATGCTGGCAAGCCCCATGGTAGCTGTGGCACCCAGCTCAGAGAGGGCCTGCAGCACAGGCTGCATCCACCAACCTTGCACACCACCCATAATGAGAAGTCCGGCAAGGAAGAAGGCTACCAGCATGGGTACTTTAATGGAGAAGGCATTCTGGTACTGCGGAGTGGCCATGGTGAAGCCGAGGAAGAACATGAAACCACCTACGAAACAGGCCGGATGGTGCGCAAAATACACGGTCCAGGCCAAGAAGAGAATGGAGGTGATATAAACCCAGACGGGGATGATGTCCTGACGATCTTCCCAGCTGGTGGGTACGGCGCTGTCGAAGGCGCTGTTGGCACGCTGAACTTCAGCAAGGCGCTCGAACTCCTTGCGGAAAATCATGAAATAAATGACGTTGGCCAGCACGATACCCACGACGGCTTTCCAGCCGAAGTTCAGGAACATGTGACCCATGTCCCAGTTCCACTTACCGGCCACCATAACGATGGGAGGAGCCGCAAAGTGGGTAAGGGTGCCACCTACCGATACGTTGACGAAGAGCAGGGCAATGGTGGCATATTTAAGCGAATCGCTCGGCTTAAGCTGGTAGAACTTCTTGCCCAGAAGAATGGCAGCCAACGTCATAGCAGCGGGCTCGGTAATGAAGGAACCCAGCAGCGGCGCAATGCAGAGAACGGACAACCACCAGGCGGCCGGTGTGCCTTTGCCCAGAGAGGCACCGAACTTCAGCGTGTTTTCAGCCAAACGATAAATCGGGCGGGAAGAGGCAATAACCATCACCACAGCCACGAAAAGCGGCTCTGTGAAACTGGTGTCGTGGTCGATGTAAAGAAGGAAATCCTCCATCGAGTAGTAGTAGTTGCACACCAGAGCAAAAGGAATAATCCACAGGCCGAACACCACTTCCACCTCACCAAGGAAGTGGCAGAGGGTGGAGGCAAAGGATACGGGTACGCGCTGCTCCGGGTGCAGAATGCGGAATTTCTCCTGCTTGAGCTTCTGCTTGTGATTGTGCTCCAGTTTGTGTGCAAGAGACTGGAACTTAGGTGCCATGAAGGTGTGCAGAATAGCGCAGAGGAAGATGAGAGAAGCCGCTAAGTTGAAACCATCTACCTTGACACGGTGGCAGAGTTTATCCCACAGCCCCATGCCTTCCTCCTCGGGGGTGTAGATACCGAGAGGGATGGGGAAACGGCTGTACTGCTCCTTGTCACCGGTGTAGTGGCAGGTCCAGGCAGGGATATTCTCTTTCTTACGGTTCCACACGGTATTACCGCAGTCGGGGCAGGGCATGCCATTGGAGGGGGGCAGGAACTTCTCCTTCATTTTGGCGTGGTCAAGCGCCGTGTGTCCATCGTAGGCATGGTGACCATCAAAGTTCATGTAGCCTTGCAGGAATTTGAAGCTCATGTCATTAGCGGCTGTGCGCAAAGCCCCCTTAGCTTTATCGCTCAGGTGGTCGGCACTAGCTATGAGCTCTTCTTTCAGCTGAGCCTCATTTTTATAGGGTAAGGCAGCCTCGGGGGCTGCTGTTACCGAGGCAGCTGTCGGTTCAGTCGGCATCTGCTCAGCCTGCTGTGCATGTGCTGCACAGCCTACAATGGCAAGGCATGCCAGGGCAATCTGATAAACGAATCTCTGCATGGTATAAGTTGCGTTAATGCGCGGATTTTAGCACATATGCCGCCACATGGCGAGTTAAAAATCATGGCCGTTTTTGAAAATGAGTCATAAATGAGAGATTTATAAAAGAAAACCGCCGGACATTTTACATGTCCGGCGGTGTTAGAATATTCAACTTTACTTTATCAGGCCTGCTCAGCGTCAGTTGCAGGAGCCTCGGTTTCAGCTACCGGGGTAGTGTCCTCAGCCGGAGCTTCAGTAGTGGACTCTTCTGCCGACTTGTTCTCAGGCTTTTCGGCTTTCTCCTGTGTATCGGGGCGCTCGCTGGCGGCGCTCACCATCAGCTCTCGGCCCATGAAGGGCTGGCCATGCAGAACCTCGGCGGCTTTGCGGGCATCTTCCAACTGGTACATCTCCACAAAGGCGTAACCCTTGCTCTTATATGTACGGGGGTTGTAGATAATCTCCACGCTGCGTACATTACCGAAGCCCTTGAAGAGGTCTTCCAGCTCACTCTCGTTGGCCTCATAAGAGAGGTTGCCTACATACAGGCGAGCATTGCGGGTGGGCGGGGTGGAGGTAGCACGACGGCGGTTCTTACCGGCGGCAGGATTGCCACCCTGATTGTTGGTTTTGGCAATGCGTACCTTCTGGGGTGCGGTGTTGCGGTTCTTTTTCTCGCGCTTATCGGCGGGCTTGGCATTCTTCTTCTTACCAAAACCGAAGAAGTTCAGAATGCGCTGCAGAAGCGAGGGTTTGCGGGCGGGCATGGCCTCGGGGCGCGGCATGCGCTGCCTTCTGTGGCGGCCCTGGTGGTTGTTGCGGCGGCGGCGGGCACCTTGGCCCTGTCTGCCTTGCGTGTAATGTTCAGCCATTGTTATTGTGTGTATTATAACGGGCGCTCAGTCGCATCACCATGCTCGGTATTCACTCTCCGGCCGGGAGCAGCAGCAGCGCCGCGGGATTTGTTTGATATGTGCTAAGTGGGGAATGGCGCGCTGCATACTGAGAGAGAAGCTGCGCCGACTGTATGTGTACAGTTCGCCCTGCTGGGAGTATAGAGTGTCTGTTTCTGATATCAAGAGTAAAGTGTGACATAATGTGTCTTACAGGGTGAGCGATGCGAGTTTACAAATATAACATGCAAGTTCAGCGGCTTATGCTCCGGCGCAGGGTGAAGCAACAATTGATTACCTATACGCGTTGGAAGAATTAAAGTTCGATAAATGGACCTTTCCTCAGAATAGCTTGCAATAGTAATAATCGTTTTATTATAAAAGCAATAAGAAATAGCCAGCCGAAGGCTGCCTAATTTAGAACCCGCATTTCTGCGGGTGACATATGGTAGCCACGGGTGAAGTGAGCTGCGCGAACGAAACCCGTGGAAGAGAGAATAAGGAATTTGAACCCGCGCTTGAGCGGGTGGCATAAGCGATGGCATACTATTTGCGTAGAATGTGTCTATTTTTGTAGCAGCAGTTTATACCGCCCGCACAAGTGCGGGCTCATCTATTATTCTCACACTACCTGGGGCTTACGCCCCAGTCTA
>JAFZHC010000011.1 GCA_017555025.1 Akkermansia sp.
GAAAAGTAGTAGTCTTTGTTCTGGTGCTTTTCATGTAGAGAGTGTATTTTTGGTTTTGGCGAATTGACTATACCATCTTTCATTCAGAAGAGCACCTTTTTTGTGCTCTCATCGTGTCGCATTTAATTTTGCCACTCTCAGCTCTTGTCAAAAAAACAGATTTTTCTTGCCAATAGGGTCAAGACATGGTAAAAGAGGTGCGAATACCATGGAAATCTACTACGTAATATTCGGCATGTTGGCCTTGCTGTCAGTTTTTGGTCTGATAGTCGGTGTAAGTAATGATGCCTGTAACTTCCTCAATTCCTCCATAGGTTGTCGAGCCGGCACCTACAATCAGGCTGTAAGTGTAGCAGCTATTGGTGTATTACTCGGTGCATGCTTCTCCAGCGGCATGATGAGTGTAGCTCGTAACGGTGTGCTGGAACCCTCCATGTTCACGTTCCACGAAGTCATGGTACTGTATCTTGCTGTGATGGTGGGTAACATTATCCTTCTTGATACCTTCAACACCCTCGGGCTCCCCACCTCTACCACGGTGTCGCTGGTATTCTCTCTGTTAGGTGCTGCCATTGGTATGGCTATTTTCAGTAGCGGTGAGCTCTTCTCCTGCCCGCTGGCAGACTACATCAACGAAGAGCGCTGCTTCAAGATGGTAATTGCCATCTTCGCCTCTGTTGCCATTGCCTTTACGGTTGGTTCCATTGTGATGTGGATTTCCCGACTGATTTTCTCCTTCCGCTTCCAGAAAGTATATCGCCTTATCGGCCCGCTGTGGTGCGGTCTTGCCTTTACAGCCATCAGCTATTTCATTATCTTTAAGGGGCTGAAAGGCAGCATTTTTAAAGAAGACATCGAGTTCATTGTCAATCAAGGTCTTACTTCACACGTCGTTACAGGTGCAGCCATCTTCTGGATAGCCTTCTCCGCGCTGCTTCAGTATGCTTTTAAAGTAAACACGCTGCGCATTGCCGTGCTCGCCGGCACAGGCTCGCTTGCTCTGGCATTTGCCGGTAACGACATGGTAAACTTCATCGGCGTGTTCATGGCAGCTAAGGATGCCTTGTTCGACCCGGCTGTCACCGTTGACAATGTAACCACCCTCAAGATGGGTGATATTCTGGCGGGCGATGGTGCTGCGGCCAGCATGCTCTATCTTATCTCGGCCGGCCTCATCATGGTAGCCGCCCTCTTCTTCTCCAAGAAAGCACGTAAGGTAACGGAAACCGAACTTAAGCTCTCTTCCTCCAACACGGGCAAGGAGCGCTTCGGCTCCAGCCAGCCGGCTCGTATCATCGTGCGTTCCGCCATCAACACCTCTCGCTTCATCGTTAGTATCACCCCCAAACCCATTGCTGATTTTGTGGGACGTCGCTTCCGCCCCCTCACCCCGGAGGAAGAAACCGGCGCTAACTACGACATGATTCGCGCATCGGTTAACCTTACCATCGCCGCATTGCTCATCTCCGTGGGTACCGACCTTGGCCTCCCCCTCTCCACCACTTATGTTATCTTCATGGTTTCCATGGGTACATCTCTGGCAGACCGCGCTTGGGGTCGCGATAGCGCCGTATACCGCATTACCGGCGTGCTGACGGTGATTGCCGGCTGGTTGCTCACCGGCGTAGCTGCCTGTGTAGCAGCTCTCGTGGTAGCACTTATTATGGCTTACGGCGGCACATGGGGTATGATTACCATGCTTGTTATTGCCGGTGTTCTGCTCATCAAATCCACATTCTTCACCAAAGACATCAAACAGGAGATTCGCCTCATCGATGTCAATAAAGACTCTTCCGTGCATGAGTTTGCCGCCTGCGCCGCCGGTCGTCTGGGTCGCATGGTCGGCATTCACAAGGCCATGGTCAAAGCCCTGCTGGAAGAAGACCTTGATGACCTGAAGCGCCTTCGCAAAAAGACTCGCTCCATTAAGCGAGACCTCGAGGTTATCAAAGAGAACGAAGTTCTGCCCACCCTGCCCACCATCCCGGCAGAACTGGCAGATCGCGGTCAGCTCATCTTCCGCATTACAGAAATTTCGCTTACAACCTGCGAACGTCTGATGACTCTGGTTAAGGCCAGCTACAACCACATCGACAACTTCCATGCAGGCCTCAGCGAAGAACAGGCTCGTGACCTCCTGACCCTTACCGAGAAGATTGGCCGTTTCTACCCCAATCTGATTGACATGCTCAAGGCCGGCGATTACGCAGGCATCAAAGCCAAGCTCGAGACAACCGAACAGCTCAGCGACGACTTTGCCGACTGCATTACCCGCCACCTCATGCACAGCGCCACAAACGAAACCGATATGCGTAACGGCATCCTCTACCTCACCCTGCTCAATGAAACCCGAGCCATGGTTAGTCACGCATTCGCGCTCATTCAGCGCATCCGCGAGCTTTACGAGGACTAAGCGTAAGCGTCCCACCAAGAAAACCGCTTACACAAAAGGCTGCAAGTCTCACGCTTGCAGCCTTTTGATTTATGAATAAAAACCGTGATATCAGCGGCTCAGCACCCCATCCAAAGCGTACCGCAAACATCCGTCGGCATGCGCCAATCACCACGCGGAGAAAGCGCTACTGTGCCCACCTTGGGGCCATCAGGCACACAGGTGCGCTTGAACTGCTGCGTGAAGAAGCGACGGAGGAAGGTACGCAGCGTGTTCTCCACCAAACCAACCGGATATTCCCCGGCAAAAGCGTGCAAAGCAAGAGCTCGCAGCTTTGCGGCCTCAGCTCCATACTTCACGAAATGATAGAGGAAGAAATCATGTAAATCGTAGGGCCCCAAAATTTCCTCTGTTTTCTGGTCAATCTTACCATCATCCGAGGGCGGCAACAACTCGGGGCTCACAGGAGTGGCATTCACATCGCGCAGCACCTCAGCCAGTGCAGGCTCAGCCTTGGTTGCGGCGTACTCAATCAAGCAGCGTATCAACGACTTGGGGATGGAGCAATTAACACCATACATGCTCATGTGGTCGCCGTTATAGGTAGCCCAGCCAAGCGCAATCTCGGAGAGATCACCTGTACCCACCACCATACCGCCGGTCTTGTTGGCCAAGTTCATGAGCAACTTGGTACGCTCGCGCGCCTGCACATTCTCGTATGTATTGGTGCGAAGTGCGGGATCGAAATCCAAATCCTTGAAATGAAGCAGACAGGCCTCTTTGATGTTCACCTCCTTAAAGGTGCACCCCAGTAATTGAATCATCTTAACCGCATTGTTATAAGTGCGCCCGGTCGTACCAAATCCCGGCATGGTAAGTGCCAGAATGCAATCATTGCTGCGCCCCAGCAACTTGCAGGCACGGTCACACACCAACAAAGCCAAGGTACTATCAAGCCCGCCGGAGACACCGATGACAAGGGTTTTGGCGTAAGCGCACTCAATGCGTTTGGCCAGCGCAGCAGCCTGGATATTAAGAATCTCCTCGCAGCGAGCCTCTGCCACGTCAGCAGCAGGCACAAAGGGGCGAGCAGGAAGATAGGCATACTTCAGGTCACAGGGCTGCACCTCCACGCCACACTTCACGCGGCGCGGCTCGGGCCACTCCCCATTCTCGCAGAAGGTGCTCTCACTCAGGCGGGCTGCACCAATGCGCTGCATATCCACGTCAGCATAAATAATGCTCAGCTCACGAGCAAAAGGTTCATTCTGCTCAGCAAGGCGCCCGTTCTCGCAGATGAATGCAGCACCGCCGCACACCCCATCCTGCGTACTTTCACCCACTCCGGCAGAGGCATGCACATAAACCGCAAGGCAGCTGCCGCTACGAGCCTTCAGCAGGGTGCGGTTGTACTCACGACGCCCGGCCAGCGCAATCCCCGCAGCAGGATTGAGAATCAGACGAGCACCCTGCATTGCCAGACGAGTGGACGGCGGCAACATAGCAGTGGCATCATCACCAATCTCCACACCAAAGCTGCAATCGCTATCAATCTCAAAAATAAGGTCCGTCCCCATCGGCACACGGAAGAAATCGCCGAAAAGAGGCACCTCCCCCTGCATCCCTCCCGGGGTAAACTGGCGGCGCTCATAACTCTCTCGCTTGTTGGGAATAATACTCTTAGGCACAAAACCAAGCACCGTACCACCCCGCACAACTGCCGCCACATTGAACAACTTATCCTCCAAAAGAACCGGCAACCCCACCACAGTCACGATGGGCAGAGCGGCGGTCTCACGAGCAAAGCGGCTCAGAGCCTCTTCTGCGGCTTTCAGCAAAGTAGGATGAAAGAACAAATCAGCGCAGGAAGCAGAGGTTATACTCAACTCGGGGAACACCACCACAGTTGCTCCATTCTGCGCAGCCTCCCTGGTGGCAGCAATCAGTTCTGCCGTATTAAAATCAACATCTGCCACGCGCACGCGAGGCACCGCAGCCGCTACTCTGTAATAGCCGAATGTGCTCATCTCGCCGCTTATTCTGACACATTCCCGGCGAAAGTCAATCAAAACCAGCCCGGTAATGCCAATTTAAATCAAGCTCGGGGAGCACCCTGTCTTATTTAACGTCGCGATTCGAACGAGCGGAGGGGGTGCGGCGTCTGTTAAATCTTCCCCCCGGCACAAACCTATCGCGGCGGAGGCGCTGGAATCGGTCACGCAGCGACTTAATACGCTCGGCATCATAATCCTTGAGCAGCGTACGTAATTCCTGCTCGCGCTGAGAAACATTGCCGCGCACATAATGGAGCGCCACCCACTTCACGAGTTTTTCGCGCATGCTCGGCGTAAAATCATCTCGGGAGGTCACAAACGACAGCACCCCCAGCGTGCGCTCGCGTTCATTAGCCGCCTCTGCCTCCTGCCCGTCACTTGCGAGCTTGCGGGCGTACAAATCGCGAGCAGACAAAAAGAGCATGATGAGCTCACCATCGGCAGGCGACGCCGCCAACAGCTCCTGCGCATAACGCGCTGCGGTTTCAGGGTGGAACGCAGAGATTCCCCCGCCAACAGCCGGCGAAGTCGCCAATCGCACATAGGCACGCTTTAGCTCATCCGAATTCGGTTGCTCCTTCAACAAATCAGAGAGTATGCTGAACGGCGTTTCACCCGCCGGCGCCAAAGCTGAGCTTACAGCGGCGCTGCGAGGCAGGCTCAGCATTTCCGCCTGCAACAGGCGCACCTTCACATCATTGGGTTGTTCGCGCAGCAAAGCAGCCAAAGCAGCCGCGGCGCGGTTCATGATATCACTCTGAGCGCCCAGCACAGCCTCGGCCACATCGCGGCGGCGTTCACGCTTATCATTCACACTATTACCCGGGCGCGGCGTGCGCTCACCGAGCGTCATGCCTCGCCTACGCTCGTGGCGCAGCACTAAGTGCAAAGCGCGCACCACCTCCAAACGAGTTTCAAACGGCGCAGAGGGCGGCACCACTTTTTCCAGCGCCAGCAGCAGCCGCACCGCCTCACGATTGCGGCTCACATCTTCCTGCGCAAAAATGGATGACGCAAGACCAACCACCGCCAGCACATACTCATGCGAGCCGGGCTGCACCATGTCGGCCGATTTGCGGAAATACTTCTCAGACATAGCATAATCGCCAGTCTGAAGTGCAATGGCAGCCAAAATGTAGGCGGCATCGGCCACCTTATCGCTACCGCCGGCATCCTGCGTTATCAACTGCTCATAGTAGGGCATGAGGTCCTGCAACAGTCGAACATCCGAGCGAGTAGGCGGCAGGAATTCCCCCTCCGAACCTCCGCTGCCATTGTTAACCATCGAGGCAAAAATACGCTGCAGCGAGGCATCGGCAATCTGCTCATTCAGCTCGGCGCGCTCCCTCTGCTCATTTTCGCTACGCCAGGATTTCTTCACACGCGCATACGCTACGCTAATAGTCGCATACAGCAGCAGCAGCAACCCCGCAGCCACATGGCACCACATGGCTGCAGCAGGGCGGCGCTTCATCCACAAGCGGTAGCGGCGCCATAGTGAGGTACGGTGCGCTTTAACCGGCTCGCTGTCAAGCACGCGTTGCAAATCATCTGCCATCGCCTGCATGGATTCATAACGAGCCTCCGGCTTAAAGGCTACGGCCTTGTTAATGACAGCCCCCAACTCACCAAAGCCTCGCAGCGGCGGCAGGCTATCGGAGCAAATGGTACGCACCAACTTGCCGGGCTCCGACTCTCGGAACACGGCCTTGCGGGCTAATAACTCATACAGAGTCAAGCCCAGACTGTATTGATCACCGGCAAAGGTATCGCCCTCTCCCAACAAGCGCTCCGGGGCCATGTAGCGTACTGTACCATCGTGGCTCTGCGCCACCAGCGGTGCCTCCTCACCGGCATTGAGAATCGTAGCCAAGCCAAAATCGCTGACCAACAACACACCGTCATTGCCCATCAGCAAGTTGCCGGGCTTAATATCACGGTGTATCACCCCATGGGCATGAGCAAATGCAAGCGCCCGGGCCGCCTGCACCCCCACCCGAGCCACAGCCTGCTCATAAGGCACCCCGGGAAATGCAGCCCCCAGCCGGCCGGCACTAAGCCCCTGCCCCTGTACGAGCCCCATCACATAATATCGATATCGCTCCTCCTGCCCGGCGCCGAATACCTCCACAATATTCGTATGGCGAAGCCCGGCCAGTACGCGCGATTCATTTTCAAAAGCCTCACTAATCCGCGCATCGGTACTCCATGAGGGAGCGAGAATCTTAACAGCTACCTCTCGGTGCAGCGACTCCTGACGAGCCCGAAATACCGTCCCCATGCCACCGCTGCCTATGCGCTCCAACAAATGGTAATCGCCCAAGCGCTCGGGGTACTGAGCCAAAGCCGGCGCCGGCGGCATCGATGTACGCCCCAGCCCTTCCACATCCAGCATCAGCGGCAGCAAATCCAGCAAATCGCTCTCGCACTCAGGATATTCAGCGGCATAAACGGTTACGCTCAACAGCTCCCCGCTGCGCACGCGCTCCAGGTATGCCTCCGCCAGCTCTGCAACCAGCTCATCCTTCTCGGCAGACGTCATAAGGAGATGTTGCCCATGATATCCTTCATGCGCTTCAGCGCACGCACATAGCGTATGCTGGCCGCCTTCACCTCAATTCCCAATGCGGCGGCGCACTCCGTATTGCTCAGCTCTTCAAAATGGCGCAATTCCAGAATCTCCCGGTCCGTATCCGGCAGCTCACGCATAGCCTTCCGGGTCTGCTCCAGCAGCTCCATACGCTCCAAGTGCGTGCGAGGCCCCACCAGCGTATCCGCAAAGCGAGAGAGCGCATTCACCGTCACATCATTGTCAGATTCCACGGCATAGCTCTCCTTCATCGCATCGCGCTTACCGGCAGCAAGGTGCTTGCGCTCCATATCAGCGATTGTCTGCAAAGCCAGCTTGCGCAACTTCACAAACATAGGCACCTCCGGGCACTCCTGCAAAAAGCGCACACGGCGACCACAGGCCAAGTACGTCTCCTGCGCCACGTCATCCGGGCTCATGCGGCGCAGCAACACCGGCGACATGCGCGTGGCAATCAGGCGCACCAATCGGTCGCGGTTCTGCATCCAGAGTTCCGCCAACCATAAGTTTACCCCGGCGTCCGTCATAGCATCTCCGGCTCTCAGGTTATAAGACTATATCAATCCTGTACATTCTCCGGGCGCAGGTCACGCGTCATCAGCTCCTCAAGAGCCTGGCGAGCCGGCTTACCACTGTAGAGGATTTCGTACATAGCATCCGTCAGCGGCGTTCTCACACCGAGCTTACGAGCCAACTGGTACGAGGAAATCGTGTTCGGAATACCCTCCACCACCTGACCGATGCGCTGCTGGCACTCGTCCACCGGCACCCCCTGAGCAATCATGCGGCCGGCTGTCAGATTGCGGCTGTGCTCAGAGTAACAGGTAACAACCAAATCACCCATACCGGAGAGCCCCATGAAGGTCTCCATCTTACCCCCCTTAGCCATCCCCAGGCGAGTCATCTCAGCCAAAGCACGGGTAGCCAGAGCAGCTCGGGCATTGTCGCCCAAGCCCAGACCGGCACAAATACCGCTGGCAAGAGCAAACACATTCTTAATAGCACCACCAATCTGCATGCTCGTCACATCCGTCGTGGTGTAAATACGCAGGAACGGCGTGCTCAGGCGGTGCTGTACAGCCGTGGCAATTTCGGGGTCTTCAAAGCCGATGAGGGTCAGGCTGGGCAGCCCCAGCACAATATCCTCCGCATGGTTGGGGCCGGAGAGTGCACCCACCGGGCAAGACAACTCCGAGGCGAGAATCTCGCTCATGAGCATATTCGTATCCTTCTCAATACCCTTGGAGCAGCTCACCACCACGGCATTCTCGGCCAAACCGGCCTTAGCCAAGCTCTGAGCCACGCTGCGCATCACCACGCTCGGCACCACCACAATCACCAAGTCAGCACCGGCCACATCATCCCAGCTGCTGGTCACCATCACGTTATCGGGCAGCAAACGAGCTCCCTTCACCTGGCACAGGCTCTGGCGCGTCTCGCGAATTACAGAGGCCTCCTCCTCGCGGTAAGTCCAGAGCACTACATCGCCACCATTACTACTTGCTGTAAGAGCCAGAGCAGTACCCCAGGCACCACCACCAATAACAGCTGTCTTTTGGAAAGTCCGTATCATATCACTTGGATTTTTTTGAAAAAGCTTTCGGTTCTGTACCATTGCACAGGCGCACAATGTTGCTGCGGTGCTTATACACCACCAGCGCAAAAATCAGGAACAACAGCCCCAGCGCCATACCATCGGCCACACTCAGGTTGCCATCCTGCCACCAGAACTCCCACGCAGCCGTCAGCACCAGTACCAGCCCGGCCACCATGCTCGACAGCGACACATAGCGCGTGAGCACCATCATGATAATCCACGTTGCCAAAATAGACAAACCAACAGTCAGAGAGAAAGCAAACATACAACCGGCTGTCGTTGCCACACCCTTGCCCCCCTTGAACCCCAGAAAACAGGTGTACGTGTGCCCCAGCACCAGCGCAAACATCACGCCGAGAAACCACCCCATATCGCAGGCGGACATCTGAGTCACGTCCCCACCCAGGTGGTACTTCATAAACAGGAGCGGCAACAGCCCCTTCAGGAAGTCGCAGAAGAACACCGGTATCCCCCAAGCCTTGCCCAGCACGCGCACCGCATTCGTAGCACCGATATTGCATGAGCCATGCTCACGCAGGTCGATGCCCCTCAGCTTCCCCGCGATGAACCCGAAGGGAACCGAACCAATCAAATAAGCCGCTATAATATACAGGATATTCTCTGCCATGCGGGTTTAGTATACGCCCATCCCAAGCTGATTGCAATCTTTTTTTGGTTTTCCGGCCAGCTTTTCCCATTTTTTTCGCACAATCATTCACTTCTCCTGCATATCCGACCACTCACAGCACAATTTCCACATTCTCCAGATGCTTCATTTACAGCCTCTTGGAAACACACCTGTAAAAAAAATCAAAATTTTATCATTTTTTACTTGCCATCCGTCGCAAAAACGTGTATACTTGCGGCGCACCCCGTTCCAAACAACGGCTTGCAAGAATGGCTCGGTAGCTCAGTTGGTAGAGCAGCGGATTGAAAATCCGCGTGTCGGCGGTTCGATCCCGTCCCGAGCCATTATTTTTTTGCCCGGATTTCTCGTAAATCCACCCCACGGGGTGTAGCTCAGCCTGGTAGAGCGCCAGCTTTGGGAGCTGGATGTCGCAGGTTCGAATCCTGTCGCCCCGACTCAAACACACCGCAAACAGCCGCCAACGGGGCGGCTTTTTTGTTGATTTTGCTCGCTTTTCGTTTTTCTGTTGGCTACTGTTGCAAACTGTCAGGGTTGCAAAAAGGTTGCAAGCGGGTTGCAAAAGGGGTTGCATGGGTTGCAATCCACCCGCGCCGCCTTTTCAGCTCATAATCAAAGAATTAAAATCATGGCTAGAATTATGAAACGCGGCGGCATGTGGTACGCCGTTTATAAGGTGAACGGGCGCACCGTTCAGAAATCGCTAAAAATCGCCGTTGAAAAAGGGGCGGCGGTATGCCCTCAGGCGGGCGGGTGTACCATCAGGCGGGCGCATCCATCGGCACCAAATCTTCCTTGCTTATTTGTTTATCTCTTTTTCTCCTTTCCTGCGCCTCTGGGCGCGTAAATCCTAATTCGTACTTCGTAATTCGTACTTCGTAATTCACTTTGCCCCGTTGCCGAGTTTGGCCGGGGCTTGGCAGGGGGCTTCCTCTTCCTTTGCCGCAAATCTGTGCCTCCTTGCACACTCGCGCGTCTCTAGGGGCATTTGCGCGGTTTTTTTTGCTCGCGCTCGTAGGCGCTAGCAAAGAGAAACAGAAACACCGTGGCAATCGCTCCACCCAGCACCACTTCGCAGGTGCCAGCACGTTCCACCCGCACACCAGCAAGGCCACGGGCACCATCTCACGCCGAACACTCAAAGGCACTATCGCCCCGCGCTTCACCTTGAACGCGCTTAGCGGGGAACCTGTAGCCTTAGCCTGCACCAATGCAGGGCTCTTGTCTGTGTTGATGAAAATGTCCATACCTATTATAATCTTGTCAAAAAGTATATATTTATGTCATAATCACATTTTATTCTTGACTACCCCCCCCGATAACTAAAATGCATTCTGCGAACATTGTAATTTTTATGAAAAAAAGTATCTTTTTAAGCTCTCTCTTGGCAGTTTGTGTTACTTGCGTAGCTCAGGCTGATGAAGTGCATCAGGAAATATTCATTCAAAACGGCACAAAAAACGTCGATGGCAATTTGACCGTTAACCGTTTACAGCTTGGAGCATATGCAGGAAACGTTGCCAAGCTTTCTGTTACAGGAAAAACTACAATCAATTCAAATTTAACAGATCGCAACGCCTGTCAAGTGCAGGCCGGCTCTACATTAGAATCGGACGAAATCGAATTTATTTGCTCAACCAAGGGATATTCGAAAACATTCTCGATACTTGGCACTGTAAAAACGAATAAGTTTACTGTCTCTGGGACTGAAGAATTCCCCGCAATCTTCTCATTCACCCAAGGCAAGCTCGAATCACTCAATCCGGAAAAAAAAGGGACGCTGGAAATTGGAGAAAATGTCCAAGCTAGTGTGGGCAATGGAGGAAAAAGCGCCAACGTAACCGTCGACATGAACACTGTGATTAACGGTGGAACACTCAACGTGAAATACTATGCCACCATGGACGGTATCACATTGAATGGTGGCACTATCAACATTATTAATACTCCTGATCCAGTATGGAATACGAAGCCAATTGAAGGCACCATAGACCTTGGCGACATCATCGTAGAAAACGGCACTTTATCTCTTCAGG
This sequence comes from Akkermansia sp., assembly GCA_017555025.1. Lineage (GTDB taxonomy): Bacteria > Verrucomicrobiota > Verrucomicrobiia > Verrucomicrobiales > Akkermansiaceae > Akkermansia. Next base: position 11,316 of record JAFZHC010000011.1, read on the forward strand.
AAGCAGCTATCGTATCCGATATAACGATGAACGCAGGCGAACTCAATATTATAGGTGACGTTGAAACAGGTGCTCTGACACTCAACAATTGTGCTGTTAATTTTTCCGCTGACGCCGCTATCGACCTTGGTGAAGAAAGTTTGATACTGGGGGACAAGGTTGCTATCACCTTGAATGTGGATTCTCTTGACAACATTGAAGGAGTAACCCTCTTCAAGACCACGGGTAACGTGACCGGATTAGATGCACTCACCGTAACGTTTATGGATGCTACAGGTACAACAAAGGAAGCGGCAGTTTCTTTCAGCAATGGTTCTGTTGTAACGAGCAACATCCCCGAGCCCACCACGGCCACGCTTTCCCTGCTGGCCCTGGCCGGTCTGGCTGCACGCCGCCGCCGCAAGTAAAACAATTTTCGGTAAATGTAAATTCAGGCCGTTGCTTCTAACCAAGCAGCGGCCTTTTGCTATGCGAACGATTGGCTATTTATCCCGATTCAGGTAAACTGTTTTTGTAGAACCTTTTCCTGATTCATGAGTAATTAGGGGGAGGTGCCGGTCTATTATTTAATCTCTCACCTTTCCGGGGTTTACGAAGCTGATTTTTGCGCGCTTTGGAACCGGTCTTATTCTGTGTTTTAGTACGCTTGGCTGTAGGCTTTGTCTGCTTATCGCCATCAGCTGCTACACGGAAGCCTACAGTATTGAACACGCCTTCCGCGCGGCGCCCTTCACCACGGAAAGTAACAGCACAACTGCGGGAGGTAGCATACCATGAGCCGCCACGAATGGCCTGCACAGTTTGGCCACGCTCTGCTCCATTAGTTGCTATTATTTCAGAACTCGTCCACTCCCAGGCGTTGCCACTCATATCAAAACAGCCATAGGCACTTGCGCCAGCAGGATATGCATTTACTGCCGTCGTATAACCGCCTTCCTCATTCAATTGCTGAAATACATCCGTCTGCACAAAACCGCCGCCGCTTTGGTGGTCTTGCCAACCTTGTACGCCACCGCGCCCATTCAAAATAAGTAAGGAATTAAGAGCCACAGACTCGCCCTTACGCTCTGAACGAGGAGAAACAAAGGTTACTTTCTGCGTAGGGTTCTTCTTCAACAGAATTGATGCAATAACCCCATTGAAATTGAAGTTTGAGACAATA
>JAFZHC010000012.1 GCA_017555025.1 Akkermansia sp.
CTTGCCCACTCCCACATCCGTACCGGTTACAAAATAAGCATTCATGGCGTTCTGTCTTACTCAGGCATGGAAAGGCGGATATCATCAATACTCCACTCCGGGCTGGAGCCGCGCACCAGCAAGTGGTTCACCATGAGCCACACCACCACAGCGGCGGCAAGGCACAACAACTTAGCCTGCCAATTAGAGGTCAGAAACTTCTGAAATCGAATCCTGCGTCGCATGAGAATAAAGAAGTTGAGTTAAGCGTTCAGAAAGGAGATCGAGGTGAATATCGCGCTGCACCACATTGCCCACCGCCAGAGAAACAGAGCCGGTTTCCTCTGAAACAATGATGACCACGGCATCCGATGCCTCTGCCAGGCCGATACCGGCGCGGTGGCGCAGGCCCATGCTGCGGTCCTTCAGCTCGCGGTTAGACACGGGCAGAATAGCAGCCGCCGCCACAATACGCTCATTGTTCACAATCACAGCGCCGTCGTGCAGCAGCGTCTTGGGCATGAAAATCGTACCAATCAGCTCGCGGGTGTACTGAGCATCCAGCTCCGTGCCGGTCTTGGCATACTCCTGCAGCTTATTGGAGCGGCAAATGGCAATGAGAGCCCCGTATCGCTTCGAAACCAGATAAGCAACCGACTCGCGCACCAGGGAAACGAAATCCTGGTTTTCCTGCTGAGTGTTAATGAGGCGGGCAATAATCCTGTTCGACCCCAGACGCGCCAGCGCCGTGCGCAGCTCCGGCTGAAACAGAATGACCAGAATGGTACCCGGCCCGATAATGAGCGCAGCCAGCTGTTTAAGCACCACAGCATGCGTCAGTTCCAACACAAAATAGCCCAGAATCACCGTCGCAATGAGCCCCGCCAGAATGGCCGCCGCGCGTGAGTCCTTCACCGCGCGGTACAACTGGTAGAACAGAGCCCAGAGCACCATAATCTCAAAAATGGCTCTGAGAATTTCGAGAAAGGTCATACATGCATCATACTATGAGCAGCCCCGCAAAGCAAGCGGAATCAATGCCAACGCAAGACAATCCTCCGGAACCAGGCTCGCAGAGCTTCCGCCAAGGGAAATCTCCCCCCCCTCATTTACTGGAGCAAAATTTGCCTCAGCGCAAATCGCACCAGAGGGCGCGGTGGTCGGAAGCCTTAGCGGCGGCGGGAATATCCACAATACCGCCCTGCCCGCGCATGCGCTCGCGGAGGGTGGGATTCACGAAAATCTGGTCATAGATGCAGTATTCCTTGCCTCGCTTGAAATAGAGGGTCCATTCCTCGCCGCGTGAGTCCTCGGGGGAAAGGCGGCGGAGGGCGGAGTCCTGCGAGAGGCCTTGCTGAAGGATTTGCGGAGCGGCATCGGCGGGTCCGTCGTTCCAGTCGCCGAACACGAGGAGGGGCATGCCTTTCTGGGTGCGGGCAATGTGCTGGATATGCTGGGCAAGGGTGTAGGACTCCTGCTTGCGGAGGGCGGTGGCAGCACCAGCGTTGTCCGATACGCGGGATTTCAGATGAGCCCCGACAATGCGGAACAGGCGGCCATCCTCCAGGCGCACGGTCGCATCCAGAATACCGCGCAGCATCTTGCGGCGCTTCTGCTGGTGCAGCTTCACATTCTCCTGCGAGTTATCCTGCACAATGGGGTGCATGGAGAGCAGCGCCAGCGCGCGGTCCTCGCCCTGCCGCGCCAGCACTCGGAAATAGGGGTATTCCAGCCCCTTTGCCGCAAGGCGTTGGCGCAGGTCCTGCAAGGCCACCGGGCCGCCTATTTCAACAAGCCCCACAATGGCAGGCCGGGCAGAGGCAATGACCTCCACCACCGCCTCGCGGGATTCCAGCGATTTGGGAGTCAGCACATAGCGGGAGCGGTACGCCTCCCCCGCCACAAAATAATTCTGCACATTGTGCATAAGGAAACGCACAGGCTTACCGGCCTTGGGTATGGCAGCAATATCCACCTGTTTCTGCAGCGGGGCGGTGTGCGCCTCCTCGGCAGTGAGCGTTTCCGCCCCCAGGGTGGGCACATATTCCTCCTGCTGCACAGTAGGGGCCGCCCCCAGCCAGCGGAGGATGGTATCATCTCCACCAAAGCGCTCCACCAGCAGCCCTGCTACCAGCAGCACCAGGAAAACCAGCAGTGCATCCTTGCGCGGAAGTTTACGTCGGCGAGCCATACAGGGTAGTCGGTCAAGGGTTCACAGTATGCCTTACAGGCAGCCGCCATCCAGCCATTCGGCCACCTGCGGGGCGGCGTAGGTCAGAATCATATCTGCCCCGGCGCGGCGGATGGAGAGCAGCGCCTCCAGCATGCACTGTTTCTCATCCAGCCAGCCGGAAGCCGCAGCGGCCTTCACCATCAGATACTCACCGCTCACATGATACGCCGCAATGGGCAGCGTGGTGGCGCGGCGCATCTCCGCAATCACATCAAGATACAGCGTGGCGGGCTTCACCATCAGGAAATCAGCGCCCTCGGCGACATCCAGCGCGGCCTCGCGCAGCGCCTCGCGCACATTGCCGGGGTCCATCTGGTACGTCTTCTTGTCGCCGAACTTCGGCGCACTGCCCAGCGCCCCGCGGAACGGGCCATAGAACGCAGAGGCATACTTGGCCGTGTAGCTCATGAGCGACACCTTGGTGAACCCCTCGGCATCCAGCGCAGCGCGCAGGGCGGCAATGCGGCCATCCATCATATCGCTGGGGGAAATAATATCTGCCCCGGCGCGGGCGTGGCAAAGAGCCTGGCGGCAAAGCGCCTCCACCGTCTCATCATTCAGAATCTCGTACGAACCATCCTCATACTCCCGCACCAGGCCATCCTGACCGTAAGTATTGAACGGATCCAGAGCCACATCCGTCATCACGCAGAGCTCCGGCACCGCCGCCTTGATGGCACGGATGGCGCGGGGCACCACACCCTCCGGGTTCCAGGCCTCACTACCGGCAGCATCCTTCTTCTCCTCAGGCACCACCGCAAACAAATCCACACAGAGAATCCCCAGGGCATACAGCCGCTTGCATTCCTGCGCAATACCCGCTACGCTCCAGCGCGTGCACCCCGGCAGTGACTCAATGGGCGTATCCTCATCCCCCTCCTGCACAAACATGGGATATATCAGGTTGGCGGCAGAGAGCGTAGTCTCTCGCATGAGACCACGAACAGCAGCAGACTTACGGTTGCGGCGCGGGCGAATCGGCAGGTTCATCATATCGCCCACCACACTAACACAATTTGCAGCATATGTAAAGATTCACACGCGTTCTCTCACTTCTCCCCCGCAAAAAAACATACTTCTCATACCCGCAGAAAAAACACCCCTCGAAAGCAGCAAAAACACTTGACGAATTATACCTATTTATTATACAATCACAGCATTGACGGAGCATTCTCCATACTCCTCGTCTCTCATCCGTTTTTCAACACCAAGACAAGAAAGCACTATGAACATCGCAATGGTAGGCACAGGCTACGTTGGCCTGGTCAGCGGTACATGCTTCGCAGAAATGGGTAACACCGTAACCTGCGTAGACGTGAACGAAAAAAAGATTGAAGACCTTAAGAAGGGCATCATGCCCATCTACGAACCCGGTCTCAAGGAAATGGTTCTGCAGAACGCAGAAGCCGGTCGTCTGCTCTTCTCCACCAGCCTGGCATCCTGCATTGATGATGCAGACGTTGTATTCTCTGCCGTGGGCACCCCGCCCGATGAAGACGGCTCTGCCGACCTTCGCTACGTGCTCGAGGTAGCCCGCGAGTTCGGCCGCAACATCAAGAAGTACACCCTGCTCATCACCAAGAGCACCGTGCCCGTAGGCACCTGGGCCAAGGTGAAGAAGGCCGTGCAGGAAGAACTCGACAAGCGCGGCGTGAGCGTTCCCTTCGGCGTGGCCAGCAACCCGGAGTTCCTGAAGGAGGGCACCGCTATTGAAGACTTCACCAAGCCCGACCGCGTGGTGGTAGGCGTGGAGGACGAACGCGCCGCCAAGCTCATGCGCCACCTCTATCGTCCCTTCATGCTCTCCGGCGACCGCGTGCAGATTTGCGACATCCCCAGCGCTGAAATGATTAAGTACGCCGCCAACAGCATGCTGGCCACCCGTATCTCCTTCATGAACGACGTAGCAAACCTCTGCGAACTCGTGGGCGCCAATGTGGATGCCGTTCGCCGCGGCATCGGTTCCGATGACCGTATCGGCAAGAAATTCCTCTACCCCGGCTGCGGTTATGGTGGCTCCTGCTTCCCGAAGGACGTGAAGGCTCTCATCCGCAGCGGTGCAGAGCTCGGCTACCGCATGCGCATCCTCGAGGCCGTGGAGGACGTGAACGAAAAACAGAAGACTATCCCCTTCACCAAGCTCAAGGCCGCCATGCCTGAGCTCCAGGGCAAGACCATTGCCGTGTGGGGTCTGGCCTTCAAGCCCGGCACGGATGACATGCGCGAAGCCCCCTCCCTCACCCTCATCCAGTCCCTGCTGGAGAGCGGCTGCCAGGTGCGCGCCTTCGACCCCGTGGCCATCACCGAGGCCAAGCGCCGCCTGGGTGAGGACACCATCACCTACTGCGATGACATGTACGAGGCCTGCATCGATGCCGATGCCCTCGTCATCGTCACCGACTGGAAGCAGTTCCGCGTGCCCAGCTGGGCCGTACTGCGCAAAACCATGCGCGGCCGCCTGATTGTGGACGGCCGCAACCTCTACGACCAGGAGGAAGCCTCAGAAGAAGGCTTCACCTACAAGCGCATTGGTTAAGTCTTTCTCTGACTTTTCAATAGACCTCAGCCCGCCTTATACACAAGGCGGGCTGATTCTTTTTTCTATGCAACCTTCTCAGCTGCAACTTTCTCCACAGCCAGGCAGATTATCTGCCGGGCATCATCTTCGGTGGTAGCCTTGCCAAACACAAGAACTGGACACCACTAAAACTCGAAATGACGATTTGGAGGAATGCTGATTTCAGAAGTCAGAATGCAGAATTGTGAGTTTGTGTGCGGCGGTTGCCGCACCTGTAAACAAAATTACCTGAGATTTCTCAGGTAATTTTCATCTCTCTGCGCGGCCGCAAGGCTGCGCACTAACTGCTTATTCTGCATTCTGCGTTCTGAAAATCTGCATTCGCGAGACTGCAATTTGGACACCACTAAAACTCGAAATGACGATTTGTCTCTCTGAGCAGCGTAAGCTGCGAAGTTTCGCCGCAGCCCCCGAAAGGGGGCAAGATTTCGATGAGCGTCCGCGAAGTTTCACCGGTAGTCGCCAGACTGCCGATTTCACTGACGAGTCCTCGGGCGAGGATTTTGTGCATTGCTGTGAAACTTCGGGCTTGTACCCTCAGTGAAATTTCGCAGGAGCTCAACGAAACTTTACCTGCTTCGCAGGTGCAGTGAAACTTCGCCCCGTCTAGGACGGGCTCAGAGATTACACCTACCCGCCAGCCTGCAATTTGTGTTTCTTTAGAGATTCCCAAGTACCACGAAATGTCCCCCGTCTGCGAAGAAGTCCTAGCATATTCATAAATCCTTGCTTTTCAGGACATAAACGTATCCTGCTATAGCCCCCCCTGAGAATTAACAGTATGCCGCAGACTTAACCAGCTCAGGCACCTGCGTTCAATTTACTAATCAGAGTATTAACCGCCAGCAACAAATCGCTGCATTGCTGTCTTAAATGGAGATTTTCCTGTTGTATAATCTTGACCTCCTGCTTCAATGCAGATAACTCCTCGAGAACAAGCAAAGAAGGGGCCTCCGTATCCTTATCATTCCCTTCCATCTCATACGGAAGAGAAGCCCGTGCCGATACAATTTCGCGAAGTATGCGTCTCGTCAAGCAATCCGCGTTGTCATGCATAAAAGCATCACGAGGGAAAATGGATGCAATCAGACGACGAAGCTCTGTATACGGGTACCAATGCGGCACAAGGCTCAAACACAACTCTATCCTTTGCCCGTCAACCACGTCTAACTCTATCTTATGGGGCGAGTTATGAGACGCTGAGGTAAAATAAGATTTATCTGCATCGATTTTTATACTGGTAAAATCAACACAGTAACAAGCTGGATTCCTATCTCCTATCATATACTTAGGAGCCCGAAGAATGAGATTCATTTTTCCAGTTCCCTTTGCCGTTACGACAAGTCGTACAGAAACTCCAGTACACACTACCATCTTGCCCTGCCCCTGCTCACTCCTCAGCCATTCTGGTGCAAAAACCTCAATAAAGGCACTTTCATCTATTTCTACAGTATTATCCTGATTACCCAGGTTGCGGATATCTATACGGCAGGAGAATAATTTCTTGCGAATAGCCTCAGTTGCAAGAGTCAGTAATACATGTTGATTTATTTCATGTTCAGCAAGGAATATCTCCTGCAGCTGAGCATCCCCCTTTGTGAGATTATGCAGATGCTGCGTAAAGCACCCTACACCCGGAGCATCATTAATTTTGAACAATCCTACCTCCTGCGTCCCTGCAATAAGATTCAGACGGTGCTTTCCACTCGGAGGAGCAACAATCCTGCATCCATTCTTCACTGCGCATCGATAAAACCATATATCATCGCTTGTTGGTGCAAGTGTCATGAACTTTTCCTCATCCATGATTTCGGGATGCAGACACCCCGGTGGGATACAAGGTACCACTACCGCCGCGCAGCTTATTAAATACGGAGGGAGCCGCCACACTAGGGAGACAATGGCTGTCTTTGTCCAGATACAGATCTGCCCTGCCTACAAAATACAAATTTCCCCCATGCATATACAGGCGCGATACACTGCTGCTCACGACAATCGGTTCCCCCTTATACTTTGTGTAAGTGTCATATAAATCAGACACCATATTACAGGGATACAGAATATCATCATCTGCGGTAATAATGATATCATCTGGATATCGCTTGAGGGTGGGAATCAGCTTCTTATAGGAACGGATGTCATGATACCAATCAATCGTCAGCCCCATGGGAATCAATGCTAGCAGTTCCTCTGGCAAGTCAGACTCTCTGCCAGGGAACTGCTCAGGAGCAAGCCATAGTATGATTTTATCCGCACGAAGGGTCTGATTGATTAAAGACTCAATAACCAGATGAACGGTCGCGATTCTGGCTGGATATGAAGTTAAAGAAATAATCAGCTGAGGGAGCCGGCTGCAGGGGGCTGACATATGTTACCTTTCTCCTTTACTTTTCTGCGCAGCCTCTCAAAGGGGCAACTTTAATAGATTTCCCATTTTAAGGTCCATTTCCTCCGGTTGCCACATGCATGCCCCTGATGCCGAGGTGAAGGTCATCTCGCCAAAGTAAAGTCTGCCGTCATCCATGCGGTACAAATCGACTCGCACATGGCAGAACCCCTCGGCCAGTTTTTCAGCAACTGCTATCATCTCGTCCAGATTATCCGGACGCGGCATATCCTTTGTATCCAACGGGTATGAGTACACAAAATTCTGCTTGTTCCACTCCCGGTCATAGAAAGCCATCTTCAGACCATTTGTGTTGCGTTCAGAAAGGAACTGAATATACTGAACCCTCCCGTCGAAACACCAGAACTTATAATCATACAAGTCTCCACCTTCGCTTCCCTCATTCTCTATGAATTCTTCCACAATAACCTTATGCGGAATAGCAGAATAATGCATCTCCAGACCGGCTTTATATGAAAAATCCTCACCCATCCACCAATCTATCTTCTTCCTGGCTGCGGCCCTATCAAATTGAGACTTATCTTTTACAATGACATTATAGCCACATCCATGGTTGCACTTGATAACAAAACGATCTGGTAAAGAATCAAAATCAATTGCATCAAAGCTATCCCACGCACCCAGCAAGGGTATGAGATATTCCTGCCCTACGCGCTCTGCAACCCAATCACGAACCAGATACTTATCCGCCAGCAATGTCTTTACTGGAGTGGCATCATGCAACTTCAACCACTGTACTTTTTCATTGTACGTTGTGGGATTTTGCAGATTTAGCACTCTACCCTGCATCCGTTCACGGTACCAGTCGCATAATGCGAGCTCAAGTTTGTCCTCGGGGCAATACTTGTGCATCTTAATCATGAGTTTCCGCTCCACATTGGACACCCGTGCAAGGTAATCTGTACGCAATGTGGCTGCTCTATCCACCAACGCCTTATCCAGTTTCAATTGTGCCATTTCCGCCTTCTCCAGCTGACGCCGCAGGGATGCCACATCATCCCGTTCGCGCTTATCCAGGGCCTGCCGAGCATGTTCCTGGGCTCTTAGCGTGTCTCTTATCTTCTGAAGCTCGCGCTTCATATCTGCAAAATCAGCCCCCTCTCTTTTATCCAGAGCTTGGTAAATGCCTTTCTGTTTCTCTAGCGATGCATTATTCTCGTCAAATGAAGAGTTCATCGAATCCTTTAACTCTTTTACAATCTGAGTTAGCTCGTTTAATGTCTTCCCTGCACTAACAATCTCCTGATTTTGTCGACTGACAAGACCATTGATTTGTTTTATCTGTTTTTTCTGCTCATTACATTCCCTCCGAATATTGTTATTTTCCGTTCTCTGCTCCTCCAGCATCCTTTGCAGAATCAAAATTTTGGAACGAAATTTTAATTTGAGGCCCAAAATACATACAACACGGTAATCACCTTCATTATAGCATCCAATTATCCGCTCGATTAAAGCTCTCTCTTTTTTTCTGAATACTTCATAATTGATGGTTTATCAGCAATATTAGGTGAACACGTTAGAATAATTATTTTTCATTACCACACTATAGTGGCATAGTATTATGTCCTGTGGGATAGGAATGAAAAAAAATCTATAAATTTGAAAAAACAGCAACCTGGCACCACTAGAACCTAAAATAGATGAAAGGATTATAAGTGGAAGCGGCCATAGACATCCATGCTAAAATGAAGAGGACAAGGCACCAAACACTTGAAAGTAGTGAGCTTACCTTACCTTCGGCATAAGCTAACCGTCTCGCAATAGGGAAGGACAATATCACTGCGATACCCAGAATCATCCAAGTATAACGATCTGCGTAATAACCAAAGGAATACACGGGTGTAGAATCGAGTAAGCCGGCCATGTTTTTGAGATGCAACAGAGCATCGCCAAGACCTTCAACACGGAAAAAGACCCACCCTACAAGAACAATCAACAGAAGAGCCAAATGCTGGAAGCCCCTTATCAAGAAGCCTCCTTCCACTTTATGCCAACCTGTAATTTTCTCGATAATGATAAACAACCCATGCCAAAGTCCCCACAGGACAAAGCACCAGCTTGCTCCATGCCATATTCCAGTGGCAAAGAAAACAACAAACAAGTTAAAGAGATTACGCGTTTTACTGACTCGATTACCCCCCAAAGGAATGTACAGATACTCCTTAAACCATGTGGAGAGAGATATATGCCAACGACGCCAGAACTCCGTAATAGAACGGGATATATACGGATAATTGAAGTTTTCGGTAAGCCTGAATCCGAACATCAAACACAACCCGATGGCCATATCCGAATAGCCGGAAAAGTCAAAATAAATCTGAAACGCATAACAAAACGTACCCAACCAGGCGACGCACGTTTCTATCTGTTCAGCAGGCGTGTTGAATATTTTATCAGCCACTTCACCCATTGTGTTGGCTATCAATATCTTCTTTGCCAAACCAATGAGAAATCTGCGTGCTCCACACGTAAAATTCCATATTGTTTCCTTTCTTGAGTCTATCTGGGTACAAACGTCGTGATATTTTACAATCGGGCCCGCAACCAGCTGCGGGAACAACGTTATGTAGAGTAACAATTTATACAAATTGCCCTGCACAGGAGTATCCTTTCGGTATACATCTAGCAAATATGATATGGCCTGGAAAGTGTAGAATGAGATACCTATAGGCATCACCACATTCAATGGCTCTATCTGATGAATAAAAATGGCAGATAGATTATCCAGAAGGAAGTTTGTATATTTAAAGTAGACCAGAATGCCTAAGTCAACAATCAGTGCCAAGGCTAATAGCAAGAGCGCATATCTCCTCCATTTGTCTACAGCCAATGCAGCTATCCATGTAATAAGAACAGATATCAGGAGAATAAGCAGATACCGAGGCTCGCCCCAGGCATAGAAAGTAAGGCTAGCAATCAGAAGTATGGCATTTCTCCATGCTCGGCTTTCCCTGATGTAATAGAGCAGCAGCACCAAAGGTAGAAATGCAAAGACAAACGAAAAAGAACTAAATAACATAACAATATATAAATTAATACAACTGAGAACAATTAGCAACTAACCACGACTCATATAGACAAATAATCAACAAATCTGGGTTGAAGTCTTCGATTTGTTTTTCCCATCGGGAGAAAGTGAACTTATTTTCGGCAACACCGTTATTGCTCCGAATTCTCAATAATTCACCAAAACTATATTTGAACCAATGGCGAATGTAGGCGGTGGTCGATTCACCTAAAAGCACAGCCTTACCAGATGCAGATGAGAAGGTATAACGCGTTTGCATAGGCTCCAGGACGCGAGATGCAGACAGCATTCCTTTTTTCTTCAGTGTATAGTGGTTATATAACACATCATAGTTTTCTGCCTTAAGGGCAAGGCTTCCACCTAAATCGCCCAAGAAGTAATGAGAAACTTCGTCCTCGTAAGACCAGTTGTCAAGAGGTTCAGCTTTCAACACAGAAGAATTCGTGCTAATCTCCAGCCGGGGATCATCCTTCTGCATAATGCTCAGATGGGGGAAATCTTTTTTTATTTCAGCCATTGCTGCTCGATAGAACAAATGTGCTCCATCCTCAGAGAAATGAGTATCCTGCTTAAAATACAACAGTGTTTCAGGAGATGCCCGCCGCGTAGCTCTGGCTTCAGACAGAGGATAAATTGCAGTTACATCCTTTAAACTAAACATCATATCATTTATATCATACTTTACCTTGATGCCCTCTAATGCAGCCATACGCGGATTCATATCCGCGTAGACTCGTTCCTTAACCGGGCAAACAAGAAGGTACAATTTGATTCCCCGTTCCTTGCACCAGTTGTTCAACCTCTGCAAGTTATTAACGGCCTTAACGGCAAGCTCCTTATCGTATCCATGCACAACAGAATCTACATACGGTTTGGAAAACACCCAGTTATTGGCATATTTTACAGCTTTCTTGTTTTCCTTTACGCCCGTAATTGTATATTTTAAATTATCGTATTGCTTAATCAGCTCCGTTCTATAGGCAAAACGGTCTTGCAACCAAACCTCAAACTGCTTACCAAATGCCAGGTTTAATCCTCTTTTATTTTCAAGCAGCCGGGGGAAGGATGCCAATTTTCGTTGTTCAGCCTTCGATACCTCCGCGGTATTTATGCGCGACATAGGAACGCAACATATACAGACAAAAACAATAATGAACAGAATCTTCTCCCATGCCTTGTTCGTATTCCGCAACCTCAACCCCAGATAGGTATACAGCAAACATGAGATAAGAATGACTGAAAAAAGGAGATACCAATCACACGTCGTTTTGCTTTCCAACGACAAATCCTTCTGATATACAATTTTGGGGACAGGTAGACCACACAAAAAAGAGGCAGATTCCTTATCGCGCGCTACCTTAATGTTTTTAGCAACGTGAAACCCGAAATCTTCCATATTGTCAAACTTATAGACGGAGTCTCCATAATGGAGCCTGACATCAGAAATTTTCAACACATTCACGTCAGACGACGTCGGGTCTATACGAAAGCGTGCAATCTTGTCTGTAGGCAAATCGATGGAAACCTCTTTCTGAGACATATTTACCTTACTGATAACAGAGCGCGACGAAGAAAAGCTTTCATCCTTGCTTGTTGCCCACCATATTTTATACGATATGTCTGTTGCTGCCTCCTGCTTGAATTTGACAGAGATGATACCCTGCTTCATGAACATAGGCGAACAGACCTTCACTGTGGCAAACGCCAAGACTGCGCATAAAATTGCTATTACGATATTCTTTTTCTTATTTTTCATTTGAAGAATGCAGATGAAATTACTCTCATGGTTAGTTAATCGAACCAATGCTAAAAACTGAGTATATTCGTCAAGTTATTTCTTAATGAGAAGCGAGCCAATCGCACAGGAAAATGTTATTTCATCGTTGAATTCTAATACTCATCTGTTATCTCAGACATAACCGTTAATGCCCCATAGAAGTGAACTCTCGGCCTTCGATGATATATTTCATGAACTCATCTTTCATCGCCTGCATTACGTAAATCGCACCGGCGGGCGTAATATGGTTCTGATCACGGCAATATAGTTCCCCGTTCTTAAACATGAGGTAGTCTCCCTCCTGGAAAACGCCTTTCTCAATATGAAGGACTTTGCAGAACCCTTCTTTCTCCCATTCTGCAAATACAGAATTTATCTGCTTAAAGAACGAGTCATAATGCTCTTTTGTAATAGCAAGAGGCAAAATACGCTCCTTGATTTCCACGCCTCCACCGCAGCGCTCTTTCCATCTCATGAACTCCAGGCCGCTGATATCGAGGCCATGATAGACAGGAGTCGGGGATACAAGGACAATATTTTTCCCAAGAGCTTTAACCTGCTCACAGAATGTTCGTAATGAATGAATATTCTCATCGGGTGTAAATGGTTGCAATTTACCGTCCCAATTTCTAAAGTGTTTAAAATTTATACGATTTTCCCACAGCTGACCAATGACAACCGTATGCAGCTGCGGCTGGGAGCGAAGCCATGAAAGGAACGCATTGCATTTTTCTCGATTCCATTTATACCAAGGAGCATCCAAATCCAAAAATCTATCCCAGAAAGGAATCACTGTTGTAGTCAGATGAATGCCGGGAACCCCAAGATCATTACAGATGGTATCAAATCCAGCATACATCTGCTGGGCAGTACTATCTCCTATCAAAAGGAATTCAGGTTGCTGTTTGATGTTTGAAATGGGCATGATATGCTTGGTATCTTCCCACGTAAAATCATAATTTCCTCTGAGAAGAGCTTGTGTTCCCTTTCCTGCAAAAAGCAGTTTCGGTGAGAACCCTCTAAAAAGGTTCTTTTCTATATTTTCATCTATCTGGGAAGCCGTATATACCGGATACTGAACCGCTGAATAAGCAAAAGGTTGAACTCCCAGTTTCTTATGCTGCCAAACACCTAAACTGCATATCAACGCAAGAGTAAACAGTGCGATGGATGAAATTATACCGAATTTGCGTTTCTCGATGTATTTCCATGCCACATACGCCACGACAATAACTATAGCCGATAAATAGAACAGGCATGACCAATCAGGTGTTTCGCGAGTATACCGCTTATAAAAAACAATAATCGGGAAATGCACTAAATACAAGGAAAATGAAATTGTCCCCAGCCACATCAAAGGCTTATTTTCCAGGATGAATGATAACTGCATTCCTTTGGCAGACCATATCAGAATCACCGTAGCAGCAACTATAATAAGAGCACTTGCAGGTGCCAGGGAGTAATTGCAGAAACTGATGATAAGTATAGTCAATAAACTTGCTAGTGCTATACTTGTCCGGAGCAAGACATTTCTAATTTCAGGCAACAGGAAAATCAGGCCTGCGGCACCTAACTGCCAGAGTCGACCCAACGTATGATAATATGGAACAGGAGATATCTGTCCCCACGTCGGCAAATTCCACCGCTCGAAGCAAGTCTGGATTTCGTATGAGTAACTGTAAACAAGAGATGCTATGGATATCAAAGAAATGACTATAATCCGAAGTTTTTTCGAATTATTAAATAACAGAAATGAACCTATTGCCCAGAGTAAGTATATTTGTATAAGTGCAGATAGATACCAGGTGTGTAAAAGAGCATTTAAATTGGCATTTGTGGCAAAATAATCTGAATACTTAATAATATAGTCAAAGTTTGAGTATGCAAACAGAGAAGTAAAAGCAGCACTACCTATTTCTTCCAATGTGGTCGCAGAAAAAATGACAGGAGCAACCAAAATCAGAGCAATCAAAATAGCAACAGACAGCAGCGGCACTATTCGTAATACCTTCTTATGAAGGAAAGATAACGGATTAAATGGAATCCCTTCCTTATGTCCAAGGAACAAAAGATAACCACTTATGACAAAGAAGATATCGACACCAAGATACCCCTGTGAGAATTCAGCAGGAAGAATGTGAAATAAAAGAACGAGCAGAATAGCAAGGCCGCGGATACCGCCCAGGTAAGTGATAAAAGCAGGTGACGTACGGGTTTTATTTTTGAAATTCCTTATGGCTGCTATGTTGTTCCAAACTGTTTTCACTAACCAATAATATACGAAGAATAAGACTATGGCTGTGATTAAAAACGCTATATAATTAACTTCGTTTGGATTAAGAATCTGGAGATTCAAAGGTTTCAGATACTCTATCTTTGAGGCTGGTCTGCTACAGACAAACTCGATACAACCTGCACTGTATTTGGGAGCAACTCCTTTATCTCCTATGAAACGGAAATCTTGTAGATTTTCAAAGCAGTATGCACCCCCCCCGATATTAATCCGTAAGTCCTTTATTTTCAATAAACTTCTCTTTTTGAGGGTGGAATCTATGCGAAAACGGGCAATTTTTGCCGTGGGTAAACTTATCGAAACCTGTTTCTGTGCAGATGAAATGTTTGCAACAACTGCTCGAGACGATGAAAAATTCTCACTGCCGCTTGTTGCCCACCATATTTTATACGAAACATCACTAGATGTTTCTTGTTCAAACTGCACTGTAAATGAGCTCGACTTCATGTACAAAGACGAGCAGAAAAACAAGGTTACAATGGAGAGAAAGGCACATATGCAGGATAAGTACCAGACTTTACGTTTCTTCTCATTCATAGTAGTTTCTGTTAGCATATTATATGAATAGCGACACCAAGGTACTTTTTTGCGTCTTTGGCTTATCTAAGTTTTGCTATAATCTCCGGGTACGCATTCAGAATATTGGCAAGCTGGACATCATTTCCGCCACCGCCGCTGTTGGTCTTATACAGAGTACCATCGTTATTAAGGCCAGCCTCACGCACAGGGTTAACAAAAATAATCTCATGCGGATTATCCACGATGGAAACTTTCTTACCAGCAAGAACACTCATCGCCCAGAACCACAGGTCATCGGCAGAAGGAGCGAGAGCCCGAATCTGCTCAACGTTGGAAGCTTCCGGAGGCAGTATGCCGGGAGCATACAGCACACCGCCGCCGTTTGTCTGGAAATTCAGGAAAGAAGCCTCACGCCAGGAGATGCACTTAGGCCACTTCTTGTAGGGGAGAATGCCCTGAGAATCCAACGGCACATGGTGGCAACGATGGGCGATGATGGTATTCTTATCGCTCTTGAGATATGCAGACCAAAGCTCTTGCAGCCAATCCTCACGGTAGTACAAATCGTCATCAGCGGTGACAATGCATGCATCCGGCCATTCACGAAGAGAAGGAATAAGCTTCTTGAAGGAGCGGAGGTCCTCACACCACTTGATGGAGAGGCCGTGTTCCTTAAGCGCAAGAACCTTCCTGGGCACATCTGCTTCACCATTGGGGAATTGCTCCCGCGCCAGCCAGAGGACAAGGACATCAGGCTTGCAGGTCTGGTTCAGGAGAGAATACAGCGTGAGGTGAATATCATACATTCGCTTGGGATAAGAGGTCAGCGAAACAATAAGCGGGGTCTCGCGTGGTTCCTGATTCAAGCCGTATTCGGTAAAATTCTCAACCTTGCTAGCAATTTCATCGCGGTTGATGGAGGGCAAGCGATACATGTTGGAAATGCGGACAAGCTGGTTGCGATGCTGTCGCAAAACAGTAATTTCGCGTTCCATGGCTTCTGTTCGCTTCAGCATGTCCTCATATTGCATCTTCCGCTTAAGCTTACCGCTGCCAATCCTGATTTTCAGTCCACATACGGTGTAGGTTCGCTTGTAACCTTTTTTGGAGGAAGAAAAGAACCAGTGTCTGATTTTGCAGCCTAATGACTCGCCTTTCTGCCACGGCTGTTTTTTCGTGGCGTAGGGAATGCGGACAAGCTGGTTGCGATGCTGTCGCAAAACAGTAATTTCGCGTTCCATGGCTTCTATTCGCTTCAGCATGTCCTCATATTGCATCTCCCGCTTAAGCTTACCGCGGCCAATCCTGATTTTCAGTCCACATACGGTGTAGGTTCGCTTGTAACCTTCTTTGGAGGAAGAAAAGAACCAGTGTCTGATTTTGCAGCCTAATGACTCGCCTTTCTGCCACGGCAGTTTTTCCGTGGCGTAGGGAGACACCTGGTAGTATTTGTACCACAGGTCAGTCCAAGGGCCGACATGGCATTTCCAAGGTTTATCCTTGCTGGAATAATGAATCACCACAGCATCCTGCTCGAATGCGGCCTTGCTAGCGTAATCAGAACACAGCAAATCGTTCAACTGCCCGATATTCCATTTTTCCCCTGCGCGATCGAGATTGATGGCCAGGTAATTCCACTTGGAATTAACGTGAAGCACGTGGTTGTCGCAAACCTCGTTGAACGCGGGCTGATCCATCAGGCTCTTGCCGGTCATGGCGGCCTTAGCAGCCATGAGCTGGGAAGTAGCGTCAATCTCACGCATCTTCGTAAGATTAAGCAGCATCATACCGGAATTGAAATAGCCGGGAAATTTAAGCACCATCGGGGCGCGGGAATACATCTTGCCAGTATCATGAGCTGCAGCAAGATAGTAATCCCCCAGGTCGGTGTTGAAAAGTTCGCTGAGGTCGCCACGCACGATGATATCGCCATCCAGATACAGAATCTTGTCCAGTTTAGGGAAAAGATTCGGAAGATCAAACTTAAGCATCGCGGCCTTGGAAGCAGACAAATGGGCCACCGAGTTCTCGTCCTTATGGAGCTTCTCAAACTTTTCAAGGTCGCCCTTAACAATAGAGACGGTATCACCGTCCTTTGCCAGCGAGCAAAGCAGTTTTTCCTGTTTAGCTTTCAAACCAGGTGTAACAACGTACACATCGTAACTCGAATCGGCATTTTTGCTATTCAACAGTGATACAATGGTGACACATGTGGGCATCACAAAGGAATCATCCGTAATCAGCACTACAGAAATGCGGTTATTCATAGCTTTAGGATACAATTAATCAATTAGAAAATAGTTTGTTATAAATCTGAGGGTAAACACCAAGAAGAGCATCGACCTGAGCATCATTTCCACCGGATGTATTAGTTGAGTACAATGTACCATCCGCATTCAGGCGGGCTTCGCGCATGGGGTTAGTATAGGTAATATCAGACACAGGCTCCGGAACCACCTGCACGCAGCTGCCTTGCAGAACACCCATTCCCCACTGCCACACATCATCTGCCGCAGGGCACAGGGCCATGGCCTTCTGCACATCGGTCACATCGGAGTGCAGGCTACCAGGAGCATACAACACCCCGCCTCCGCTTGTCGGGAACAGTAAGGGCGAGTTTGAGCCTTCCTGTATGCATTTTTCCCACTGCTGATAGGGGGTCACCTTGTCTTTCTTCAGTCTGATGCGATGGCAGCGATGTGCATGAATGCCGGTGCAGCCCGCATTCTGGTATGATACCCAAAGCTTCTCCAGCCAGTCTTCCGGGTAAAAGAGGTCATCATCTGCCGTGACGATAGCTGCCTGCGGAAAGGCACGCAACGAAGGAATAATTTTCTTGTGAGAGCGGTAATCAGGGCACCAGCGGATTTCCAAGCCATAGTCGCGCAATGCCAGCACCTTTCGTGGCACATCCGCCTCGCGCATGGGGAACTGTTCCTCCGCCAGCCAAAGCACCACCTTATCGGGTTTGTGGGTCTGGGTAAGGAGGGAATAGAGGCACAGATGCAAATCGTACATACGTGCCGGATAGGAAGTGATGCTGACTACGAGGCGGGGCGTACCGGAATTGCCGCTTACGCCGCTCCGATTAAGGTTCTCCACCTTGCTGGCAATTTCATCCCGGTTAATTTGCTTTAAGGAAAGGGCCTGGGAGAAACGAATGAGGCGCTCCATCTGCCCCGGAGTCATGCGGGTTAACGTTCCGGTGATACGGGTGAGCTGTTTTTTTGCAGCTCTACGCGTCACCCTGAAGCGAATCCCCAGGATAGAGATATAACGGTAGCAGTTATCCTTGTGAACTGCGAATATGCTGAATTTCGCCATATGTCGTTCCCCCTATGATTTTAATGATGCTTGCCGTGTCCTATGGCGAACCTTGTACCCAAAAATGAAATCTGTGCATCCTTCAGCAGTTGTCTCACGCTCACCAATCGGTAAGCCGAGTAACCTGACTTTGGCAAATGTATAGCCGGGAATTATAATCGCTTTATACCGAAGCAAATCGCGCCTGCGATGATAGTAGGCAGCGCCTTTCTGCAGGAGCTGCAGGGTGGGCTCCAGCTCAGTACGCAGGCGGTGCTGTAATTCGTCTGCAGCTGCGCCACTCAACTGGCGGTGGTGCCACACGGCCATGTTCATGGCCCAGTGGTTAAACGACTTCTCCAGCTTCGCATTACCCAGCGCAAGCACCTGCTCATGAATTGCCAGCAGCGCATCTGCCAGGCTGGTAGTGCTTCGCCCGGTATTGTGGCTGATAGAAGCCCCATGCATGCGGTGCTGCACCAGCACCGCCGGCTCCACACTCACCACAGAAGCGCGAACCAGGCTCAGATACACAAAAAACGCATCATTCGTATGCGGCAGATTCTGGAATTGCAACCCCATCTGCAGCACAAACTCGCGCCGGTAAAGCTTATCCCACGGCCAGCCTGCGCACAACTGGAAAAGCTGCTGCGGCAACTCCTGCAGGGGGCAGAACGCGTTGGCATCCACACCCTTCAGCAACTCCCGGCGCAACTGGTTGGGCATGCTGCGCGTACGCCCCGTTTCCTCCGCCAACACATCTGCCAGGCAAATAACCACATCCGCGCGGTACTTCTCTGCCCGGGCCACCATGCGCTCCAGCATCTGCGGGTGATAAACATCATCCGAATCCAGGAAAATAACATACCGCCCCTGCGCCGCACACAGCCCAGCATTCCTGGCAGCCCCTGCCCCCTGGTTCTCCTGGTGAATGACACGCACGCGCGAATCGCGCGCGACATAGGCATCGCACATGGCCGGGCAGGCATCCGGCGAGCCATCATCCACCAATATCACCTCAATTTCCCGAAGAGTCTGAGCCAGAATTGATTCCGCACACTGTTCCAGATAGCGCTCCACTTTATAGATGGGCACTACAATAGAAACAACTGGCGGAGAGACGGTCATCGTCCTCTGGTATAACGCATATGACGCACAATGTCAAGATTAATGAAAAAATTAAAACAATTAGATTACATGTATCCCGAAGATTGCGCAAGATGTTGAAGCGTGAATCCGGTTTTAAGGGAGCCCC
>JAFZHC010000013.1 GCA_017555025.1 Akkermansia sp.
GGCCACGCAGCAGCTGAGCGAACTGTTGCGTAAGGGGTTTGTACTGGATAAGGAACGACTGAAGAATCCCCCCATTAAAGGAGCAACAGCACTACCGGATTACTTTGATGACCTGCTGGAGCAGATACGCGATATCCGCGCCAGTGAGCGTCGCATGTACCTGCGCATTCGCGATATCTTTGCGCTGTCGGCAGATTATGAACCCAACAATATTTACTTATATCCCAGCCATATATACTTAAGGCTAGTCAAAATTATATTGGTATATTCCGCCACTAGTAATGATTCTCTTTTATGCTTTGATAAATTTGATTACCAAGAAAAGCAAGCTTCCTAACCACATAAAACTAGCAATGCTCACAACGAGCAAAGCCCCCCATCCTGCAAATCGTCTTTCTACACGAGATTTTTGCGGTTCTTCAGGATTTACATATACATTAATTGTTGAAAAATTACCACTAGAATGATGTAACTTATAGCTAGTAAACACTACTTGATCACGCTCTTGACTATCGAGTGTGTACTTTTTTCCTTTGTACTCAAATTCAACAATAATATCTTTAATAGAATTCGGATAGTTATGGTGCAACTTATAGTAAACAATTGTTCCTGTTATAGGCGTTTCTAATAATTTTCGCTCCTCATAAATTTGAGAGGCATAACCAAAAAGTCCTCGACCAACAAAAAAGAAAATACAAAGGGCAATAATAAAGCCACAACCTACTTGCAATTTATAATCATCATTATATAACATATTATAATCACTTCGCACTTTGTTGTCTGAGAGTTCAGTAGAAGGGGATGATTTTGCTACAACATGTATAGCTCCACTATAAAGAAAACTTTCCGAGTAACTGAAAAGGAAATAATTTAAAAGATAAAGAGATTATCAATGTATTGATGTTAACGAGTTCTACTCCATTTCCGCCATGCCAATACCCAAAGTTGCCCTGTTGAGTCGTAAACTCTATGGCGCAGTTTAAATCGCATAGGTACATCCTTAAAACTACCTACTAAATCTATGGAGTTTAAAGCTATTTTCGAGTTTTCATTGTCTGTGCCTCCTGTAGCCCCTATCGCAAAATGGGCAATAATGGGTATAACTAAGAACACCTTTTTCAAAAAAGCCTGCACAACTTATACGTTACACAATCCTGTTTCTAAAGTCAAATTTTATTTTGTCATATAAAGCATATCGGATTGGCAAGATTCGCGCACACGTATGCGCGCGCAATTGTGTAAATGAATGAACAAGCAAACACAATCTGTACTTAAGGTTAATGTATTTTGGAAACTTTAATAATAAGCATTTATGCTTTCTGCACCTCATTATAAGTCGAGTCGAATGTGAGTTAAAGAGCTTTCGCTACATCGAGAAAAAGCCGGTGTAAAACCGGCTGAAAGGGAAGTTTTATTTACTCCGTCGCTTGGTAGGAAGCCCGAAGAAGTTATTGCCACCGATTTGGTAGCCTGTGGCTTTCCAGTTGATATGTGTAAGGGTGGAGTAAATTTAGCCTTGCCACTTGTAGCCGCTATCGAGCACGTCTATCCCGGGTGACAGTACACCAGAAAACAACCCATTTCTCACTATATTGCGTCATAAATTTACCTCAATGGGAATGTGAGCACGTAATGTTAACGCGCTTTGTAAAACATTGACAACAAGTCTTTTATAAAGCCGCCTGCAACCCGTTATGAGTCGAGCCGAATTTTAGGGCAATTTTCAGAAAATGGTATAAATTTTCGCAATCTGTTTATACGCAGTATTTTAGAGTTGATAAAAATCACAGTCACAAAAAGGCTATTAAAAGCGGTCGCAACCAACAAGGTTGCGACCGCTTTTTAGTTTAGATACCTTGCGCCGTGACGTATTTCTGACTGTGGCTACGAGGCTTCTCAGGAATAGTCATACAGATTACGCCTTTTTTCAGTAGCGGGTCAAGATATCGGCGCAGGGCGTATTGACCGGAACCAATATTGAGATAATTAATTATTTCCGCACGAGTGCGGGGAATACGGCAAAACTCCAGCAACTGCTTTTCATCCGTAACATGGATGGAATCAGGAGTTTTTTCGATAGGAGTGATGGTTTCGGGCCGCCTTTGTGAATGATACAAAATGACCTTGAATTCACTTGTTGTGTTTACAAATACCGGTTCCGGAAGGTTTCTCTGTGCCATAGCATGTCTGATAGTCGGAATGCCAGAGTATCGGTTTTCCGTTTCATCCAGAATTTCCATGGCTGTCACTATAATCGGATTTCTCGTATCCGGCTGGGTATGCCCCAGCTGATCGATGGTGAGACGCCCGTACAAGCCACCTGGGTTAATGATTTCCAACCGATCTTCATACATGTTAAGTTGGATTGGTTTCGCTTCTGTATGTATGCTATAATCTCGGTGTATCAAGGCATTTAGTACGGCTTCACGTACTGCATCCATAGGGTATTGAAGCACATCAATTCTTTTTCCGGTCAGAGCGTCAATTCCGGTTGCAACATGCATGTTGTTGAGAACAAAATCCAATGCTTTTTGCAGCATTTCCGGTATAGTGCCCTCTAGTCTTTTAGAATCTGTAAAGCGATTACCAAACAAATCCACCACTCCCATTTCAGTACCGGGGATGCGAGTCGCTGAAATATATAGGCGAGGATAGAAAGCCTGAGGAAATAAACCGAAAAGCAGTAACGCAGCCATGGTGATATCCCCGCCCTGAGTAACACCATTCAGTTCATACTGCTGCTCCTCGGTCACGCGGGCTAGGTTGGGTCTTTCGCTTCGCATGCGAGCTTGGTATATCTCCAGCAAATCCTGATTCAGCATATTTTGTGTTACCCCCTTGGCTGGGCGGATATCATCTCGGTACCTTTTACGAAACGCCTCATAACTATAAACCTCATATTCAGTCATGGGTTTATCAGCTTCGCCTACTCGTTTGTAGGATCCCTTCAAACGTCCTTGTGCCGTTCTAAAACAGGGGCGTTCAGCAATGTCCAGAGGAGGGATTTCAGCAGAAACAAATACCTTCCCCTCATCATCCCACACTGTGAATACCGGTCGCACAACGGGGGTCATCTGCTCGCAATACTCCATTACCTTCTTTTGTAGAGCTTGGGCATCATATACTCCCACTTTTTCAAACTGGTTCTGCTCATCTAGCCCGAACAGGATAACTCCTCCATCGTCCTGGTTGGAAAAGGCTGATATGGTATCGTACAGCCTTTCCGGGCATCCTCTATGAGCGGCTTTAACTTCCGTGGTCTGCCATTCGCAACCTCGACGCCGTACTTTTACAATCAACTCCTGAAGTTCTTCTTCAACCATGACTTCTTTACTTTTTGCTTTATTTTACAAAAAAAACTTAAAAAGTAAAGAAAAAAACAAGAAAAACCCTCAAAACGCAAGAATTCAATTTCTATTTTTGTTCACATTTAAAAAAAAGAACAAGTACTCATTATTTTATATATGCGTAGCAAGGTATATCACTATACCTATCAATGGATGTGACCCTCTAATGTTAACAAACTTTATAAAATATTGACAACAAGTCTTTTCTGAAACTTTCTGCAACCAGTTATGAGATAAGGCGAATTTCGGGGTGATTTTCAGAAAACGGCATCAATTTCATAAGTCGTTTATACACAATGTATCAGAGCCACTAAAAATCACAGTCACAAAAAGGCTATTATGGGAGCGGTCGTAACCAAGACAAAATGGTAACGACCGCCCCTTTTTTGTGCCTTGATTTCAGCGGGTTATAAAACGCTGAAATCATAACGGAAAACCGACTTCCGGGGCTGATTTTGCATCCATTTTGCCCCCGTTTTGCAGCCAAAAGGACTCGCTTAGACTCGTGCGGTTCCAGTCACATTACTAAAAGGGTCGATTAAATCAGGGACATTAGGATAGAACATGATAATTTTGCCTTGCACAAAAAGTAAATGATGCAAGTCAATTTCTCTTGTGTTGCACGCATGCATCACAAAAGACTTTGTTTCGCATAAAACGAGAATGATGCGAAACAAGCCTTCGACACAAGAAAAAGGGGCTTAAACTGGTGTCTAAAAATCAGGCGCCTTTATAGTCCCGTGTACTATTCTTGGTTCCTTTTTATATGTTATATATCAAACGGCAACAGCAATGTAAAGTCGCCCTGTTGTGTTGCCGCTTAGCGGCATGCATGCTCAAAAATAATATCTTGTCTTATGTGGAAGCTCGCCTAACTTATAAAGCGACTTGCGGCTAGCTATCTCATATTTCTTTTATTGTAAAACGCTTAAACTCGAAATATAAGCCCCCGTGGTTCAATTAACCACGGGGGCTTTGCTGCAAAGTTTGCAGAAGGTCGTTACTTGCGGCGGCGGCGTGCAGCCAAGCCGGCAAGGGCGAGCAGCGAAAGAGTGACCGTGGCGGGCTCGGGAATCGCTCGTTGTTGCAGGTAAACTACATTGGCGTAGGAGTCGAACACCAATAGGGTGTTATCATGGATGAAATCACAGCCGGTGATATAACGGTTCGCCAAGGTGTAGACGATACCGGAATCATCGCTCACGGTCACCTTATCATAGCCAAAATAAACGCTGTCCACACCGCTGAAGAGCACCAACTGCCCATCGGTAGATGCATCAAAGCTTATGTCAGAAGTCGTGTTGAAGGTCAGCAGGCTTTTTTCCATGGTATCGAGCGTCAGGGAGCCCCCCATCAAGCAAGTATGAGCATTCACCGTTTCATAGGTGGCACCGCCCGCGAGTGTCAGCCCGCTCTCTCCATTCGCCTGCACGACGCCGACTGCCTGAAGGTTTCCTGCTACAGAGGCATCAAATCGCCCATCATAAGTCCCTGCGTCGGAGCCGAGCTGACGATAAACAACATTTTCCGGCAGATTATCACTCGGGGTCTTGAGTAGGGCGTTTTCTTCCATAGTAAAGCTGGCGGCATCCCGCAATTTGCTAAGGTCGTACTCATAAAGAGTCGCCTCCTTCCGTACGGAGAGAGTTGCACCGGCTTCAATGCTAACCGAGCCTTCTGTTTTTACAATAGCTGCGGTGTCCAGAGAGGCGTCACCGGTAGAAATCAGGTGCAGAGATTCACCGTCGGCTATGAAAATGTCACTACCGATATATACGGAGGCCTGCTGACCGGCCACATGAATGCTACCATCAATGAACGTGCCGGCTTTCACCGAGATGGAGGCTTTATCACCTTCCACGCGGAAGTCGCCGTTGTAATCAATCATCGACTTAAACGTGGCCGAAGCACCGGATGCCGAGGCATCAGACACCACAACGCTGCCGCTGCCGGTGAGCTGTTCCGATTCAGCCATCACCGCCACACCGTTGATGGCCGCACCGTTAACCAGTAGCATGCCATTTTCACCCAGCGTGGTAGAAAGAGCCTTGTAGCCGTTACCGTCCATGTGCAGAATACGCTCAGTATCCGTCGTTCCGGCGATGAAAATATCACCCTGAATATCATTCACATCCGCAGCAAGTTTTGTCACCATACGATTACCCGTAAAGCCACTCTCCACGGTAAATCGCAGGTCGGCATCGCGCTCAATAGTCACAGAGCTCTGACCACTTGCCGTGGCACCCAGACCGGTGGCACTCTGCACCTCCACTGTACCGCGGGAAACATATGTACCGCCCGTGTAGGATGAATCACCGCTGAGCACCAGCACACCTTCACCGGAGTGGCGCACGTTGCCGCTGCCGGAAATATCGCCGCTGAGAGTAAAGGTTACTGCGGGGCCCACGGCAGAGATGAGGGCGGCTGTACCGCCGTCCGTTGCGGCATGGCCCACCCAGCGGGCATCACCGGTGCCGTTGATGGTGATATCGTTGTTTGCTCTCGTGGGTTCATCGCCATAACCGCTGTTATGCGTGAACATGAGGGTGGCTCCCTTCTGCACTATGACGGCGTTCTCTTTCTCGTTTTTGCCCAGAGTACCCCAGCCGCGCAATCGGAGTGTGCCGGCCTCAATTTCAGTACCACCGGTGTATGAGTTGCTCTGATCCAGCACCAGCGTACCCACGCCGACTTTGTGCAGCTTAGCAGACTTGCCATTAGAATCCTGAAGAACGCCGGAATAGATGGCTTCATTGTAACCGGCTTCTCCGATACCGTTTACTGCCGTGTTCTTCACGGCCTCCCAGTCGCTCACCTTCACCAGCAGCATTTTATTGCGGTCAATATCCGTTCCTGCCACATATTCGGTGCCGTCTGCATACTGAGCATTCACATTAAGTGACTTCAGATTGTGAGTCTCAATCTCCACGTAGTTCTCGCCACCCATCGTGACGTAGGTCAAGGAGCCGCCCTGCCCCTTGCTGTGAATGCCGACGAAATCTGCCAACACGCCGTTGAGCACACCTTCCACACCAATAATCATCTCACCACCGCCCTGCACGTTGGTTGTACCATTGTTGTAGATATGGGCACCATGTCCCAGATAAAGCTCAGCATCGGTACTGCCCCATACGATTGAACCCGTACCGGCCACACCGGAGGCTACCGTGGACTCACCTTTGGTGAACTCTGACGCCTCACCGGTACCCAACAGGTAGAGTCGTCCACCCTGTAGCTGGGTGCCACCTGTATAGGTGTTGCTGCTGCCGGAGATATAGTGCACCCCTGAGCCGACTTTGACAAGCTTACCTCCGGCGGAGCTGCCATCACTAAGCAAGCCGCTGAATACTGCATAGCCAAAGCCAGTCGTCCCTGAGAACTGGTCATAAGACTGCTCATCATCCATGTATTCATCATAATAGCCGTAGCCATCTTCCGTATGCAAAGTAAGCGTGCTGCCGTTCAGATTCACTATACCGGAGCCACTCAAAGAACGCAGCACTAAGCCGGAAGTATCTGCAATCTTCAGACCTGTGGCATTCAGTTTCAGTTCTGATCCGGTAGCCAGCACCATATCCGTCTGAGCGGCAGTATCCGTCAGGTCAAAACCAAAGGCACCCTGCTGCACCAATACCGTACCCTTCGTCATCTTCACCGAGCGGGCAATGAAATCACCTGCGCCGAGCTTGGTGAGGGTATACCCCGCCAAATTCAGATGAGTCTCTCCCAGCTCGTAGGCATTCATGAAGAGAATCTCCTGCTCCTCTACCTTTAATGAGGCACTACCGGTGAGCTCCACATTCGGAAGTACAATTCTGTTAACAATGGAGGAGGTGGTATCTTTATCTTTCGGATAAAGTGAGCCTTCATACTTACCTTTATACAAAGCGCCCATGCCATCCACACCATCGCCGCAAATGAGCACCTTAAAGCCCAGCCCCGCATAATCAGAATCACCCTGGTACAGCGTTCCTAACGGGAAGCCTGAGAAATCGATGGTCGAGCCCTCCGTCACGGTAATGGTGCGGTCATCATCATTCGTAGTCAGGCCGATAACACTAGTTGAAATCTTGAGTGTGGCGCTATCCCTGAGTATAATGTTACGCCCGAAGTTCTCACCGTGCCCAATCACCTCTACTATACCTTTACCTTCGATAGAGAGCGTCTTGTTAGGGTCCATATCTATATCAAACTTCCCAAGCCCCAGCATGGCATGAGCCCCATCTTCCATGATAAATCGGTCAAAACCGGTCACGATGATGGAATCTTCCGAGGTACTGTAACCATCAGCGCCAATGAAACCCAGCTCATATGTGCCGGACTCCGCAAAATGAAGTGAGCTTGTACAATTCCCGGTAAGCAAGACAAGGTTCGACATCTCCATACCGCCATAAATACCGCTCTTAAGATCACCATCAGCACCATTGCCCAAATGGAAATCTCTGTACAGATTTACCAGTACCTCACCGTTAATTCGGGCCGGATCATAATAATTTTCCGCCTCAATTTGCCACCCCAAACCTGCTGCATCTACTCTGAAAGCTGAGCCACTAATGAGATCAAGCACGATATTACCATTCACCGTACCGGCATTCGAGCCACCCACCAGTCGAGAACTAATATTGGCATCGCCTTCCATGCGTACATAAATATCGCCATCGACAACAGCATGATCAGTACCGCCGAAAACACGCAAGTTCTTTCCGCCGAGCGTACCGCCGGTAAGCACCATTTCCACGGCACGAATGCGACCGTTCACCTCCTGTGAACCTTTAATGTTGGCACAATAGCCGCCGGCAAAGATTTCACCAATTGTTCCGCCATCTACAAAAACATGTGAGGTACCATACTGCGTCACATCTACAGTAGAGATTTTTCCCCAGTCATTCGGATCATCAATATTGTATTTTCCACCGCAGGAACCGCCGAAAATATTGTAAATCTGGCCATTCTGCACCGTCACAAAACTCTCGGCAGCTTGTTCGAGCGTAAAGGAAACACCATCTTCATTACGCCAGCCCTTACCCTGATTGCTCCAGCGGGAACCGCCAATAATAAAGTGCTTCGCCCAGAGCTTGCTTTTCTGATATTCAACCTTCTTGTTAGGATCCAAATCCGGATTGTCGATGAAGGCCTCTGAGTTCACCAGAATATGTGTGGCGCCGGTCTGCGTTTGGGCAATGACTGCCTCCCAATCTGGTGTCCAATTAGCTAAACCACCGATAATGTTCTTAAAGCCGTAAATGTTCTTAAAGCCGGAACGGTCATCTATCCACACCTCATAGCCTACTTCACCGGCATCAACCTTCTCAGTATAACCGCCAACGACAAGATTTCCTTTTGCAATAGAGGAGAGAGTCACTGCGATAGCTTTTCCGTTATTAACCTTGGCCGCATTTGTCCCACTAACAATGGAACTATACTTGTAACCATCAGCTTGTTTGGCTATCTCCAGATTGGAATTGATTGTTCCGACATAATAACGACGGGAAAGAGCGGGAGCATTTTCCGACTTGCACCAGCGCTCATCCCACTGTGGCATACCGACTGAGCCATCGTCAATGCTCACCGTCAAGGAACCTTTCCCGTTATCTTCAAAATCTACCTTTATACCACTCGCCAGACCGGTAACCAGACCGGTAGCCAGATTGGTAGCCAGATTGATACCGTTGATGGAAACCCGATCGGCTGTAAACTCCGACGCCTGCAAATCAGCATTTTCTGCCGAGCTAATAAATTGATAAACGTATTTGGACTTGCCGGATGTTGTATCAATAGCAGTCTCATACTTAATCTTACCTATTTCTACGTGAGTTGTATCGGTCAGTATGACCGTACCTTCATTGGTGAGCTTATCCTCAAAGGTAATATTTCCGGAAAGAGTATAAGAAGCGGACGGAGCTACCACTACTCCCTTTCCTATTGTCACATCCTTCAAATCATGAGAATTCGTCCCCGTAGAAGAAGTCAATCTAACGTGAGACAGAGTCACGTCACCCTCTGCCTCAAAGTCGTTAAGAGTAAGATGTGAGAGATGGGCATTACCTTGAACCAACAACTTGTCTGCGCTGATGTAAGCTCCAGCTCCTTCCATACCTCTGATACCGGCTGCATCCATCGTTACGCCACTAAGCGTAGCAGATGAGCCCGGTTCAATAGCAGAGACCGTATAGTTAAACGAGCCACCCTCCTTCGCAACCATTTTCAGCCCATCAGTACCGCCTTTCACCTTGAGCTCGGCAATTTCATCAATTGTCACAGTACCCGCCACCGCAAGAGCCTTTTCCAAAAGCAAGCGGCCGGACTGAATATCCACATTGCCCAGCGCAGTATCCGCGGTGGCATTGTTAGCCAGATTCAGAGATACATCAGCGGCACCGACCTTATGGATATTCGTGCCTTTTGCCAATACACCATCCCCATCAAGCTTATACTCTGTCGTACCGGCAACAAAATAAATATCACCGGGAGCAACAACACCGGACACGTAGACATCACCGGAACCACCATCTAAGTCGCCGAAGATAGCAGCCTTGTACTTACCGGATCCATCGTAATTACCATTGCCGCTGCTCCAATTACCATCAGTATTGGTTGTAGACCAATACCTGGGGCCATTCCCGGTACCTTTGCCATCCCACACATTACCCATCATGGTGTGCATGTAAAGCAAACCTGTAGCAGAATTAAGGCTTATCTTGTACTGAGAGTCATCCAGCAACGCGCCGTTATGCAGCACGTTGAAGCTGAGGTTGTCGATGGACGTTACTCCGGTCATGATGTTGTAGGTGGTCATCGTCTCCAGACTTTTAGAGAAGATAACATTCAGCACTACATTCTCACTATCCTGACCAAAGGTAACACCCTGTTTAGCATTCAGTACGGCATACTTGTCGGAGGGGGCACCCGTACCGATAATGGAGGAAATAGTAAGAGACGAACCGTTAAGCAACGTAAGTGAGTTGAGCTGAACCGCATCGGGAGCACCCAAGACCAAGTTAGCACCGGTATTCAGAACCACACCGGCATTTAACAAGGTATCTATGTTCTGCAAGGTCAGAGTAGAGCCCTGCTGCACCATCACCTGACCGTCAAAGCCGGCATTAGAGCCGGCAAGCGTCACCGTTCCCGGCCCGGTAAGATTAATGTTTCCGCTGCCGGATATGCTGCCGGATATCTCCAGAGAACTACCGGCTTGTTTGGAGTTAAGAGTTATGCCCGTACCCTGCTCCACCGTCATCTTAGCAGCAATGCTGTTGCCGGCATCCTCATAGTTCACGCGAACGCCGTCTCCAAGCAGCAAACCGGAGCCTTCAGCCGCACCCGTGATGGAGGAAGTGCCGGAGAGGGACACCTCATTATTGGCAGACAAGGTCTGTTGGGTCTTGCCGATATCCAGACGGGCACCATTCTCTAAACAAACCGCACCGGAATTTGCCGCCATGATATCATTCGCCCCCTCGCCCAGTTTCAGCTTAGCGTTATTCAGAAGCAACTCACCATGTACAGAGCCTTTAGCATTCTTTACTGTCAGTGAGCCGAGCGCTACATTCAGGTCTCCTAAATCCTGCATTCCCGTTACTGTGGCGGAGTCAGAATGCACCTTGATACCCACATTGGTGTAGCCGGAATCATCCTGTTTACCGATGATATTCAGATTATCAATGGTGCAGCCGGAGCCAAAGACGAGTGAAGCGGCATCATCCTGCACATTCACAGTATAGCCGCGGTCATAGATTGCACCGTTAGCATCCAAAGCCAGCGTACCGGACAGGTTAATCTCAGGGAGAGTGGAGGTAGAAAGTGAAGATGCCGCGGATGAGGTCTGCACATGAACCTGCGCCCCCTTACCTACCGTCAGGCTGCTCACACGCAGGTGGTCAAAATACACATCATTCACCTGTGTGTTCACCGTCAATTACCGGCCGTCAACACGCCCAAGTAGTGCTGTTCAGCTGTACCGCCGATGGTAATATTGCCGAATTCGCCGACAGAGAGACTACCGGTCACGTTCACCGGGGCTTTGTTGTAGGCGTTACCCGCATCTTCACCGGTACTCACGGAAATGTTCATCTCCCGAGCCGTCACGTTACCATCAATCGTCAGGCTGCCGGCATTATTAACGTTAAAATCGCCGAACACCGTCACATCAGCATCAATAACAATGTGGTCAACCCCCAAAGTCATGTCTTTCACCACACTAGTCGCACTAAGCAGCTCCAGAGTACCCATGCCGGAAGTCGTTATATTCCCTTGAACAACGAACTGGTTATGGAACGTCACCTTATCATCTGCGCCGATGTTAATGGCAGCATCTCCCAGAGTCGCGATACGACCGCCGATAAAACTGTAGCTGCCTTTTTCAATGCCGAGATTCATCACCACCAAATCCTGCATGACGGTAATATCACGGTTGGTAGCATCGGCACCAAAGTAGACGTTGGAAAGAGCGGTAAAGACCTCACTACCGGTGCCGCCGGGCTGCGTGCGCCAGTTAGCGGATGCGGAGTTCCACTTAGCATCTTCTGCGCCGCTCCAATACAGGTTGCCATCGTGCTCCTGCTTAATGGTCACCACGCCGGCTGCAGAGGAATTCACCGCAGCGCTGTTCACCTTGATACCGCTGTACACAAAATTCGCCGTTTCCCAACCTTTTAAAGTACCGGCGGCAGCGTTCACGGCGGCATTTTCAATAAGAACCTTTTCACCGCTTGCAAGGCCGTGCAAATCAAAGCATACATTATCCACCGTCAGAGTACCCCCGGCAAGCACACGCATATCGCTCGTCTTCTGAGTCTTCTCAAAGGTAATATACCCGCGCAGGGTGCTCGCCCCGGCAAAAGAAACATTCTGCAGGGTGGCATATTCGGAGGAAGTGCCGGCATGAAGCGTCACATCCGTCAGCACGGCAGCATTCACCCGATCCGCAGATTTAATAACATTATGCGCCACTGCAACATTACCGGAAACAGCGCGGTCAATTTCACCCGTAATCTTCATTTCCACGTTCGCAAGCGTGCCGCCTTTGATTTCATTGGCGCCAACATACAGCGAAACATCAGAGTCAAGCTCGAGCAGACCTTCAGTAACTGTTACACCGGTAATGGAGCCATGCACAGCATCTGTGATACTCAGCGTACCTGCTCCGGTTTTCTCAAAGGCACCGTGTTCATAAACATGGTGTTCATGGGAGCCGGTAAAAGCGGTCTCGAGAATGGAAGTCGTCAGTTTTTGCCCCTTGGCCACCTGAATCTCCAAAGGCTTAGTGGGGGAGCCTATCACCAGCACACTATCAATCGTAGCCGATGACTTTGCAACCAGGCTGTCCGTCACCACCATATCCCCGCCGCTGAACTGATAGCCGGTACCGGCAATCTCAACGGCTGATGCAGTCACACCCTCAGGGGCAATCTGCACAGACTTGTTCAGATTTTCCCCTTCACCAAACACAACCTGAGCACCGGTTGCACAGGTCGTTTCCTCCCCGTTCATCTTCACCCACGCTGCCGTTGTATCCGTATCCCACACGGCAGACTCACCGGAAGTGGAATCCCAGTAAAGAGACGCCGCCTCATCAATCGCAGCAAGTGCCGAAGTTCCAGCCGATGTCACACCATAGCTGATAGAGAGCGGCAGCTGCGTATATGAATTCTGAACAACGTCAGCGGCTATAGTCGTACCGGGCACACACACCACGGCCATCAGCGCTTTCAAAACCCCAAGAGGTAAGTGAAATTTCATACGTTTTGAAAGTAAAATTTTAATTTAGCACGCCGCAGGAGCCTCATAAAAAAGAGTGTGCGACCGCTGATTATTTTCCGCAAGACTATCACACGTAAGGGGGATGCTGCAAGCATAGTGCGCGGCATAACTCCTTTTTTTTGTTTACTTACGTCATTTTAAGATTGCCCGACTATCAAATCCAACAAATTATTATTCTTCCTGATTAGAAAGTTGGTGGGGTATCTCCCCACCTCACTCACCTCGGAATGAAAGCGACAAGCAACCCAATCGCCAATAACACCTTCTCAAAATACCCGCCCAAACGCCGTGGAGCGTGTTTTTATGCCCTTAATCAACAGGACTGAAAATACCGGCAAGTGCTTTTAAAAAAAGGAGGGGTAAGCTCGCAAGAGCTACCCCTCCTTGTCTTTTCGTCAAAGAAAATATCAGAACTGACAGCCAATACCGACGGAAATGACGTGCTGGCGATGGTAATCATCATCACCGGCGTAGTCATAAGAAGTGCTGGCATATTCGTAGCCAACGTGGAGATAGGTGGTATCTGCAATGATATACTTCAGGCCGGAACCGAAAGAGTAAGTAAAGCCACCTGTGGTGTCCTTGGCAGTATGGGAGCCTTCAGCATCCTTATAACGGGATTCAATATCAGCCCAAGCATAACCTGCTTTGGCACCGAGGTAGAGGAATACGTTACGCCCCAGCTCAAGGTTAACATTATACCCTGCGGTTACAGGCATCATAAATACGTCAACCTTGTCCGACCATCCGGCGCCTCGGTACGTCTCGCTGCCCCACATACCTGCAATGTTGAGGTTGAACTGATGGCGCACAGTATCATCAGCATTGCTGTAAAGATTGAGGCTCAGACGAGGACCCCAGCTATCGGGCTCTGAGCTTTCCGAGCTTATGCCGTAGAGGCACTCCAACGAATACACGGGCTGAATATCAGCAGGTGTGAGAGCTCCGGGCTGGTGCGAGGGAAGCACATACGGAGCTGCACCGGCAGCTCCACTAAGTGCAACTGCTAAAAACGGTAAAATGAGTTGATTCTTCATAGCACTTCTCACTATAGCAGAAAACTCAGCGATAACAAGAAAAAATATGTTACCGCAAAATAATAATCACTTTTCGGAGCCGAAAAGTGATTATGATCTCATACAAAATCTCAATACTGAGCAGCAACTGCCTCAGCGCAGCGGCGACCATCCAGCGCGGCAGATACGATACCACCGGCATAACCGGCGCCCTCACCGCAGGGGAAGAGCCCGGGTAAATCCACATGTTGCAGGGTGGCAGGGTCGCGCGGTATGCGCAAAGGCGAGCTGGTGCGGGTTTCGCAGCCAATCAACAGGGCCTCCTCACCGGCAAACCCACGCAACTTGCGGTTGAAGAACTGTAGCCCCTCCTTCATGCGACTACTCACAAATGAAGGCAACAAGGCATGGAGATCCCATGCGGTCAATCCGGGTTCATAACTACTCTCCGGCAAAGTGGAGCTCACGCGCCCGGCAATAAAGTCGACCACTCGCTGTGCCGGTGCTTTCTGGCGCCCGCCGCCGGCCTGAGAGGTTGCCACCTCGAGTGCCTTCTGCCATGCAAGCCCGGCCAGCACTCCATGCTCTGCAGCGTGCGCGGCGGTATCCTCGGGCTTAACCGTTACTACGAAACCGGAGTTAGCCCAGTACGAATCGCGGGCAGACAATGACATACCATTCACCACAACCTCATCATTTTCGGTTGCGGCGGGCACAATGTAACCACCGGGGCACATGCAGAAAGAATGCACACCTCGGTCGCCCACATTGGTTGCCAGCGTATATCGGGCTGCCGGCAGTTCTTCGGGGCGAGTCTGCCCGGGGCGCAGGTGATACTGAGCGGCATCGATAAGGCTCTGAGGGTGCTCAATACGCACGCCCACGGCAAAGGTCTTCTGTTCCAAAGTCAGCCCTTCCTCGTGCAGCATGCGGTATACATCGCGCGCACTGTGCCCCGTGGCCAGAATAACGGCATCGGCCACCCATTCACAGCCGTCAGAAGAGCGAACGCCGCACAGGCGACGGCCATCTGCCGAACGCAGCAGGGCATTAACACGGGTGCGGAAATGCACCTCACCACCGGCATTGATGATGCTCTGCCGCATGGCTTTGATGATATCAGGCAACTTATCAGACCCCAGGTGCGGCTGGGCATCTGTCAGAATATCCGGCGAGGCACCATGGGCGACAAAGGTCTCATACACCTCCATAACCGGCCCACGCTTCGTAGCACGGGTAAACAATTTACCATCGGAGAAAGTTCCTGCTCCGCCTTCGCCAAAGCAGTAATTGGAATCCTCCACCACATACTCACCGGCATGAACGGGCGGCAAATCGAGGCTACGGGCAAAAACATCCTTACCACGCTCCAGTACAATGGGGCGCAAACCAAGCTCCAGACAGCGCAGCGCCGCAAATAAACCACCCGGGCCACTCCCCACGATAATCACCCGACGAGCCCCGGAAGGCAGAGGAGCATAATCGCGGCGCGGCAGCTCAACCGGCGGCAACTCTTCGTCAATACCCACCAGCAGTCGCAGCTGCTTGCAAATAGGGCGACGGCGGGCATCTATACTATCTTTAAGAAGGCGCATCGAGAGTACGCGATGGGGAGAAATTCCCAACTGCTGAGCCACAGCCTTGCGGCGGGCTTGCTCTTTGACAGCCTTGCGCAGGGGAAGATGAATATCGAGCTCCGTAATCATGATTCAGGATTAATACTTTGCTGCATACCCAAAGCCGGGGTGCTGCTGCAGGCGGTATCGGTTGCCACTTTAACGGCAGGTACACCGGCCACGGTTGTGTGCGGCTCCACATCTGCCAATAC
This sequence comes from Akkermansia sp., assembly GCA_017555025.1. GTDB lineage: Bacteria > Verrucomicrobiota > Verrucomicrobiia > Verrucomicrobiales > Akkermansiaceae > Akkermansia. Next base: position 15,954 of record JAFZHC010000013.1, read on the forward strand.
GACCGAAGAAGCCGCAATCTTGGCGCATTCGCCTATCTCCACGCGGCCCAAAACCTTAGCACCGGCTCCTATGAGCACACCGCTTCGCACAATGGGATGACGGGCGTCGCCCTTCTCTTTACCGGTACCGCCCAGCGTCACCTCATGCAGCATGGAAACATCGTTTTCAATGATGGCCGTCTCGCCCACTACAAATCCGGTACCATGGTCGAGCAATATACCACACCCAATCTGAGCCGCAGGGTGAATATCCACCCCAAACACCTCGCTGCTCACACTCTGAAATAACAGAGCCAGCAGGTGACGGCCTTCCTGCCACAGCACATGGGCCACGCGGTAAGTGGCGAGCGCATGAAAACCCTTAAAGAAGAGCAGCGGTTCCAGCACGTTGTGACAGGCGGCATCTCGCTCTACTACTGCCCGTAAATCCGCCGCCATGCAATCCACCACCATGGGATTAGCCTTCAGCAGAGTACGAATGAGGGGTTCGAGCTCATCACGATTCATATCGCGGCGAGAAAGTTTGCGAGCCAGGCGAACCGCCACGGCATTTCCCAGCGATGTGCGGCTCAGTACAACATCATCCAGCATCCCCAGGAGCTTGGGCTCGTTCTCCACGGCTTTTTCGGCCGCGCGGCACACCTCGGCCCATACAGCCTCGGCCAGCCCTCCCTCAGCGGGTATCATCTTTTCGGGCCTTATCATAAACTAGTGCGGGGCTTACGAATTACAGCAATCTCGCAGCATGTCGTCCAGACGGTAGGTCAGCTCTGCCAATGCCTTACGGGCCGGCGTATCGGGCAGCAACCACAGCACCTCGCGGGCTTCTTCATTGCGGGAAAGGCCCTCCTCCACAGACAACTTGATGGCCTCGCGGAAAGCATCCGTATGTCTGAGTGCTACGTAATCAATCTCCTCATGGCGCTCAACGGCACTTCGTACCATATCGGCCACATCCTCACTCGACGACTCCATCAGGAAGAACACCGGCAGAGTAAGCTTACCCTTAACGGCATCCGTACCCAAGGTCTTGCCGGCATCCTCATCCGTACCGGTGAGGTCCAGGCAGTCATCATAAATCTGGTAAGAAATGCCCAGCAGAGTACCCATGCGGTTCAAGTGCTCTACCATTTCCTCATCGAGCTCCTGCAGGTAAGCGGCACCGCTCATGGCAACGGCAAAAAGGGTGGCCGTTTTCTTACGAATGAGCTCATAGTAATCGGCACGGCTCATCTCCATATCCCACAAGCGGGTGGATTGCTCCACCTCACCCTGGCAAAGATCACGCATGGCCACAGCCATCTTGCGGCAGAACTTGCTGCCACCGATTTCCGTACCCATGACTATGGCCTGAGCCAGCATGGTATCGCCGAGCAACACAGCCAGCTCATTACCCCACAATGCATTAGGGGTAGGCTGATCTCGGCGGGTATCGGCCTTATCAAGCACATCGTCGTGGATGAGCGAGGCCATGTGAATCATCTCCAGCAGAGCAGCAAAAGTAATATGCTCGTCCTTAATGCCACCTGTGGCGGCAGCAGTCAGCAGCACCAGGCCGGGACGCAACATTTTACCCTGCCCGCGGCACACCTGGCGCATGTAGTCCTTCACATAAGGCTCAAACTCCTCCGTCTGACGAGCAATCTCATCGCGCACCTTCTGAAGCTCCTGCTGAACGAGCTTCAGATAAGCCTTTTTATTGCGAAGTTTGCTAAAAAACGGTAAACTCATGGTGCTGTGCTGAATGTGAAAGAGAGAGGTCACAAAGATACTGACCCTTGTGCGCGGGCGAGTGTAGCAAACTTCACCCGTATTTGCAATCCAAATTTCACATAAAGAACCTATTTGGCGCAAAAACGCCGCTTTTTAACGGGAGAACATGTCTCTCAAGTCATTAAAACTGAGTGTCGGCGGTGTATCCAAATCATCATCAGCAGACTGCGGACGCCTGCGCCCCATGGGGTAGCGCCCGGTAGCAGAGCCTCCGGCGAAGAGAGCACCGGCTCGCATAGCAGCAGGGGCGGCCTCCTCCTCTTCTTCTTCCACCTCATCCTCTACGGTCGGCAGGGTGGGCATGAGCTCAGGCTGGTGCATGGTCGGCTGACTGCGGAATTCAGAGGCAGGCGTACCGCCTCCCTGCTCCTCCTCAGCCTCGTCTTCACTATCCTCCACGATCAAGGGTGCATCATCAGCATAACTGGTACTGACGGGCATCTCATCAGCGGGTTCTTCTTCGAAGAGCTCTCCGGCAATAAGCTCATCCTCCTCAGCAATAAGCTCAGGTTCCGGCTCCGCCGGCAGCTCCTCCTCGGGCTCAACGTCGGCAAGTTCGGGTTCATCAGCCTCAGGTGCGGGGGGAGCAAGCAGGGCTGCTTTGAATTCCTCCGCGTTGATGGAAGCTATCAGGGTTACGCGAATTTCATCGCCAAGGTGCGGCTTAACCGTAGTGCCGAAGAAAATGTTCACATCCTCATCAGCCAAGCCGGCACGCACGGTTTCCATGGCGGTGCGGATTTCCGTAAGCGACATACTATCGCCACCGGCAATATGCACAATAACGGTACGGGCAAAGCCCAATGCACCACGATAGGCCACAAGCGGCGACTCCAGCGCAGCCGTTGCGGCTGTTGCGGCACGCTGCGGACCATAGCCGCTACCGCTACCGAAAATGCAGCGAGAGTCCTGATTTTCGAGAGCTGTAGCCAACTCATCAAGCCCAAGGTTAATGAAACCGGGAGAAGAAGCCAGCATGGGCACTGCCGCCGTAGCACGAGCAAGCATGCGGTCTACCTCCTCAAACACGGCACGAGCCCCGGCGCGGTTGCGGAAGAGCTCCTCCATGTAATCATTCTCAAAGCAGAACACGATATCACTCAGTCGGGCGACTTCCTCCAAGGCAGCCTCTGCCTGAGCTCTGCGGCGCTTACCTTCAAAGCCAAACGGCATCACCAACACAGAGACCAGGAACAAGCCGGCCTCACGTGCCATCTGAGCCAGCACCGGTGCAGCACCGGAGCCCGTACCACCACCCAGACCAGCCACCAGTACCAGCAGCCTCGCCTCGCGCAGCATGGCTTCAATTTCGGCGCGGCTTTCCAGAGCAGCCTGACTACCCACCGAAGGGTCACCACCGGAGCCCAGACCGTGGTTCAACCCACCCCCTAATTGCACAAACTCAACATTACTACCACAGGAACGACCCACACGCTCATCGAGCGACATGGTATACAGGCGCACGTTGTTGGCACTGGAGCCCGCGAAGCACTGCAAAATATTAGCACCGGCACCGCCGATACCGACTATGGCAATGCCGTCTTCCTTCTGCGGTATTGTCTGGTAAGGGAGCATAAGCTGTTATGTAAGGGTATAAAGTTTAGCTGGCCACCGGGCTCACATCAGTAGCGGCGACGGCGGAACATGCGGAACAGACGCTTGATGAAACCAGGAGATACGCTACGCAAGGCCTCATCATCATAGCGCTGAGCAAAGCGAATAAGACCAATAGCTGTGCAATAACGGGGGTCTGCCAGGTAGGAGTAGTTCTGCCCCTCAGCCATCGGCGCAGGCTGGTGCACCGGTACACCGTAAATGTGGTGAGCCAGAGAATCGAGCCCACGCATAAGGCTGGTGCCACCGGAGAGGTACACGCTCATGCCGCTCTGCTTCCACACCTCTTCGGGCACGCGCTTGCCCACACGCACCAGAATATCGGCCAAACGGTCGCGAATAATGCGGTTCAGGTCACCACGGGGGATGGACACATCGTGCATACCCAGCTCGCTCTTATACTGAGCCAGAGAGCGGTCTTTCACATCACCGAAGGCATTACCCTCGGTGCACTTCAGCACTTCGGCAGCCTTGTTGCTCACGCGCTGCTCGGTCAGCTTCACGATATCGCTGTTAATGGTATTACCACCGGCGGGAATACAGCCGCTGGCCACAACATCGCCACCGCTGTAGCAAATAAAATCAGACGTACCGCCGCCAATGTCAATCAATAGCGCACCGGCCTCCTTCTGCTGGCGGTTAAGCACCATCTGAGCCGTGGCCAGCGGTGCAAATACCAAATCTTCCACCTCCAGCGGAACTTGACGCACACAAAGCAGCGAATTCTGCAAACGGGTACGAATGCCGTGCATGACGTGGCAATTCACATCAAGCGTACGACCGGTAAGCCCCACCGGATGGCGGGAGGCCTCGCGATTATCGATGGAGAAATTGCCCAACTCGCGATTGACCGCAAAACGGTCAGCCGGAATCTCGGCCTTTTCAGCCTTTTCCTTAGCCAAGATAACGTGCTCTTCCTCAATAATATCCTCATCATCGGGCAAACGATAGGAGCCCATGCAGTTCTCGCCGAGGATATGCTCACCCGTAACGGAAAGGAACACATTGAGAATATCCACCTCGGCGTGGTCCTGAGCAATCTGCCAAGCATCACACACACACTGGCGAGCCATGCTCTGGTCAACAATCTCGCCCTTGCGCACGCCGGCACTGGGCACCTCACCCACGCCAATAATGGTTGCAGTAGCATCGGGGCGAATTTCGCCCACGACCATGCAGGTTTTGGATGTGCCGATCTCGAGGCCTACGAGAATTTTTGACTGAGCCATAGTATGTATGCCGAAAATGTTCTGAGGTGAAAAAACTTATGAATACGATTTCCTGCAGCTATTGTAGCAGATAAAAGGAGAGGCTGCGCGATAAATACGCGTCATATTTAACGATATTGTGCACATTGTTGAGGAGTCGGCATCAGAGCCGGGCGCAGCGTCACACGCTCCGCCTCATACTCCTCAGAGGGCACAAACAAGAACCCCGGCTGCTTACTGCGCACTTCAAACCCGGTAGGACGAAATACCGGCAACACCTGGTTCGTGCTGGGGTCATACGCTTTTGTGCCGGTATATGCCCCCTTTACAATGTACTCCACATTGTTATCCGTACCAAATACCGCCCCGGGCAGCGGGTCCTCCGGGCCTCTATCGGGTGTGCGGCAAACACTCTCATCCATCATCACCAAGCCCGCTGTGCGCCAGCTCTTGCCGGGCTCACGCATATACCCCCAGAAGCGGGTGTACGGTATGTGATAACGACGACCGATGTAATAATTTCCCTTGGGTTCGGCGGCAATTTCGGCCTCGCGCACCCGCAGAGCTTCACAATCAGACTGAAGTTGACTACACTGGCAAAGCAGCAAACAACCCAGAGCCAAAAGGAGTGATTTTCGGAACATAAACAACTTTTTCTACTTAATCAGTTAGAGAAATTTCAGACAGCAACCGCTGATTAGTAATAATATGACTTCAGCTCTCCTCATCCTGTTCATCCTCAGCAGAACGCCGATTGCTGAGGCTCAGCAGCTGCTCAAAAGCAGCACGCTGACGTGCCTTGCGACGAGCAGAAGATATGGCACCCCAGATAAATATCAACAGCAACACCCCTATGCCGGCTCCTGCCCACTTCACTATATCTGACTCCATATCAATCTTCACTCCCAAAGCCTCAAGCAAATTAGCGGCTTCTTCCTGCTTTTTATCGACCGGCTCATCATCTGCCGCAACAGCCACCCTCACAGGTTCACCGGCAGGAGTGCGAACGGGCTCATCCGCAGCGGCAACAGGTCGGGTAGGCTTGGGGCGCTTCACCGGCTCATTTGCCTTAGCGCCTTCATTCTTAGCTACCGTAGCTGCTGCAATGCTACCCCCCACAGGTACCGGCTCAATACGCATGCGCCGCTCCTCATCCTGCATCAGTTGTTGAACCACACCGGCAGACCCTCTGTTACCCATGGCCGTGCGACCGGAGTTCACATCTGCATTCCCCAGAGACATGCGATTAATGCGCGGAGATTCGGCAAACCAGCACAGGCGCTTGCACTTACTGCTCGAGTCGGCAGACTCCCAGAACAGCAGGCTCTTGTCATTCAAGCGCATCAGACGAGCATTGGAAATCCCCACGCGCTCCGTGGCTTCCTTCTTGGTCTTACTCCATTTAGAACCCTCACAACGGTCTTTTACCAGCACATCAAAATCTGCCGTAGCCGTCTGTTTGTCAACCGAAGGCTCATAGACAACGTAAATCGAAAGAGCTTTTTCGGTCGCAATATCAAAATCAATAATAATCTGCTTACCATCAAGCTGCCAGGTACGACGAACAGAATTATCCTCCAGCACACGGAAGTTATAATCTTTCGTAAAATGACGGTCAGCATAACTACGCGTCAGCGGAGTAACCAAATCTGCCACCTCAAGTGCAGAAGAAGAACCCAGCAACGCCACCGCAGCAACTGCAACACCACTCACTCTTTTCAGAATTTTCATTGTACCTGCTTTCATATAAAATTACCCGGTGACCTAACACCGCCCCCGTTTTTAGCATATTTTCACCCTCTTCTCAAGCAGAAATACTCAACACACTACAAAAAGAGCTTGACATCTGCCCTCCTCAACCTCATAATCTCGCCACGCCATATTGGAGAGATGGCTGAGTTGGTCTAAGGCACTCGACTCGAAATCGAGCGTGGCAGAGATGTCACCGTGGGTTCGAATCCCACTCTCTCCGCTACTAAGTAACCTTCGGAAAACCGCATGAATCCCGCATAAGTCGTTGACTTTTGCGGGATTTTTTGTATAAGATTACCCATGAAAAAACGGGTCAACTCCAAAAAGTGTGGAAACGCTGTTATTTGAGTCATCGGCCATGTGAGCACTCTACTAATACCCTTAATTTGTAGTTTTGGAAGTTTCTGTAGCCATAACCTCGGCGTTGAATTCCTTTTATCTTACGATGAAA